>JAYGEH010000458.1:0-6383 GCA_046582475.1 Rhodospirillales bacterium
CCACGGCGGCTTTGCCAATTGGATCGAGGCGAACAGCCCCCGCAATAAGGACGAATGGGTCAAGCTGTTCCGCCAGAACTTCAAATTCGCGGGCGGCGAAATCGTCGGCGAATTCCTTATGAGCATCGGCACGCTGCCCGGCGCACCGGCAAAACTGCCCGATTTATGCGAATATCGCCGCGCACAATCCAGCTTGGCTCAGCCAATCGGACGCCGGTGATAAGTCCGGCTGAGCGGTTGGCGCCACGCCAGTCGATTTAACCGAACTTCAACCCAATATTGGTATATTTTACGGCTCAGCCAGCGCGCTTGTCGGGCGCCGGCTGCCGCACCATTTGAATGGTATATTGGGAGAATAGCGATGAACTGGCATTTCTGGGTGCGCGCAACTACGTTAATGGTGCCGGTCCTGGGCGCCGCCTATTTTGCGTCCCTAGGCAGTCCGGCCATCGCCAAGGGCGCCAAACTGGCGATCGGCAAAAAAGATTGCCAGCGCCTGGTCCGCCATCAGGCGCGCGCCGACGTGACCTACCGGGCCGGTGTTGATGTGCGCGGCCGCAAAGTGGCACCGGCGGATTTGCACGGCGGCTCGCCGATTAAAATCCCCAACGTCATCACCTTTGACGTCAAATTCGACATCAAGAATTACTTAGGAAAAGCCGAAGCCGACGCCAAGGCCGCCAGCGCCGCCTCGATCACCGCCGACAAGGCCAAATCGGCGGCCACCTCGGCGACCACGGCGGCCGCCTCGGCCACCGCCGCCGCCATCTCCGCGCAAACTCTCGCCGATACCGCCAAAACCGCCAAGACCGCCGCCGATACCGCTTTGACGGCCGCCATTGCCGCGTCGGCGGCCGATCCCGGCAACAACGCCCTCGACAACGCCGAAGACAACGCCAGGACGGCGGCCACCGCGGCGGCGGCGGAATTTACCGAAACCCAGGCCGAAGCCGACGCCGTCGCCGCCCTGGCCACGACCGCCACCACGGCGGCCACCAGCGCCGCCGATGCGACCAGCGCCGCTTCCAAGGCCAGTGCCGCCAAAACCGCGGCGGCGGCCGCCAAATCCGCCGCCGACGAGGCGAAATCCATTTCCGATGCGGCCACCGCGGTCTCGACCAAGGCGGCGGCAGCGTCCACGGCGGCGGCGGCCAAGGCGGCCGCGCATCCAACCGACCCTGATCTGGCGGCGGCGGCGACGGCGGCGGCCACGGCGGCCACGGCGGCGGCGGCGGACGCCACATCGAAAGCCGGCCTTCTGAGTGCCGCCAATACGTCCTCCACCAACGCCGCCGCGGCGTCCGCCGCGGTCAGTGTTTCGGAAACAGCCAATACGGACAATATCAGCGCCCACGGGGCGGCGGCGAATATCGGCGAAAACCTCGGCGACGGCGTCGTCGGCAAGGTCAAATACAATATCGCCAGCGGCCGGCTCACCTTTAACGGCCGGTCCCTGCTTGGCTCCGACCAAAAAGAACTGGCGCGGCAATGCGCTTTGGTGTTGCGCGGGCGTTAGAGCGGTCAAGGGCGTTATGGACAAGGGTGCGGGCATTTTCTACAGTCCGCTGAGTTTTGCACCCAAGGGAAATGCCTATTCATGCGCCTGTCCGAGTTTTTTATGCCGACCCTCAGGGAAAATCCCAACGAGGCGCAAATCGTTTCGCACCGCTATATGCTGCGCGCCGGCATGGTTCGCCAATCCAGCGCCGGCATTTATTCCTGGCTGCCGCTTGGCCACCGGGTGCTCAAAAAGATCGAACGGATCGTGCGCGAAGAACAGGACCGGGCCGGCGCCCAGGAGCTTTTGATGCCGACCATCCAGCCCGCCGAGATTTGGCGGGAAAGCGGCCGCTACGACGATTACGGCAAGGAAATGCTGCGCATTACCGACCGCCACGGCCGGGACATGCTGTACGGCCCCACCAACGAGGAATTGATCACCGAGATTATCCGGGATTCGGTGCGCAGCTACCGGGATTTGCCGAAAATGCTGTATCATATCCAGTGGAAGTTCCGCGACGAGCTACGCCCGCGCTTCGGCATCATGCGCGGCCGCGAATTTCTGATGAAGGATTGTTATTCGTTCGATCTGGATTACGACGGCGCCCGGCGCGCCTATAACCGCATGTTCGTCGCCTATTTGCGCACCTTCCAGCGCATGGGGCTGAAGGCGATACCGATGGCGGCGGACCCGGGACCGATCGGCGGCGATTTAAGCCACGAGTTCATGATTCTGGCCGATACCGGCGAAAGCGAAGTGGCCTGTCACAAGGATTTGGTGGATTTGGATATCGATCTGATGAATTTGGACGCCAAGGGCGAGTTGCAGACAGTCATCGATTCCCTGACCGCTTTCTATGCCGCCACCGACGAAAAAAGGGACCCGGAAATGGAGGCAAGTCTGGGCGATAATCTTATCGTCGCCCGCGGCATTGAAGTCGGCCATATCTTTTATTTCGGCACCAAATATTCGAAAGCCATGAACGCCACCGTCACCGATGAGGCGGGCCAGGATGTGGCCATCGAAATGGGCTCCTACGGCATCGGCGTGTCGCGGCTGGTAGGCGGAATAATCGAAGCCTCGCACGACGATGACGGCATTATCTGGCCCCCCGCCGTGGCGCCGTTCGATGCCGGCATCATCAATCTCCGCAGCGGCGATGAAAAGTGCGACGCGGCCTGCGAGGATATCTATTTGAAGCTTGGCAATGCCGGTATGGATGCGCTTTACGACGAGCGCGACCAGCGCGGCGGCGTCAAATTCGCCGACATGGATTTGATCGGCTTGCCCTGGCAGGTGATTGTCGGACCGCGCGGGCTGCAAAACGGCGTCATCGAATTGAAATCCCGGGCCAGCGGCGAACGCGAGGAATTGAGTATCGACGCCGCCCTCAACAAGCTCACCAATCTGGCGGCGTGAGGGGGATGTTTTCCTCGTTCGAATGGATGATGGCCATGCGCTACCTGCGCGCCCGCCGCCAGGAAGGTTTTATTTCCGTCATCGCCTGGTTTTCCCTGCTCGGCATCGGCCTCGGCGTCGCCACCTTGATCATCGTCATGTCGGTGATGAACGGATTTCGCCAGGAACTCTTAAGCCGCATCCTCGGCGTCAATGGCCATCTCAGCATCTATGGCCAGGCGCAAAGCCTCACCGATTTCGATGCCCTGGCCAACAAAGTGGCCAAGCTGGCCGGCGTGCGCAAGGTCACGCCGATCATCGAGGGCCAGGTGATGGCCAGCGCTAATGGCAATGCCAATGGCGCCTTGGTGCGCGGCATGAGGCCCGCCGATGCGCGCGCCCGCCCGATCATCGCCGACAATATCGTGGCCGGCAGCCTGGATGATTTCGGCGGCCAGGACAGCGTCTTGATCGGCACCAGGCTGGCCCGAAATCTGGGGCTCCGGGTCGGCGATAATATCACGCTGATCTCGCCGAAGGGCAATATCACCGTCTTCGGCACGGTGCCCCGCATGCGCGCCTATCGGGTCACCGGATTGTTCAACGTGGGCATGCACGAATATGATTCCAGCTTTGTCTTCATGCCCTTGGGTGCCGCGCAGATTTATTTCAAGCTGCCGAAAGCGGTCAATTATTTGGATGTGGTGCTCGACAATCCGGACACCGCGCCGGCCATGTCGAGGACGGTTTGGCAGGACTTGGGCCGCAAGGGCAGGGTGGTCGACTGGCAAAGGCGGAATTCCAGCTTCTTCAACGCCATCCAGGTGGAACGCAACGTCATGTTCCTGATCCTGACCCTGATCATCTTGGTCGCCGCCTTCAATATCATTTCCAGCCTGATCATGCTGGTCAAGGACAAGGGCAGGGATATCGCCATCCTGCGCACCATGGGCGCGACCCGCGGCATGATCATGCGCATCTTTTTTCTGTCCGGCGCTTCCATCGGCGTGATCGGAACTTTGTTCGGGTTCGCCTTGGGGCTGGCCTTCGCCGAGAATATCGAAACCGTGCGGCAATGGCTGCAAGGGCTCACCGGGACCGAGCTGTTCGCCTCCGAAATTTATTTCCTGTCGCACCTGCCAGCCATCGTCGATGCCGGCGAGGTGACGGCGATCGTGTTGATGGGGCTCGGCCTTTCCATCCTGGCGACCCTCTATCCGTCCTGGCGGGCGGCGCGCCTGGATCCGGTCGAAGCGCTGCGGTACGAGTGACGGCGCAAATCACCATGCCCGATACGATGCTCAAGCTCACCGGCATCAAGCAGACCTTTTATCAGGGCGAGGCCGAGCTTGCGGTTTTGCGCGGCATCGAAATGGAATTGGTGGAAGGCGAGATCGTCGCCCTGGTGGGCCCGTCGGGTTCGGACAAATCAACCTTATTGCAGATCGCCGGGCTTTTGGAAAAAGCCGAGGCCGGCGAGATCGAGATTGGCGGGCGCCACGCCGGCGCCCTCTCGGAAGAAGAGCGCACCCTGGTGCGGCGCAGCGATCTGGGCTTTGTCTATCAGTACCATCATCTGCTGGCGGAATTCACGGCGCTGGAAAATATCGTCATTCCGCAACTCATCGCCGGCAAATCCAAACCGGATGCGCGCGTTCGCGCCACCCAATTGATCACCGCCATGGGCCTCGAAGCCCGGGCCGGACACCGCCCGGCGCGCCTGTCGGGGGGCGAGCAGCAGCGCATCGCCATCGCCCGGGCCCTCGCCAACGGGCCCAAAATCCTGCTGGCCGACGAGCCCACCGGCAATCTCGATCCCGGAACCGCGGACGAGGTGTTCCAGGTTCTTATGAAGCAGGTGCGCACCGCCGGCCTGGCTGCCCTGATCGCCACCCACAACGCGGCCCTGGCGGCGCGCATGGACCGGATACTCCGGCTCGAGGATGGCGTGTTAGTGGCCGGATGAGGAAATTGGACAATTCAATAATTAATGGAGGCTCACATGCCAACACGAAATATCGGCAAGCATAGCGTCGACATGATCATCGAGTTGGAAGGTCCGAGGTTCGAACCCGAGAGACTGCTGCCCGACTGCACACCGGAGGTGCTGGAAGAGCACGCATCGTGGCTGATCCCCCGCCATTACGATCCCGAAACCGGATTGCTGGTGGCGCCGATCCAAAGTTTCCTCGTGCGTACGCCGCGCCATACCATTCTGATCGACGGCTGTTTCGGCAACCATAAGGAACGCCTCAATCCCATGGCCAACCATTTAAATACCCCTTGGCTGGATCGATTGGCGAGAACCGGCGTAGCGCCGGAAGACATCGATATCGTCATGTGCACCCACTTGCACCCGGATCATGTCGGCTGGAATACCAGGCTGGAGAATGGCCAATGGGTGCCCACATTTCCCAATGCCAAGTATCTGTTCGCCGAAACCGAATGGAAGCATTGGGAGGCGGAGAACGAAGCCGCCGAACAACCGTTGCTGCATCTGGTGGACAGCGTCCTGCCGATCATCGCCGCCGGCCAGTCGCAACTGGTGCCCATGGATCACGCCATCGAGGACGGCATCTGGTTCGAGCCGCTGCCCGGCCATACCCCCGGCCATGTGGGCCTCAACGTTGAAGATGGCGGCGAACATGCAATATTCATCGGCGATATGACCCACCACCCGCTGCAACTGACCTATCCCGATTGGTGTTCGGGGTTTTGCACCGATCCGGCGCTGGCGATCGCCACGCGCCGCGAATTTTGCGAGCGCGCCGCCGAAAGTGATTTGATCGTCGTGCCGGCGCATTTCCCGCCGCCCACATTCGGCACCATCGAGCGGGACGGCGATGGCTACCGCTTCCGCTACGAGGGCGAGTAAGGGAGACTGGTGAGGAACAGCTTATCCCCTGTTTTATTCAAAATTCTGGGGATAAGTCCGGATCGGTGCCCGATTGCTGATGACAGGCGTCGGCGAATCTGAAATTCTTGCCGCCATGCCGCCCGCCGATTTTATTCATCTTCGCGTCCACACCGCCTATTCCCTGTTGGAAGGCGCCATAAAAGTTCCCGATCTGGTCAAGCAATGCCAGGGCATGCACATGCCGGCGGTGGCCATGACCGACACGGTCAATCTGTTCGGCGCCATGGAATTTTCCGGCAAATGCGCCGCAGCCGGTGTCCAGCCGATCATCGGCAGCCAGCTCGCGGTGACGTCCTATCGGGGCGCCGGTGATCAGACGGAAGCCGCCCAGCGGCCAACCGCCGCCGCCGCCGCCGAAGCCCCCGACCAGCTTGTGGTTTTGGCGCAAAATGAAACCGGCTATGGCAACCTGTTGAAATTAATCAGCAAATCCCACTTGGACCCGGATGGGGGGGCCGAGCCGCGATTGTCCTTGGAAGACGTCGAAGCCCAGGCGAGCGGGCTCATCGCGCTGACCGGCGGGCCGGCGGGAGGGCTCGGGCGATTGCTGGCGAGCGGCCAGACGCC
>JAYGEH010000455.1:0-1601 GCA_046582475.1 Rhodospirillales bacterium
CCACCGCGCCGGGGTCGCGGCGCCGGACCAGCGCCTCGATACGCGCCAATAACTCGGCAAAGGCGTAGGGTTTGACCAGATAATCGTCGCCGCCGGCTTTCAGGCCCTTGATCCGGTCGTCGACCTCGCCGAGGGCGCTTAGGAAAAGGATCGGTGTCCGGATACCCTCGGCGCGCAGGCGCTCCACCAAGGTCAGGCCGTCCAGCTTGGGCAGCATACGATCGACCACGCAGACGTCATAATTACCGTGGCGGGCAAACTCGAAGCCGTCCTCGCCGTCCGCCGCATGGTCGGTCACGTGACCGCTTTCCTTAAGGCCCTTGGCCATGAAGCCGGCGGTCGCCTGATCGTCTTCGATAATCAATATTCTCATGGGTCCAACCCGAAACCCGAATTCCAGAATTGAATCTATCCGGCATTTGCCCGTTGTGCAAAATATTGGGCCGGACAGGAGGGCGCCCCGGCCCGCCTGGCGGTACCGGGGCGCGTCCCTGGCACGGAAACGGTAACTGGAAGCGTTAGGCTTGCTTCATGGGAAGGGCGACGAAGCGCGCCCCACGCCGGCCCACCACCAGCAAAAGGACGGACCGGCGCTCGGCGTCGCGGGCGGCGCCAATCAGGCGGCGCACGTCGCGGGCGGAGGAAACCGGGGTACCGGCAACGGCGAGAATGGCATCGCCGGGCGCCAGGCCGAGGCGCGCCGCATGGCTCGCTGCAGCCACATCGGTGATCAGGACGCCGCCCTCGGCTTTGTCCAGATTGAGCCGGCGGCGCGCATCGTCGTCCAGGTCCGCCAGCTTCATGCCGGCGACGGCGGCGTCTTTGGGCGCCGTCCGGGACGCAAACTCGGCCTCGGGCGCGGCGCCGATGCGCACCGCCATTGTCATCTCGGCGCCGGCGCGCAGAATTTCGATCCGGGCGATGGATCCGGCCTTGATGGCGGCGATCAGGCGCGCCAAATCACGCAAGGCGGTAACCGGTTTGCCATCGACGCCGAGGATCACGTCGCCGCGCTGGATGCCGCCGCTTAAAGCCGGGCTGGCCTCGGAAACCTTGGCAACCAAGGCGCCCTTGGGCGCATCGAGATTGAGGCTTTCGGCAATCTCGGGCGTCACCGCCTGAATATGCACGCCAAGCCAGCCGCGCGCCACGGCGCCGGTTTCGCGCAAATCGGCGATGATCGACTTGGCCATGGAGGACGGGATCGCGAAACCGATGCCCACGTTGCCGCCGGACGGCGAGAAGATGGCGGTATTGACGCCGATCACGTTGCCTTCGGTATCAAAGGCCGGGCCGCCGGAATTGCCCCGGTTGATGGCCGCGTCGATTTGCAGGAAATCATCGAAGGGGCCGGAGCCGATATTGCGGTGGCGGGCCGATATGATGCCGGTGGTGGCGGTCAAGCCAACGCCAAACGGATTGCCGAGGGTGATGACCCAATCGCCGACGCGCATATTCTCGGAGTTGCCCCAATTCACGTGCGCCAGATCGGTGCCGGCGGAAATCTTCAACAGGGCCAGATCGGTTTTCGCATCGGCCCCGACCAGGCGCGCCTCCAGCTTGCGCCCGCTATTCAAGGTCACCGAGATTTCGTCGGCGCC
>JAYGEH010000561.1:0-22604 GCA_046582475.1 Rhodospirillales bacterium
CGACTGGCGGCACAAAATTTCCACGGTTTCATCGTTGAGAATATGGCCATCCACCAACAGGCCGTCATGGCCATCGGAATTAAACGGATCCAACGCGGCGTCGCAGATGACGCCGATTTGGGGAAAGTCGGCCTTCACCGCACGGATCGAGCGGCAGACCAGATTGTCCGGGTTGCAGGCTTCGCTTGCATCGGGGGTTTTCGAGGCCGGATCGACTTCCGGAAATATGACGATGGCCGGAATTTTCAATTCGTCCGCGTCCGCAACCACTTCGCCCAGGAGATCGACGGAAACCCGGTCGACGCCGGGCATGGATGCCACCGGCTCTCTCAGGCCCTGGCCCTCGGCGACGAATATCGGCAGGATGAAATCGTCGGCGCTCAAGGTATTTTCGGCGACCAGCCGGCGGTTCCATTCGTCACGCCGGTTGCGGCGCATGCGCGTCGCCGGATAGCGGCCTAGAAAATCCATCGCATCAAACTTTCTGATCTTGTTTAAATTTTGCTAACAATATCGATCTATGCTGGGGAATGAAACCGGTGAATTAGACGGCTTTTGGCCGCATACAGATGCAAAGGTTGGGCTATGTCCGTGCAAGATGTTCGGTTGGGCGAGGTTCTATTCGAATTCATAACCAATGGCCGTTTTGTCAAGGTTACCGCCATCGATCCGATTACCATGGAAGAAGTTGCCATGGTCGGTGATCGCAAGGCCAGTGTCGATACTCTCGAGCGGTTGGCCATCAACAAGCTGAAATACGTCATTGCCAAAAAACGCGATGCCGCCCAACAGGCGGGCCGGGTGTAGTAAGAATTATTGACGCGGCGCTATCGGGCTCGCGCCAAGCGCACCTGTTTACCAAATCCTTTTAATCTGGGACACTGTTCATCCTTAACGGGCGGTGGAGCCACACAAAAGGGGGGGAGCATCCAATGATCAGAATTCCGCGTAAAATCCTGGCCGGCTGTTGCGCGCTTCTGGCATTGGCGGCGTGCACTGACCTGCCCAGCGCCGAAGAGATTGCCGCCACCGCCCGGGTCATCCCCGACGCCAACGACCTCAGGCGGGTCATCAACGAAAACCGATTTTTCACCCTGCGCTCCAAGATGCGCAATCTGGTGCGCGAGCACTGGGAGGATACCCATTGGGCGCTGGCCGCCACCGAGGACGGCTGTCCCTCAACCTGGTCCATGACGTGATTTGCGGCGGATATCGAAGATGCCCGCCGGTCCAGCCTCAATCGATGCAGGGTACGAAACAGCTATTTCCATCCGGACATCGCGAAATTCAGCAAAAAACCCTGCACCTGCAGGATCGACGCCGAGGACGAGCAGATGACCGTGCCGCGGCAGGAATTGCCGCAGTATCTGTGGGCGGCGGTCACCGCGTTCAATATGGAAAATGGCAAGCTAATTATTCAAAGGGGCATGATGGGTATCGAAAAACTGTCCTTCGTCGACCAGGAGATTCTTGTATTGGATCGGGAAGGGGCGGTGGCCTGCACCGGCAGGTACGATCCCCAGGATGACCGCCAGGGATATTTTCATTTGAACTGCGCCAGCCGCAACCTGAAGGCGACATGGATGTCAAAAACCTGTTGGTGGGGCGGCGTCATTTGGTCGGGCGCGCCGAAACCGACCGGGGCGGAAAATATGCCTTTGTCACGAACTTTATGCCGGACGACGTGAAAACAAACTATCCCGAACTGTTCGATCTGAAATTTTATAAATAGAATTTCGGCGCCCGGTCGAGCAAAATCGTTGCCATCAAGATATTCGAGCCAAAATAGTCAAATAATTTAAATCGTAGGTCGATTATTCAAGAAAAATCTCGCCCGTATCGGGAATCAATACAGCCTAAACCAGCGCCGGAGATTGCGGCCCGGTCGTGCGCGGCGCCGATATAACCGGAGCGTTTGATCCGCCCCCGGAATCGGGTGCTTAGCTGCTCGCGGATCGCCGCCGGCTTCCATTTTTACCGAGACCGATGGTCTTGGCGAATTCGGACCGCTGTTTCGCATAATTCGGCGCGACCATGGGATAGTCGCGGGGCAGACCCCATTTGGCGCGATATTCATCGGGTGTCATGGAGAAATTGGTACGAATATAGCGCTTCAGCATTTTCAATTTATTGCCGTCTTCCAGGCAGATTATATGGTCCGATGTAACCGAACGGCGGATCGAGACAGCCGGCTTCTGGTTGGTCGCGGCGGCCGCGTCCTTGGCCCCATCCAAATCGTTCAGGGCCGCAAATACGGTATTGATGAGCACCGGAAGGCCTTCCCCTGAGACCGTGTTTCGCCCCACATAGGATGCGACGATGTCGGTCGAAAAGCGCAACAAATCGTCTTTCGAAACTTCCCCTGTTTCTTCATTTGCCATCAAATTTTTCCAAATTTCCTTGGTGAACCGATTATTTTGACGTTTTATAAGTGTCAAAAATTAAAGCCAAATATCGAATCGAATCAACAAATAAATGGTAACAATTGGGCTGCCGAATATCCGCGTTGTTTTTCAAATAGATGGGTGCTTTCTGAGCCGTCGGTGGAACGTTGGCGCGCGCATGGCAGGATCTCGGACGGCGGTTTTTCTGAACTCCGGAGGCGATTGCCTAAGACGATAATATTCTGGCATCGCCGACAAGTTGTGTTGCACTGGCGCTAAACTCCGATATACAGTGACGCGCTTTCCGATAGGAGCAGGCGAAACCATCACTTTCTTATGGAATTCGTAATGAATCAGAGCGTAGCCATCGGTTCCGATCATGCCGGATTCGCGCTTAAGGAAAGCCTTGTTGAGACTTTGGCTCAGTTGGGTTATGAGACCATTGATCTGGGTACGGATAGTGTGGATTCCGTGGATTATCCGGACTTCGCCCACGCCGTAGCCGCGGCGCTGGGCGCAGGAAAGGCAGACAAGGGTGTGTTGATTTGCGGGTCCGGCATCGGCATCAGCATGGCGGCAAATCGCCACCCGGATGTCCGCGCCGCCCTGGTGCACGATGCGCTCGGCGCCCGCATGTGCCGCCAGCACAACGACGCTAACGTCATCGTCTTCGGCGGCCGTATGATTGGTATTGAAGTTGCCCGCGATTGCCTGGATGTATTTTTGAACACGGAATTCGAAGGTGGCCGCCACCAGCGCCGCATCGACAAGATAACACCGGACTAAAACGCCTACGCCAAATTGTCTGTTTAGGATTTTATCTTTATGACGCTCGTAAATACAACCTTCGCCTCTAGCAGCCAAGAACAGTTCTTTACCAATTCGCTCGCCGATGCCGATCCCGAAATTTTTCGTGTCGGTGAATCGGAATTGTCCCGACTGCAAAATCAGATCGAATTGATTGCGTCGGAAAACATCGTTTCCAGAGCCGTGCTGGAAGCGCAAGGCTCGGTCCTGACCAACAAATATGCCGAGGGCTATCCGGGCCGGCGCTATTACGGCGGCTGCGAGTTTGTGGATATTGCCGAGAACCTAGCCATCGACCGGGCCAAGGACTTGTTCGGTTGCACCTATGCCAACGTGCAGGCCCATTCCGGCTCGCAGGCCAATCAGGCGGTCATGGCCGCGACCCTGGCGCCGGGCGATACGATCATGGGAATGTCGCTGGCGGCGGGTGGGCATCTGACCCATGGCGCGCCGCCGAACCTGTCCGGCAAATGGTTTAATGCGGTGCAATATGGGGTGCGCCTTCAAGATGCGCTGATCGATTTTGATGAGGTTCGGGACCTGGCTAAGGCGAATGCGCCGAAGCTCATAATCGCCGGCGGGTCCGCCTATTCGAGGATCATAGATTTCGCCGCGTTCCGCGAAATTGCCGACGAGGTTGGCGCAATTCTGATGGTAGATATGGCCCACTTCGCCGGTTTGGTTGCCGCCGGCGTACACCCCAACCCGGTCGAATTTGCCGACGTTGTCACCTCGACCACCCACAAAACATTGCGCGGCCCCAGAGGCGGGCTGATCCTGAGCAACGACCAGGAGCTTGGCAAGAAAATCAATTCCAGCATATTTCCGGGGCTTCAGGGCGGACCGCTCATGCATGTGATCGCCGCCAAGGCGGTGGCGTTTGGCGAAGCCTTGCGGCCGGATTTCGCCGCGTACGGTAAAAACGTGGTGGACAACGCCAAAACCCTGGCCGCGGCTTTGGACGAAAAAGGCTGCGATATTGTCTCCGGCGGCACCGATACCCATTTGATGTTGGTCGATCTCCGGCCGAAAAAGCTGACCGGAAAGCTCGCCGAAGCGTCTCTGGAGCGGGCCTCTATTACCTGTAATAAAAACGGCATTCCGTTCGATCCGGAAACACCGGCGGTCACATCCGGCGTCCGCCTGGGAACGCCTTTCGGCACTTCCAGGGGGTTCGGTCTGGCCGAGTTTGCCAAAATCGGGGAGATGATTGTCGAGGTACTGGACGGCCTTGCCGCCAGTCCCGATGACAATTCCAAAGTTGAGGCGGATATCGGGGCAAGGGTCAAGGATTTGTGCGACCGCTTTCCCATTTATCAAGATTTTCATGCCTAGAGATCAAGGGAGGATCGATCCATGCGCTGCCCATTTTGCGGCCACAACGACACGCAAGTGAAAGATTCCCGGCCGACCGAGGACAACGCCGCCATCCGGCGCCGCCGCTCGTGCCCGGAATGCAGTGCCCGCTGGACCACGTTCGAACGGGTGCAATTGCGCGAAATGTCGATCATGAAGAAGAACGATAGAAAAGAGCCGTTCGAGCGGGAGAAGCTGACCCGTTCCTTGCGCGTTGCCTTGCAAAAACGGCCCGTCGATGACGATCAGATCGAGCGCATCGTCAACAGCATCCAGCGCCGTCTGGAAAGCCTGGGCGAAGCCGAGATACCGTCCAAGGTTATTGGGGAAATTGTTATGGATGTGCTCTCCGAACTGGATCAGGTTGCCTATGTCCGCTTTGCTTCGGTTTACCGGAATTTTCGCGAAGCGAAGGATTTCGAAGCTTTCGTCGGTACCTTGAGTGACGAATAGCCAAGCCAGTCCATCTCATTCAAACCACCCGGCGCAGTTTATGCGCTTGGCACTTTCTTTAGGGGATCGCGGCCTCGGCACGGTCTGGCCGAACCCTGCCGTCGGTTGCGTCCTGGTCAAGGACGGGCGTGTTGTGGGACGCGGCTGGACCGGGGAGGGCGGGCGCCCTCACGCCGAAACCATCGCCCTCGGACACGCCGGTAGCGCGGCCAAAGGCGCGACCGCATATGTATCACTGGAGCCTTGCAGCCATCATGGCGAGACCCCGCCCTGCGCCGAAGCGCTGGCCGGTGCCGGCGTTGCCCGGGTCGTCGCGGCTATCGAAGATGCGGACCCAAGGGTTTCCCGATCGGGGCTGGCACTTTTGCGAAATCGGGGTGTGGAGGTGGAGCTTGGTCTATGCTCGGAAGCGGCGCGGGAGGCCAATCAGGGCTTTTTTACGCGGGTTGAACAGGGGCGGCCCGCCTTCACCTTGAAAATGGCGGCAACCCTCGATGGCCGCATCGCAACCCAAACCGGCGACAGCCAATGGATTACCGGGACCGGCGCCCGCGCCATGGCGCATCAATTGCGCGCCCGGCACGATGCGGTGATGATCGGCGGCGGCACCATGGCCGCCGATGATCCAACCCTGACCGCGCGCCTGGGCGGCTCTGGCAATGGCCGGCGGCCGCGCATCGTCCTCGATGGCCGGCTGCGTATCGCGTTGGACAGCAATCTGGTCAAAACCATCAGCGCCGCGCCGCTCTGGGTCGTGACCAAAGCCGGCGCCCATGAGATGCGCCGGCTTGAGCCTCTCCGCGATGCCGGCGCCGAAGTCATCGAGGTCGCCACAGGCGATGACGGTCAGATCGATCTGAATGCATTGGCGGGCGGGCTCGGGACCCGCGGATTGACCAATGTTCTGGTTGAAGGCGGCGGTGCCCTGGCGGCCTCCATGCTGCGTGCCGATCTGGTTGACCGGGTCGCCTGGTTCCGGGCACCGGCGATCCTGGGCGCTGATGCGCTTCCGGCAATCGGCAAGCTTGGCATTGATCGGATATCGGAAATGTTTGAATTTTCTAAAAAATCGTCTATGTCAGCAGGCCCGGACGGGTTGGATATGCTGACCCGCAAGATTTGAGGCCGCGAATGTTTACCGGCATTATCAGCGATGTGGGAACCGTAATCTCGGTGGTATCCGGCGGCGTAACCCGCTACCAGATTGAAACCGGGTACGATCTTGCCAGCGTCGCCATCGGCGCGTCGATCGCCTGCTCCGGCGCCTGCCACACGGTGGTGGAAAAAGGCGACGACTGGTTTGCCGTGGAAACATCCGCCGAAACCCTGTCGAAAACGTCGCTCGGCACCTGGCATCCTGGCACGCGGGTCAACCTGGAGCGCCCGTTGAAGCCCAGCGACGAGTTGGGCGGCCACATGGTCAGCGGTCATGTGGACGGCGCCGGTGAAGTTTTGACTATTATCCCGGACGGCGATTGCAAGCGTTTTACCTTTGCGGCCCCGGACGATTTGATGCGTTTCATCGCGCCCAAGGGCTCGATTACCGTTGATGGTGTCGCTCTGACCGTGAACGAAGTCGGGGATGACCGGTTCGGCGTCAATATCATTCCGCATACCGAAGCCAATACCACCCTTGGAAACTTGGTGGAAGGCGATCCGGTAAATCTGGAAATTGACCTCGTGGCGCGGTATGTTGCGCGGCTATTAGAGAAAGATCATGCCTGATACATCTTACAAAAGTTACCTGGCCTCTATCGAAGAGATTATCGAGGACGCCCGCAACGGCCGCATGTTCATCCTGGTCGATGAGGAAGACCGGGAAAACGAGGGTGATCTCGTGATCCCGGCGCAAATGGCGACCCCCGACGCCATCAACTTCATGGCCACCCACGGGCGCGGCTTGATTTGCCTGTCGCTGACCGGACAGCGCATCAACGAGCTTGGCCTCGACTTGATGACACCGAATAATGAATCGCTGCATGAGACCGCATTCACTGTTTCCATCGAAGCGCGCGATGGCGTCGATACGGGTATTTCCGCTCCCGACAGGGCGCGCACCGTCGCCACCGCCATCGATCCCTCCAAGGGCGCCAAGGACATCGTTTCGCCGGGGCACATCTTTCCATTGAAGGCGCGGGAAGGTGGTGTCCTAGTCCGCACCGGCCATACAGAGGCGGCGGTCGATATTTCGCGTCTGGCCGGGCTAACGCCGGCTGGCGTTATCTGCGAGATCATGAATGATGACGGCACCATGGCACGCATGCCGGACCTGGTCGCCTTTGCCCAGAGGCACAATCTGAAAATTGGAACCATCGCCGATTTGATCGCCTACCGGCTGCGCCACGACCGTATTGTTCATCAGCGCGTCGAGGGAAACTTCAAGACCCTCAAGTCGTCTGATTTCCGCACCATTGTTTACGCCAACGATGCCGAAGCGACCGAGCATATTGCACTGGTCAAGGGCAACCTGAATGAGCCGGGAGCGGTCCTGGTGCGCATGCATGCCTTCAATATATTTGACGATATTTTCAGCGCGCAAAAAACCATCGAGCTGCATCGGGCCATGGAACTGATCGACAACGAGGGGCGCGGGGTTATTGTCATGATCCGCAGTTCCAATCCGACGGTTCTCTCCGACCGCCTGCGCCAGTCCATCGAAACCCAGGAACATCCCCGCACGGCGCTCCGCGAATATGGTGTCGGCGCGCAGATATTGCTCGATCTTGGCGTACACGAAATGATTCTGCTTTCGAGCACCGTCCGAAGCATCGTCGGTCTTGAGGCCTATGGCCTGACCATTGTCGAACAGCGCCCGATTACCATACCGAAAGATTATGTTTTGCCGGTGCGAGACAAATTTTATGGCTGAGGCGGCAATGATTTTAATCGTGGAAGCGCGCTTTTATGAAGACATCACCGACACCTTGGCGGAAGGCGCTTTAGCCGTGCTCGAGCAGGACGGGCATAGCGCCGACCGCATCGAAGTTCCGGGCGTGTTCGAAATACCTGCGGCGGTGAACCTGGCCTGGAATTCCGGCGCCTATGCGGGTTGCGTGACGCTCGGCTGCGTCATTCGCGGTGAAACCGATCACTACGATCATATTTGCCGGGAAATGAGCCGGCGCTTGATGGATATGAGTGTCGATCAAAATATGCCGCACGGCTTTGGCGTGCTGACCGTCGAAAGCCGAGAACAGGCGGAAAAGCGCGCCGCATTGGCGGACCGCAATACCGGTGGGCGGGCGGCGGAAGCCTGCCTCCGGATGATCGCGCTTAAACAACGCTTCGCCTAAGACCATTGGTGAAGCATAATCGGCCGGCCTTTGATTTTGGGCTCGCCAACACAGGTTTAACGGAACTGGGGCGGATTGGTGGCTGGATCGGGCAGCACAAGCATGGCGCGGCTGATAACAGTCCAAAGCCTCTATGAAATGGAAATCGCTGGCGCATCCTTCGATGATGTGCTGCTTAGCCATCTTGAAAATCGCTGGGCCGGCCAATTGGACGATGAGGGCAAAATTAGAACAGGCGCCCGCAGGCTTGCCAGGACCGACCGCAAGAAGTTCGCCAATACCGTGCGCGGCGTGACCCGCGACCGGGAGCGGCTGGATGGACTGGTGAGCGGTGCACTTCCCGAAGGCGAAACCATTGAACGCCTGGACGTAATCTTGCGCATCGTGCTCAGGGCCGGTGCCTATGAAATGTATTCCTATCCGAAAGTCCCGGCCCGGGTGGCAATCAACGAATATGTGGACATCGCCAAAGCCTTCTACCATGAGGGCGAGCCGACACTGGTCAACGGTATTCTCGACCGCATCGGCCACATATTGCGCCCCGCCGAGATAGCCGGAAAGAATGACGGTGGTTAAGGGCGCTCCCGGACGGCCCGGCGAGTTCAGATTTATAGATACCTATATGGCGCCACTGGCGGTGGGCAACGCGGGCGCCCTCGGCCTCAAGGATGACGCCGCACTGTTCGATGTTGGGCCAGGCCAGACGGCGGTGGTGACAACCGATGCCTTGATCGCCGACGTTCATTTTCGCAGCACCGATCCGCCCGACAGCGTCGGCGCCAAGGCGCTCGCCGTTAATTTATCCGATCTGGCTGCCATGGGCGCCAATCCTCTGGGTTACACATTGATCCTGGCATTGCCCGAAGACTGGACCGCCGATTGGGCCGCCGGGTTCAGTGCCGGTCTGGCCGCGGCGCAGCAACGCCATGGCATCCAATTGCTGGGCGGCGATACGGTTGCCGCCAATGGCTCCCTGACCATCGGCGTTACCGCGTTTGGCACGGTCGGGGAGGGGAGCCAGCTGATGCGCTCGGGCGCCGCCGCTGGCGACGATATTTGGGTGTCGGGAAACATTGGCGATGCCGCCTTGGCGCTGGCGATCGCCAGGGCCGGCGACAACGAACAATTGGCCGCGCCTGAATACGAATATTTGCTGGACCGGTTGCGGCGCCCGGAACCCCGCGTCGCCCTCGGCCAAAACCTTATTGGCCTGGCCTCGGCCGCCATCGATATTTCCGACGGTCTGGCCGCCGATCTCGGGCATCTCTGCCGGGCTTCGGCAATTGGTGCGGAAATCAAAACCGAAAGCATTCCGGTGTCCGCCGCTGCTCGCAATTGCCTCGCCGCTCCAACTTACGGGATGGATGTTATTCTCGGCGGCGGCGATGACTACGAACTGTTGTTTACCGTTTCGTCAAGCGCCGCCGGCAAAGTCATTGCAGCGGGCGAAATGTCGGACTGCAAGGTCACCCGAATCGGCCGCACGAATGCGGAAAATGTGGTCCGCTTTGTTGGACCGGACGGCAAACAAATGGAAATCGAAAAGCCCGGATGGGGTCATTTCTAAGGATCCGGTTTAACGGCTGGAATGACGCGGCCTTCTCCGCTAAAATTTAATTATGCCGCGAATACTTATATTCATCATCGTTGGTGTGCTGTTGCTAGCGGGCGGCGGCGTCACGGTTATGCAGCAGATGGAATTGGGGCCGTTCGCGCCCGACACTGTCGAAGAGGCTGAAGCCGGAACCGAGGGCGGCAAGGCAAAAGCCAACAAGCCCGAGGTAGACGAGCCTGACCCGCCGATATTTCTGACCTTGGATCCCATAGTTATCCCAATATTCCAAGGGGATAAACTGACCTCTAATATTCAGCTCACCATCCAGATCGAGGTCGCCAGAAATGACGCCCCCGAAATGCGCAAGCGCATGACCAAGCTCAAAGACGCATTGTTGCGGGATTTAATTGGTTTTGTGCCGCGCCATTTACGCGATAATAAGGAGATGGATATCGATGTTCTGGGCCGCCGGCTGATGGTTATCGCCGAGCGGGCCGTGGGCAAGGGGCTTGTCGATGGCGTCCTGATACAAGGGATCCTCGATCGGCCGGCCTTTTAATTAACGGCTCTCGGCCGCACCAAACGGAAAGGCTCGTTTAGCCGGTTGCTTTGCCCGGCGGCTTCTGGCAGATTTCGCCGCCGTTTGGCCGTACCCGATCATAAAGGTCGCAATTCCCCAAAGGTATTTCAATCCATGAAGGATCAGTTGGAATGGACAACGTCTCGATTTTGATTATTGCATGCGGCGTACTCGCGTTGCTGTACAGCGCCTATGCGGTTCGTTCCATCCTGGCGGCCGACGCCGGCACGGAACGGATGCAGGAAATTGCCGTCGCCATACAGGAAGGCGCGCGCGCCTACCTTAACCGCCAATACTTGACCGTCGGCATCGTCGGCATCGTCATCGGCGTCATTCTCGGTTTCTTGCTGGGCCTGCCGACGGCGATCGGTTTTTTCATCGGCGCCGTTCTGTCCGGCGCCGCCGGTTATATCGGCATGAATGTTTCCGTACGCGCCAATGTGAGAACGGCGGAAGCGGCCCAATCCCAAGGTCTCGGCGCGGGTCTGGAAATCGCCTTCAAGTCGGGCGCCATAACCGGCATGCTGGTGGTCGGCCTGGCGCTTCTCGGCGTAACCGTTTATTTCGAGGTTCTGCGCGGAACCTTCGAGCTGTCGAGCACCGAGGGCTCGGCGGAAATCCTTAAAGCTTTGGTCGGGCTCGCCTTCGGCGCCTCGCTGATTTCCATATTCGCCCGGCTCGGTGGTGGCATCTTTACCAAGGGCGCCGATGTCGGCGCCGACCTGGTCGGCAAGATCGAGGCCGGTATCCCCGAGGACGATCCGCGCAACCCCGGCGTCATCGCCGACAACGTCGGCGACAATGTGGGCGACTGCGCCGGAATGGCGGCAGATTTGTTTGAGACCTACGCCGTGACGATGGTCGGCACCATGCTGTTGGGAACGCTGTTTTTCACCGGTGCCGACCGTGAAACCCTAATGACGCTGCCGCTTTTAATCGGCGCCACTTGCATCGTCGCTTCGGTAATCGCCACCTTCTTCGTCCGCCTTGGGGCAAGCAATAATATCATGGGCGCGCTCTATAAAGGCTTTATCGCCAGCGCCGTCATCTCGGCTGTCTTCATCGGTGGCATCATTTCCTTGGATATCGGATGGGACACCGTATTCGCGACCGGCGGAAGTACCTTCACCGGTACCAATCTATACATCTGTGCCCTCACCGGCCTGGTCGTCACCGGCCTGATCGTCTGGATCACCGAATATTACACCAGCACCGAACGCCGCCCGGTGCGCAGCATCGCCCGCGCCTCCGAGACCGGCCACGGCACCAACGTTATTCAGGGCCTGGCTATTTCCATGGAAGCGACGGCGCTGCCGGTGATCGTCATTTGCGCCGGCATTATCGTTTCGTTCCTTACCGCCGGCCTTTACGGACTTTCCATCGCCGCCACCTCGATGTTGGCGCTGGCCGGCATGGTGGTGGCGCTGGACGCTTTCGGTCCGGTCACCGACAATGCCGGCGGCATCGCCGAAATGGCGAACCTGCCGGAAGAGGTGCGCAAAACCACCGATGCCCTGGACGCCGTCGGCAACACGACCAAAGCGGTGACCAAAGGCTATGCCATTGGCTCGGCTGGACTGGCGGCGCTGGTGCTGTTCGGCGCCTTCAACCAGGAACTGCGGGCCGCCTTCCCCGACCTCAACGTGAGTTTTCAGCTCAATGATCCGTTCGTCGTCGTCGGCCTGTTCATCGGCGGCTTGCTTCCCTACCTGTTCGCTTCCTTGGGGATGATGGCCGTCGGCCGGGCCGCCGCCGCCGTGGTCATCGAAGTGCGCCGCCAATTCAAGGAGATTCCCGGCATCATGGACGGCACCGGCAAACCCGAATACGGCAAATGCGTCGATATGCTGACCAAGGCGGCGATCAAGGAAATGATTGTGCCGTCGTTGCTGCCGGTATTGGCGCCGTTCGTCGTCTATTTTGTGATCCTGCCGATCGGCGGCCAGGCGGCGGCATTTTCCACCGTCGGCGCCATGCTGATGGGCATCATAGTCACCGGCCTGTTCGTCGCGATTTCGATGACCTCGGGCGGCGGCGCTTGGGATAACGCCAAAAAATATATCGAGGACGGACACCACGGCGGCAAGGGTTCCGACGCCCACCACGCCGCCATCACCGGCGATACCGTCGGCGATCCTTACAAGGATACGGCGGGACCGGCGGTCAACCCGATGATCAAGATCACCAACATCGTCGCCATCCTGCTGATCGCCATCCTCGCCGCCTAACAGTGAAGGCGGCGCCAAACAAAAAAACCCTTCGGGAGCGAACCCCCCGGGGGGCCTTTTTTATTGAAAGGCGGGCGCCTTATTATTCGCCCGAGCCCTTGCCCTCGAAGCGGCCGATATTGCCGAACATTTGGCGCAATAGCCCCAGTTCGTTACCCGCGGTTGGCGTTTTGCGTTCAACCATTTCTATCTGCCGGGCTTCTTCCAAGCCGAATGATTTGACCGCCGTCACAATCCCGCGCTTGTCAAAGCGGATAATGATGACCTTGCGTTCGGTAACCTCGGGCTCAAAAAATGCGACGGTTTTGGTCTTCTCGCTGAGGTAATACCAGACATCGCCGTCGAATGGAGCCAGGCTGGAAGGCGAGCCCAATATCTGCACCACATCGGCCTTATTGACCTCGCCGACTTCGACTTCCGCCAGCAGGTCCGGATCGGGCAGATTTCCGTGCGAATTTATGCGCGGAGCGCAGGCCGCGAGAGCAGACGCAAAAACAACGGCCGTAAATAAGGGTGATCGAATACCCATTGGAGTTGGTTTTTCCTTCATGCCGAATTATTTGTTTGCCGCGCTGGCGCCCCGGCGAACAACGGACTATATGGTAGCGCAATATAGCACAAGCCGCGCCGCCGAAAAAGCGTCACGCTTTGGCAGGCCACGCAGGCGCCTACCGGATTTGGGCATTGGAAGTTAAAGTTTCCCATGGGATTGTTTGATTTATTTGGGCGCCGCCAGGACCGCGAGGCTGATTACCGGCTCTACGGGTGCATCGTCGATCAGGCGCGCATGCCGGCGTTCTACAACGATTGCGGCGTGCCGGACACGGTAGCCGGGCGCTTTGATCTTATTGGACTGCATGCCTATCTGGTGATGCGCTGCCTCAAGGAAATGGACAGCCAGCGCGGCACCGATTTGTCGCAACGCCTGTTCGACATCATGTTTACCGATATGGACCGCAACCTGCGCGAGATGGGTGTCGGCGATCTCGGCGTGGGCAAGAAAGTTAAAGAGCTGGCGAAGGCCTTTTATGGCCGCGTAAAAGCCTACGATGAGGGACTTGCCGGCGGGACCGAAAAACTGGAGGACGCGTTGCGGCGAAATCTGTTTATTGAAACCGAGCCCCGGGATGGAGACGTGGCGCTGATGGCCGCCTATTTGGCGCAATCGGTGGCCGTTTCGCACCGCTGGACCATTGAACAACTGGAAGAGGGTGTGCTGCAATTTATGCCGCCGCCGGTTTCCACGGCCGCCGCAACACCCAATGGAACTGTTTGATGGAATTCGCCGACCCGCCCGCGCCTGAATTTTCCAGGCTGATGGCCGCCGATCCGGCGCGCACCAAACCCATTACCGAACACCTCGCAGCAACCGACGGCGAGTGCGCCCAACTGGCGCTGCGCTTTGGCGTCGAAGCCATTGAATATCTTGGCGCCGATTGCAAGTTGAGCACATTCTCATCGGCCAACCGGATGCGGCTGGAAGTGAAGTTTACGGCAGAAATCCGTCAATTATGCGTTATCACACTGGAACCGGTGGTCGCGTGGATCGCCGGTGAATTTGTACGGGAATATGCAACGTCTGGCATTGCCGAAGAGCCTAAGGAGATTATCATCGATCCGGACGCGGAAGATCCGCCGGAAGCCATTCCCGAAGGCGGAATCGATGCCGGCGAGGCCATTGCCGAGCAATTGGGGCTGGAAATAGATCCATTTCCCCGCGCACCTGGCGCTGAATTCCCAGACCATGTGGAAAGCGTGCAGGCGGATCACCCGTTTGCACAGCTCAAAATTCTAAAAATTGATGGCGAATAAGTTGGATTGGCCCGTAATACCGCAGATTTCCGCCGCTTGCCCAATCAACAATTATCTGGTTTAAGTAGCGCCGCTTTTCATGGGCGGAATTTTTGACGCCCGCTTTCAAAAAATCAGAGTGAATTCAAGATGGCTGTTCCGAAAAAGAAAATATCGCGCTCGCGCCGCGACATGCGCAGATCGCACGATTCCTTAAAAAGCCAGGCACACGGTGAGTGTTCTAATTGTGGTGAAATGAAAAGGCCGCACCACGTTTGCCCTTCCTGCGGATTTTATGACGGGCGTGAAGTTGTCGCCATAGACGCGGTCGTTTAACCGACCTGGGTCCGGAGATTGGATCTGATGGAACAGATAATAAAAGTCGCAATCGATGGCATGGGCGGTGACAATGCTCCCGATATGATCGTCGGCGGGATTGATCGTGCCTGCAAACGGCTGGACGATGTCGAATTTCTTTTGTTCGGCGATGAAGCCCTTTTGCGTCCCTTGTTGGATGCCCACGGGGCGGCCAAAGCGGTTACCGAGCTTCGCCATACCGACCAAGCCATTTCGGCCGAGGAAAAACCCACCGCCGCGCTCCGCACCGGCAAAAATTCCAGCATGCGGCTGGCCATTGACGCGGTCAAAGCCGGCGAAGCGGCGGCCGTGGTATCGGCGGGCAATACCGGCGCGCTGATGGCCATGGCCACCGTCGTCCTTAGGACTTTGCCCGGCATCGACCGGCCGGCAATCGCCGCGGCCCTGCCGACCCAGCGCAGCCAAACGGTTATGCTCGATCTCGGCGCCAACATTGATTGCAGCGCCGACAATCTGGTCCAATTCGCGGTCATGGGTGAAGTTTATGCCCGCGCCGAGATTGGTTTGGCGCAACCTTCCATCGGCATTTTGAACGTCGGCGTCGAGGGTCTTAAAGGCAACGATGCGGTCAAAGAGGCCAGCGCAATTTTGCAATCGTCGGATTTGCCGATCAGCTTTTACGGATTTATCGAGGGCGATGACATCGGCAAGGGGACCGTAGACGTGGTCGTGACCGATGGTTTCACCGGCAACGTCGCCTTAAAAACCGCCGAGGGCGCGGTGAATATGTTCACCCATCACTTGCGCGCCGCCCTGACGTCCAGCCTGCGCACAAAGATCGGCGCATTATTGTCCCGCCCGGCGCTGGAAATCGTAAAAAACAAATTCGATGCCAGGCGATACAACGGCGCCATGTTCGTCGGGTTGAATGGTATTTGCATAAAAAGCCATGGCGGAACCGACGCGCTTGGATTTGCAAATGCGCTCGGTGTGGCCGTCAATTTGGTGCGCCGCGATTTCAACGAAGTTATCAAAGAGGACCTGAGCCGCGTGATGCAAAGTGAGCAATCCAATATGCGGACTGCGGTGAACTGATGGGTCTGCGCACCAGAATTATCGGGTGCGGCTCGTACCTTCCGGAAAACATTGTCACCAATCAGGAACTCTCCGAAACTGTCGATACTTCGGATGAGTGGATCTGGTCACGCACCGGCATCAGGCGCCGCCATATCGCGGCCGAAGGCGAATTCACCTCCGACCTTGCCCGCCAGGCGGCGCTAAGGGCGATCGAAAATGCAGGCATCAAGTCCACGGACCTGGACTTGATTATCGTCGGCACCACCACGCCCGACGAGATATTCCCGGCCACCGCCGTAACCTTACAGGGCCAGCTTGGGCTGATGGGCGGCGCCGCGTTCGATATCCAGGCCGTTTGTTCCGGGTTTATCTACGGCCTTTCCGTCGCCGACAGCATGCTTCGGGGCGGCGCGGCAAAAACCGCCCTGGTGGTCGGCGCTGAGACCATGTCGCGCATCTTGGATTGGAAAGACCGGAGCACTTGCGTTTTGTTTGGTGACGGCGCCGGCGCGGTGGTCTTGCGCGCCGATAGCGGCGCCCAGGATTCCAATGATTCGCCGGGTATTCTGTCCACCCATATACATTCCGACGGCAATTTGCGCGACCTCCTCTATTGCGCCGGCGGCCCATCGACAACCGGCAACGCCGGCGTCCTGAAAATGATGGGGAAAGAAGTCTACAAGCATGCCGTAACCAACCTTGCCGATGTGGTGGTTGAGGCGCTGGCGGCCAACCAGTTACAGCCCGAAGACATCGATTGGCTGGTCCCCCATCAGGCCAACAAGCGGATCATCGACGCCACCGTCAAAAAATTAGGAATGGCCGAAGACAAGGTCGTGATGACCATCGCCGACCATGCCAATACCTCGGCGGCATCGATCCCGCTGGCCCTTGACGTTGCGATTTCAGATGGCCGCATCAAAACCGGCGATCTCATCCTGATGGAGGCGATGGGCGGCGGCTTGACTTGGGGCGCCGCCATGGTGCGCTGGTAAGCGAATTATTTGGCGGTTAAATTCTGCGTTAATATCGCAACCTATCCCGTTGAAATTGATAAATTTCTCGCGTAAACTATCCAAAATACAAAAGGTCGCGTCACATCAGGGGAAGCTTGAGCAATGGCTGGAAATACCATTACCCGTTCGCAGTTGAGCGAGGCCGTGTACCAAGAAGTCGGACTGTCCCGCAACGAATCGGCCGATTTACTCGACTCCGTACTGAACAAAATCTCGGACACATTGGCCGGCGGCGATTCGGTCAAGATATCTTCCTTTGGAAGTTTTTCGGTCCGCGAGAAAGGACAGCGGGTCGGCCGTAACCCCAAGACCGGCGAGGAAGTACCCATATTGCCGCGCAAGGTTTTGGTTTTCAGGCCGTCACAGGTCTTGAAAAGCCAGATCGCGGCGTCCGGTTCGGACCCGATTTCCTGATAACGCCGGGTTGGCATGGCGCTATCGGCGGAACAGCTTTCATCAAAACGGCAGGACGGTAAATCCGCCACCGCTTTTCGCACCATAAGCGAGGTTGCCGGCGCTCTTGATCTGCCGCAGCATGTGTTGCGCTTTTGGGAAAGCAAATTTCCGCAAATCAAACCCATGAAGCGGGGCGGTGGACGGCGCTATTACCGGCCCGAAGATTTGGACATTCTGCGGCGCATCAAAAGCCTCTTGTATGACGATGGCTACACCATCAAGGGCGCCCAGAAACTTCTGAAGGATGGCGGCGAGCCGCCACCGATCGACGCCGCGGAGGTGCCGGCGAAAGCCGCCGAGGCCAAGCCCGCCAAAGCGGAAGGCGCCAGCGATGCGGCGAGGCAGGACGCGCTCCGCCAAGTGCTTGCCGAACTGGAGGATATCAAGAGGCTCCTCTAGGTCTTGAACCTGTTCCCGCCTTATTCGATCAAAGCGGCGCGCCAATCGTCGTCGGGCGGGCCGGGGCGGGCAATGGCGCATCCCACCGGTCCCCACGGCGCGGCTTCGGCGGCATACATTTCGCCCAGTATTTCCATCCAGCTCCTATCATCGAAGGCCCCGGCGGCGAACACCTGGCGACCGGGTACCATGGCCAGGTGCCAACGCACCGTGGTGCCGCATTCGGGGCAGAATTCATAGGTAACCGCGTTGCCGCTGTCACCGGTACGGGTGTGGGTTTTGGTCCGGCCATTGAATTTGCTGACGCCGTTTTGGTTCACCACCACCGAAATACCGTAATCGCTGCCGGTCCGTTTCCGGCAGGTGCTGCCTTGGCCCGCCGATATCCAGACCGGCGCATCGCCAGAATCGAAACGCACCGCGCCGCAGGTGCAGCCGCCTTCGTATTTTTCCATCCCAAAACTCTCCTATCGGTCTTCTGAAATTAATCCTCGAGCCCCAAGGGTCCAACCAATGCGCCATGCGGCGAATGATTTGCGGCGCTCGAGCCTGAACGTTATAGTACGCCCGGCATCTGAATTTCTGCCGACATTCGGCGGGGAGTGGCGCAGTCTGGTAGCGCATTCGACTGGGGGTCGAAAGGTCGGAGGTTCAAATCCTCTCTCCCCGACCAATCACGCATCATGAGCACCGCTCCTAGGCCTATACCACCTTCCAGTATCCAATGATCCACGTGCCGCACTGGCGGTTGGACGCAATCCTCGCTATGCTTGGCCCGGGGTAACCTCGGTAAGGCTGGCGGGGGCCAAATTTATGCTGGATAAGTTTGATGCCGTCATGCGCCATATCGGCATGTGGGTTGGCTTGGCGCTGGCAGCCGGCGCCATCTACGGGGCCGGGCCGTTCCCGATCCTCGACCAGGGTGTGCGCCTCGGCGGCGCCATTGGCGCGGCCGGCGTCATCATGCTGATCACACGCCCCCTGGCCGGGCAATTCGGCGCGCTTTCGGACGGCCGCCGCATCCTCTTGTGGATTGTCGATCTGGTCCTGTTGTTCGGCTTTCTTTTCACCCTGTTCAATTTTTCCACCATCTATGAAAGTCTCTGGGACGGCGTCTTCATTCTGGAACTGCCCACCTTGCTGATCGGTCTTTTCGGATCGCTCCTGGTCATCGAAATGGTGCGCCGTGCCTTCGGCGCCATCCTGCCGGTGATTTGCCTGCTGGCCATTGCCTACGCCCATATCGGTAATATGCCGGGCATCTTCGCACACAAGGGCTTCACCTTCGAAGAAGTGATCTCGACCATCTGGTTCAGTTTCTCCGGCGTCTTCGGCCGCCCCACCGATATTGTTTCCTCGATCGTCCTGGTGTTCATCATATTCGGCGCCATCCTCGAGTCCACCGGCGCCACCGCCATCCTGTTGAAAATGGCCACCGCCGCGACGGCGCGCATTCGCGGCGGTACCGCCCATTCGGCGATCGTCGCCAGCGCCATGTTCGGAACTATATCGGGCAGCCCGGTGGCCAACGTGGTGGGCACCGGCGTGTTCACCATCCCGATGATCAAACGCCAAGGGTTTTCCAATTCCTTTGCCGGCGCGGTCGAGGCGGCGGCCTCGTCGGGCGGCCAATTCACGCCGCCGATCATGGGCGCCGTCGCCTTCATCATGGCCGAACTGATCGGCCGGCCCTACATCGACGTGGCGATTATCGCCCTGATCCCGGCGCTTTTCTACTATTACAGCCTGTTCGCCTCGGTCTATGCCGAGGCCGTGCGGCTTGGCATCGCGCCCTTGCCGGTCGACCAGCGCCCGGTCATCACCAAAAGAGATTGGCTCGAATCCCTGCGCTTTTTCGTGCCGCTGGTGGTCGTGGTGTGGGTATTGTTCGCCGGACGCTCGGCCGCCATGGCCGGCTTTTGGGCGGTCGTCGCGGCCATCGTGATCGCCATTCTGGTCGATCTCACAAGCGCCGATAAGCGCAAGGAGATATGGCGCTATCCCCTGAATTTGTTCATCGCATTGCAAAAAGGCGGCGTGCAATGCGCCCAGATCATGGTCGCCGTCGGTTCCATCGGCATCGTCATAGGCATCGTCAGCCTGACCGGCCTGGCTGGCAATTTCGCCGCCCTGGTCAGCGAACTGGCGCAAGGCTCGTTGTTCACGGCGCTGCTGGTCGCCATGCTGGCGGGGCTTTTGCTGGGCATGGGCCTGCCGACGCTGCCGGCCTATCTGTTCATCGTCCTGTTCGTCGGCCCGATCATCGAAAAACTGGGGGTCGAGGGGATTCTGATCCATATGTTCGTCCTCTATTATGGGGTCCTCTCCAACGTAACGCCGCCGGTCGCCATCGCCGCTTACGCGGCGGCGCCGATTGCCGGCTCCAACCCGATGACCACCGGCTTCCAGGCGATCAAGATTTGCGCCGTCGGGTTTATCATTCCGTTCGTCCTGGTCTATTACCCGTCGATCGGGCTGGTGGTTGATTTCGAATGGGGCGAGTTTATCTGGATCATGGCCCGCCTGCCAGTCGCCGTCTGGCTGATCGCGACCGGCTTCATCGGCTGCGACAACCATCAACTTGGGTATTTCGAACGCGCGCTCCGCCTCGCCGCCGCCATCGTCATGCTGATCACCGAGCCCGGCCTGCAGATCGGCGGCCTGGTGGTCGGCGCGGCGATCATCATCCGGCACCGCTACCGCTCGCGCGGCTTGGGCCCGGAAAAAGAGACGGCGCCAAGCGTTGCCGGAAAATGAGTTCCCCCTATTCCAAATCATAGGATTGATCTACTATTCCACCCGTTGCTTTTTCATTGCGTTCACCTCAAGGGAGCAAGACCATGCAACTTCATAAAAAATACCTGATCATCGCCGCCGCCGCCGTCACGCTTGCCGGCTCGTCCGGCGCCCAGGCGGCTGAAAAAAACTACACCCTCGGCAGCCTCGCCGAAGGCACCACGCCGTTTCTGGTCAACACCGCCTTCGCCAACGCGGTCAACCGGCACGTCCCCGGCCACCGCATCCAGGTTTCCGCCGTCGGCCCGGCGACCAAGCACATGCTGTTGGTCACCCGGCGCAAGATGGACTTCACCATGGCCGCCTCGACGGCCTACCGGCTGATGTTTTACGAGATCGGACCGTTCAAGAAAATCAAGGACGGCCCCGAGCGAGTCAAAAAGATGCAAATTCTTTTCTCCTATCCGATCGGTTTCTACCACCCGGTTGTTTATGAATCGTCGGGCATCAAAACCTTCGCCGACATCAAGGGCAAAACAGTCTTCTTAGGTCCCCCCGCCGGCGTCGCCACCCGCAATGCAGCGATGATCGTCGAAGCCATGACCGGCTATAAGGCCGGCCGCGATTTCAAGCAGGTCAAGCTGGGCTGGGGCCCCGCCCAGCAGGCGTTCCAGGACAAGAAATTCGATGTCTGGATCACCAACACCATGCCGCCCAGCCCGGCGGTCTCGCAGCTCACCCTGCGCAACAAAATCCGGCTGCTGCCGCTCGATGAAGCGAAGTTCAACCACCCCCGCTGGCGGCAATATGTCGCCCAGCCTGGCCGCCGCCAGACCTACATCGATCCCAAGGTTTACGGCAAAAACATGATGAACGAGAAGCCGGTTCTGTCCACCGGCGCCATGGTCGGCATGTCGGTGCGCTCCGACATGGACGCCGAGTTGGTCTACAAGATGATGAAGGCCTTCTGGGACAACATCTCCGACGCCCACGCCCTGTCCAAGAGCATGCCCGACGTTCTCAATTTAAAGACCGCCGTCACCAACATGTATGGCGACGTGCATCCGGGCGCGCTGCGCTATTACAAGGAAATTGGCCTCGAAATCCCAAAAACCTACACGCTGACATTGGCGCAACGGGATGCCTTTAGGAAAAAGATCAAAAGCAAAAAATAGTTTTCCGATTACGATCTCCGAGAGAACCCGCCGGTCCGCTGGCGGGTTTTTTCATACAACGGCCCAGCCCACATGGGAATGGCAGGGTCGGCCATGTGGGCGTCGATCTTGGCACTCGGTATGAGAATCGCTCGGCCAGTGGTGCGACATGCAACACCCGAAAACACATTGACATTGTTGTCATTTATTCACATTTGTTAACAAACAGGGGCGTCCGGGGACAGCATGAACTTCACCAATTCCCGAGGTGCCAAGTACGGCGCCGGTCTGGCCGGCCATGCCAACCCCCACGCGCTGGGCCGACCCTGCACCATCCCTGGTATGCCGCCCGCAAATGCGACACAAGTCAGCAAATCGACCATGGGGGTGGTTGGGGGTTTATGGGGGAAAATGGGGGTGCCGAGGCGTAGCCGGTCGGGGGATGGCTGGGTCGGCCAGACCGGCGCCGATCTTGGCACCTCGCTATCAGATGCGTTCGGCCATGGGGGCGCCGATCCAGCCCGAAGGTAATTTAGGCGTACGGGCACCGGGCACGAACGCGGTTGCCGCGCGTGGGATCAAATCTTCCCATTCACAATGTTCAAGACCTCACCGGCGCAGCCGGTCTGGGGATGGCCCAGGGGGCTTTTTTGGGGGGACACCCCCCACCCCAATGTCGGCCAGTCCGGCGCCCGCCTTGGCACCTGTCTGTGATCGGAGCAGTCCGTCTTATATGGTCCGTTAGAGGCGCGGCGCAAGGGGGAGGGGGATTTTGGGCAGATGCGGTAAAGTTCCTCTGTTCCCCCAATCACCCCCAAATATTGCAGACTCCCGGAGTGCAGCGATCTCAACCCCACTCAATTCCGCTTCATCGATAAATTCCCAGTTAGTTGTTGCCAAATTCAAATGAAATTTTGCGCCCCTTGTTATCAATACCGGTTCCGGTCCCTCTGCCCGGCTGCGAACTAGGGCCAGGACTCATTAATTCAGATAGAAGATAA
>JAYGEH010000025.1:0-2455 GCA_046582475.1 Rhodospirillales bacterium
TTCGGGTTGCCGAAATGTTTGAACCCGGAGCGGCCCTTCACATCGAACATCATATAGGAGAAGGAGACCGAATCCTGCACATCCACCCGGATGTCGGGATGGGTGGCAAGCTCCAGGGCCTGATCCTTGTCCATATTGTACATCAGATCCTGCCCGCCGGTGAGCAGGCTGGCGACCTGGGATTGCTCGTCGGGACGCGGGAAAATCTGCACCCGGTTGAGCTGCGCTTGGGGCTTGCCAAAAGCGATGTGCTTATAGGCGCTGTTTTTGACCAGGATGACACTCTTTCCCGGCTCGAACGCGGCCACCTTGAACGGGCCAGTACCAACCGCTTTCAGGCCAAATTCATTCTTTTTGGCCAGCTTGCCGTGGATGTGCTTTGGATAAACGGCCGGGAAGCTGGTCATCTTGGCCAGCATCACTGCCATTGGTTTGGTTGCGTTGATGCGGAAGGTCTGATCGTCGACGCGCTGGAAATTCTTGATCCAGTTGATGCGCGTCGCCTTGAACCGATATTTTACCTTGGGGTCCATGGCGAATTTGTAGGTGTATTCCACGTCGTCCATGGTAAACGGCGTGCCGTCGCTCCAGGTGATGCCTTTTTTCAGCTTGAATTCCATGGTGGTCGGGCTGATCCGCTTCCAGGATTCAGCGAGGCCCGGCAAATATTTGCGGTTGGTCGGATCATAGGTGATCAGGAAATCGAAGACACTGCGCGTGACCAGCGAATTTTCCGGTCCCGGCTGGAAATAGGAATCTATCAGGCGCACCGGCTGATAGAAGCCGACGCGCAGGGTGTCCTTGGATTTCTGCGCCGCTGCCGGCATGGCCACGGCGGCCGCGCCCAAAATGCCGGCCCCAGCAAGCAAGAGAAATTTGGTATTCATTGGTTCCTCCTTGGTTACGATTGATTTGAATGGCTTTTGTTGAGCAAACGATATCGTGGATCAGGGTCTTCTTCAACAACTCACTTCGGCAGGCTAAGCTAAGCGAAATTGTATGTCTACTGCCCGGTAAAGCTGCCGCCTTCCTTGGCCAGTTTTTCCAGCAAGGGCGCCGGCGCCATGGCGTCGCCGTCTTCCGCCTGGTAACGCCGCATGGTTTCCAGCACCTTATCCAGGCCGAGCGTGTCAGCGTAAAACATCAGCCCGCCGCGATAGCGCGGAAAGCCGTAGCCATGCACATAGGTCACATCCACGTCGCTGGCGCGGAGCGCGATGCCTTCATCGACGATGTTGGCGGCCTCGTTGATCATCGGAATGATGATCCGCTCGACGATCTCTTCATCGCCGATGGGGCGGCGCTCGATGCCCAGGTCCTTGGATAATGCATCGATCATGGCATGGACTTCCGGATCCGGGATCGGTGTCCGGCTGCCGTCTTCGTAGTTGTAATAGCCGGCGCCGGTTTTCAGGCCCCGGCGCCCGGCGTCGCACAGCTTGTCGGTCAGGATATAACGGCGCTCGTTGGAGCCGCCTTGGGCTTTGCGCGCCTGGTAGCCGATATCCAGGCCGGCCATGTCGCGCACTGCGAACGGGCCCATGGCAAAGCCGAAATCGAAAATCGCCTTGTCGATCTGATCCGGGTAGGCGCCTTCGAACATCAATTTGTCACACTGGCCGAAATAGACGCGCAAGATGCGGTTGCCGATAAAGCCCGGGCAAAGGCCGGCCAGAACGGGCTGTTTGCCGAGGGTGCGTCCCAGCTTCATGACCGTCGCGACGGTCTCAACGCCGGTCTTCGAGGCGCGCACGTTCTCGAGCAGGCGCATGACGTTGGCGGGGCTGAAAAAATGGGTGCCGATGACCGCTTCGGGGCGCTTGGTCGCCGCCGCAATGGCGTCGATATCGAGGGCCGACGTGTTGGTGGCCAGGATGGCGCCGTCGCTCATGATGCCGTCCAGTTCGGCGAAGATGGTTTTCTTCAGCTCGATGTCCTCGAACACCGCCTCGATCACGATATCGGCGGCGCCGGCGTCCTTGATATCGGTGGAGCCGGTGATCAGCGCCATGCGCGTTTCGACATCGGCTTGGGCCATGCTGCCGCGCTTGGCCGACACCTGGTAATTGGATCTCACCTTTTCCAGACCGCGGCTCAGCGCGTCCTGTTCCATGTCGATCACGGTGACCGGGATGCCGGCATTGGCGAAGCACATGGCGATGCCGCCGCCCATGGTGCCCGACCCGATAATGGCCGCCGATTGGATATCGCGCACCGGCGTGTCGGCGGGCACGTCGGGGATTTTGGTGGCCTCGCGCTCGGCAAAAAACAAATAACGCTGCGCCTTGGACTGATCGGAAGCAACGGTGATGCCGGCGGTCTCTTTTTCTTTTTCCATGCCCGCGTCGAAGTCCAGCTTGGTGGCGGCCTCGATCAGGTCGATGGCGTGGTAGGGCGCTTCGAAGCCGCGCGCCCGCCGGGCAATGGATTTCCGGTAATCATCGAACAGGCCGGG
>JAYGEH010000192.1:0-5869 GCA_046582475.1 Rhodospirillales bacterium
CCGGTGGAAACCAGCGTTCTCAGTTTCCGCACAAATTGGGAAGGACGGTACCTTACCTATAGCCATTTGGCCGATATCGCATCCTTCAAGGTCATGCGCGGTATGATCGATGAGGCACCAGCGAAAATCGGGTTTGATCAATCCCGGTTCGATAAGGTGCGATTTGGCCAAAGTGGATTTAAAAAAGATCGATGTGGGCGGTGGCATGATCCACGGCGCCTCCGAGGATTTCCAAGAAGATTTGTCGGGTAAAATCATTCTGTCCCATCAATCGGAAGCGCTGGCCAACTCGCAAAAAGAAATCGGATCAAGCGCCCCCTTTGGAATGGTCGACGTGTTGATCGCCGATCAATCGGGCAACATGCGGCGCTTTGCCTTTGAATTCCTGAGGGCCAATTTTCCTGATATCGACCGGCACCACTTCCGCACCATGCTGAACAATCAATTCGTCGAATTCATGCCGGGAACGATCATATTGAAAAAAGGCCAGGTGAACGAGGATATTTATCTGGTTCTCACCGGCAACGTCGAACAGATCAATTCGGAAGACGAATATTATAACAGCATTTCCGCCGGCGGCATGGTAGGCGAATATTCCGGCATTCATGGATTTCAGTCGCTCTATACCTATCGGACCATCAGTTTCGTCACGGCGCTACGCCTGCCGTCCAAATCTTTCGCCGATTTTGTGAGCCGTACCGACTTAAGCGAGCGCATCGAGAAAATGCAGGAATATAGGGAGTTTCTGGACCGGACATGGCTGTTCGGCGGCTCAATTTCCCCGGCCGTCCAAAACCGGGTGGCGGATCAAATGATCCATCACGGCTACAAAAGCGCAGGCAAATTGATCGAAGGCGACCATGCCCGCTCCATATTCATCGTGGCCGGCGGGACCTGCCAGCAGCTGGTGAACGGCGAGGTTGCCCAAATCCTTACAGCCGGCGATTTCTTCGGCGAAGAGACAATACTCTTTGACACAGATCTGACCGGTGAATATCGGTCCGGCAAAGGAACCAAACTCTTTGAAATCCCGGCCGACGCGGTTTCCAACATCCCGGCCGTTATGTGGAAGCTGCTTGAGCAGAACCAAAAATTACCAACGTGATCGCCGCCGCCCCGCCGTTGGTACTGTCAACGGTTTAAGGTAAGTCCCACCGATATTTTTGGCGTTTTATCCGGCATTTTTGCCGGCATTTATTCCAGTCAGGTGGGTCTTGATGAGGCCGAAGAAATCATCATCGCCGAGAAATTGCCAGCCCATGTGGCGGCCGCAATCCCGGCAAAGCGCGATGCGCCAGGAATAGCCCGGAAACCATGTGAATTCGTCCGACGCACCGCCGGCCGGCGCGGCGCCCGGGGCATCGGAATAGCAGGCGATTTGAAATAACTGGCCGGCCGGATTGAACACCGTATGCTCATGATCGCCCTTGCGCATAAGCCGCCAGCGGGTGCGGGTGATCAAATGGCCGCAGACCGAACAATAGAGCGCATCATCCGTTGCCTGAGACGTTTCATCCCGGATGTCGGCGTCGGGCGTGGTTTGCAGCATGACTTTGCCCAGTTGTCCTGATCGCGATATTCGCGGGTAGCGAATTTAGCGTGAATCAGGCCACTAGAAGTAGATGCGCGTGCCCCGGTCGATGGGCAACGTTCCCTCGATCAAGATGATGCGTTCCATCTCCCGGTCGCCTTCTTTTTCGGGCATCACCGACACCACCATATTGGTCGGGTCGGTGACGTCGGTGACAACCTTGTATTCTATGAAAACCTGCCCGAATTCCGGAATGTTGATTTCCATTTTCTGCTTGCCGTTGTTGTAGGTGATGGTGTGTTTGCCGGCCTTCACATCCCGGTAAAAACCGGTGCCGCTGTGAAAGTCCGCCACTTCCTTGCCATCAAACACGAAGGTAAAGGGAAATAACATGGTCAAGGGATTGTGGTTCCGATAGACGAAAATGCGGCCATTGCCGGGATCGATTTCTTCCAGCCATAGCTTGGCGTCGCCATAGGGCGCGCGTCCGGCGCAGGCCGACAGCGCCAACCCGAATAGAAGAATTGCCATTACCGACCAACGTGGTTTCATGATTGGTGCCCCTCGAATACAGGCGCGAATATACCCGACCAAATGCTATCAAAACAGTAAATTTTATCATTCCCCGGAATTGTGGGCTTTTGTGCCGTCTGGACCGTTGATTATTGCGCCGGCGAAACGCCAAAGATTCGCCGGGCCCGCTGGCGGCTGTTCAGCGGTTGGAGCGACCGGTAGAAATCCAGGTTGTTCTTGACCTCTTCCCGATTGAGATCGCGGCGCAGCAGGCTGGCCGCATCATCGTAGCGTCCCATCATGCCGAAGACCAGTGCAAGGTTGTTGCGATTGGTCGCGGTCGCCGACGGGCTGTTGGTCACCTGGCGCAATATTTCGATGGCGTCGGCATATTCGCCGCCAAGCGCCAGCGACATGGCCAGATTGTTACGCAACGCCAGATGATCCGGCGCCCGCTCCAGCCCATCGAGGTAATTGTTCTCCGCCGACTGATGCTCGCCGGTCAGGTTCAGGGCGACGCCCAGCCCGTTATAGGCATCGATGTTGGTTGCGTCCAGGGCCTGCGCCAGCCTGTATTCGGCGACCGCCAAAGCGCTCTCGCCGGTATTGATCAACGCCTTGCCGAGCCCCAGGCGCGCTGCGATGTTGGCGCCATCCACCGCAACTGCCTGGCGGTAGGCGCCGGCGGCGCCCTGATGGTCCTGCAACGCCGCCAAGGCCTTGCCTAGGCGAAGCAGCGGCGCCACGGCCGTCGGCTTCATGCGGTGCGCGCGGCGATAGAAATTGGCCGCCGAAATTAAATCGCCGCCGCTTTCGGTTACCGCCGCGATGCGCATGATCTGATTATATCCGGCCACTTCCTGCTCGCTGCGGCGCTCTTCCGCGGTCGGTATGGCGCCGCCGCAAGCGGCCAGCAACAAAGCCAAGCCGAGCATGGGCCAATGGAAATTCCGGTGTAAAGCCATGGTCATGGCCATCACTTGACCAGACCGGGCGATTTTTCGCCACCCAATTTTTAAATTCCAGTTATATTTCCACGTACCGGTTCTAACTTGCGAATTTACGGCCTGCCAATTATAAGCGATATGTGGACGATCCTTATCTTGATATAGCCAAACTGATCGAGCGCTTGCACAGGCGATATCTTGATGTGGTGCGGGCCGAACTTAATCAACTGGGCTACCGCGACCTGACACCGGTTCAGGCCATGCTGTTGACCAATATCGGCGCTGAGGAAATCGTTATTCGCGAATTGATCGAACGCGGATATTACCAGGGTTCGAACGTTTCCTATAATATGAAAAAACTGGTTGATGGCGGCTATATCGAGCAGTCGCGCTCGCCCCACGACAAGCGTTCGGTGCGCATTAAACTGACCGAAAAATCACGCACAATCTGCGAAAAAATCGAAGCGCTGGAAGTGGCCAATGGCGAGGCTCTTATGGCCGCCGGGGTCACAAAAACCGGTGTTGAAGCGCTGCGCGAAACTTTACGCAATATCGAACGGGTTTGGAGCGATCTCATCCATTACGGACGCTGATCGCGGAGTTTCGGCGGCCTTAAGGCCGGCGTTAAGGATTTCGTAATTTTAGGCTCTATAGATTGAACCCAACGGGGTGCGCCAGCTTCGCGCGCCTTTCGAGGGACGAACCTGATTTCTGGGCTTTGGCCGGCCTTGGGCGCCGGGGCAATCGCTTACGGTTTATTGACGCATCGTTACGGGGTTCCGATGTCCGAACTGTTTGATCCACCTAGCCAGCCTGCGCCGGAACAACCGGGCCAGCCCGAAGCCCCGCCGCAGGCCGCGGCTCAGGCTCCGCTTCAGGGGCGAGAGCCGGGCGGAGGCTTCGGCCCCGGCTGCCGCCTCGGGAGGATCCTGGTGGCGTCCGGTGATCATCGTGGTCCTGGTGATCGGGATTCTCGGCGGCGGCGGTTATTTTGCCTGGCAGCGGGAATTGATTCCCATCCCGGACAGCATCGGACAGCGCACCAGCCAATGGACCGCCAAGATCAGCGCCCAAGTGAAAAGCCAGGTAAAAATATTGACCGGCCGGTTTGCCGGCAAGGATTCCGATAGTGCTGGGACCCAGCCTGGGCCTGCGTCCGGGCCGGAGAAACTGCCGGCAAATGCCGAGGCCGAGCGGCTTTGCACGGAATTGGCGGCAGCCAGGGCGCAAATTGCTGATCGCCTTAAATCGGAAGACGTGGCCGCTCTCGAGGCCCGCGCACAGGAGATCAAGGAAGAAATCGCCGGTCTGGAAGCGGAAGTTGCCTCCGGTCTGAAAGAAACCACCGATCTTGCCGCCAGCAAGCTGGAGCTTGACGCCGCACTCGAAGATCTCCGCAAGTCCAGGGACGATGCCGCGTCGGAGCTGGAAGAAATCCGCATCGAACAGGAGGCCATCCGAGACGATATCGACAGCCGCCGGAAACAATCGCTGCAGGTCATACGGCGGTTCGAGAGGGTGATAACGGAAATCAAGGCGCGCATCGCGGAAAACGAAAAGCTCGCGGCCGAGGGCGACGCTTTGCGGTCCGAAAAAGAGACGCTGGCGGGTGAAGTCGAGGTCTTGCATAATTCGATCGAGGCGAGAAAGCAGGCCTTGCTCGGCCTGGCCGGGCGCCTCCTCGAGGCCATCGAGCGGACCGGCAAAGAGCGCCAGAATACCTTGGCGGCCCTTGAGGGGATGGAGGAGTTCCGCCAATCCCATATCGAGCGTCTGGGCATCCTGCGCAAGGAATATATCAAGATCGCGGCCCGCAACGTGGGCATCAAGCGCGATCGCTACCGGGATATCGCCGCCGATGTGAGCGACGATGCAAAAGATTTCGAAAAGAATACCTTCGACCAGCCGGAGGCGGTGTCGGCGCTGGACGAGATCGCCGATTTGGTCAAAATATTACAGGACGACGTGGCCGGCGTTGATCGAGCCCCCGGCACGGATTCTCCAGACGCCGAACCGGGCGCTGATCCCGACCAGGAACTGCCGCCTCCGGATAAAGATCAGGGCAACGATCCTGATCAGGAACTGCCGCCCCCGGATGCCGAACCAGGCAACGATCCCGATCAGGAACTGCTGCCCCCGGATGCCGATCCGGACCAGCGACTGGAAGCGCCGGACACGGATCCCGACCATGGATCCAAGCCGGCGAAAAGCGGCGGGAAATAATGAATTCAGGGCTTCGAAGGCCCTTAAAATTGCCCCAAAAATAGATAGATTCCGTCATATACTTGGGCGCCGTTTTCGGCTATAGGAGGCGCCATAAATATCACCCAATGCGGTGAGATCTGGGTCTGAAAAGAAGTGTGGGACGGGCGTTATGAGTTTATTTGCAAGCCGGAAAAAGAAAACGGCTAAAGCCTCGAAAACCAAAAAAAATAAGGGCGCGTCAGGCGGGTTGCCAGGCACGGTCGAAATATCCGATGGAATCGATTTGGAATCGGGAACTATAACCATCGACACATCGGCGCCGGAAAAGACCGTATCGACCAGCGAAATTCTCCAGGAAATAGATGCCGGCGCGGACGACACCCTGATCAAGGGGCAGGCGGGCAAGGTCTATATCCTGGATTTGAAACCGATCTTTAAGGCCATCGGCACCAGCACCGGTGAAAAACCGGCCAGGAGTCTGGTGCGGTTTTGCGAGACCCTGTTGTCGCGGACCATCGGCCATGACAGCACTTATACCTGCCAGGACGACGAGATATTTTTCTTTCAGTTGAAGAAACCCGATGGCGACGGTTTGCGCATGGCGTCCAAGATTGTCAACGAACTGGGCGTTCAATTCCTGCGCGACGGCTTCAATGCGGAAGAGCTGGTCTCC
>JAYGEH010000242.1:0-7611 GCA_046582475.1 Rhodospirillales bacterium
AACGATTGTGGATGCTATTCGCTTCATAACGCATTCCCTTGCCGGTTGGATACTTTCACATTTGTTCCTTATGGCCGGACCAGGGGGCGATTTTAGACCATTCCGGTTGCACATCAATAAATAACGCAGCGCCCAAGAAACCGCTCTCGAACCTTCATAACCTGCCCATCGAACGCCGCAACGGGAACAATTCCATGCACAACGAATCCCAATCTAACGCCCTCGCCGAGATCGGATTGGCCCTGGCCATGGCGCTTTTCTCGATCATGATCCTGACCTTGGTCTCCATGGGCGCCGGTAATGCGCCGTCGAATCCGGCGCAGGCGGCAACCCCCGATGCGGTGTCGCTGCGTGCCTTGCAGCAAAGCAAATCCCCGGCGCGCCCGATCGCCGCCAAAACCGCATCACCGGACTCCATCGTCATCTATTACGGCGGCCAATATTACGACGCGAAGCTTCAGCCGATCACCGTGGCAAGCCTCGCGGGCAAGCAAGATGTCGTGCTGGCCGTCGATCCGAAACTGTCGATCACCGATGCGGTCCAGGCCCAAAAGGGCATATCGGCGGAGAAACTCGTCGTCACCACTCTCAATGAAACCTGGTTGAAGGCTTTGCAGGAGAAGATCAAATGAAACCCAATCGCACCACCAAGACCATCCTCGCCGCATTCGTCGCGCTCGCCGGCATCGCCGCCGCCGCCAGTGACGCCGTGGCGCTAAGCCGCGCCGAGATCAAGCAGATCGTCATTACCGAAGCCATGAACAGCCCGGTGCCGCCGTCCTTGGCGCTGGCGGTGGCCAAGATCGAATCCGATTTTAACGCCCACGCCTTATCGACGGCGGGCGCCCGGGGGGTGATGCAGATCATGCCGGCGACGGCGCGCGGCGTCTTCGGCGTCGGCAAGGACGAATTGTGGAATCCGCGCCTGAACGTCCAGTTGGGCATCGATTACCTGGCCCGGCTGCACCGGCAATATGGCGGGCGCTGGGATCTGGCCCTGTCCCATTATAATGGCGGCACCCTCTCGGGCACCGGCGCCGGCGCCGTCGCCCATCCGTTTACGCGGAAATATGTGAAAATGGTCCTCAATTGGCGCCAGCGCTACCGGGAGCAGAGCCAGGTTTGGATGGTCGCCGCCAAGGCGAAAAAGAAGTCCGGCGGCTGGCAGGCGGCGTGCACCCGGCCCTCCAACATCAAGCCCGCCAATAAAAGCCCGCAGCGCTTCGCCGATGCCGGCCGCCGTGGCGATTATTTCGAGAGAGACCGCCCCTGGCGCCGCCGTTCGATCTGGCGGGCCTATTACCGGGATAATCTGCCCGCCGTCTTGGGCCCGAACAATGGCCACGGCGGCCGCTGGTTCCGGGATTTCCAGGCCAAGGCTATCACGGATGGTTCCTGGTCTAATGTCTTTGAGAGGCGCCTCCGCAATCGCCACCGGCTTGACGATTTCGCGCCGCGATTCGATTGGCGGAATGGCTAAAGGCTTGCAACCAAAGGGGATTGGACAAAGAATAATGCTCATCGCGTTGGATTTGGACCTGACACTGATGGACGATCCTGTTGCCATGATCTCCCGCTCGGGCGCGTCCGGAACTCTTATCGCCGAGTTCCGGGCACTCTCGGATGCGACCGCTATGGACGGCGCGCCCAAATACGCGCCGAAACCGGTTATGCATGGCCTGGCCCGGTTTATCACCAGCGCATCGGGCGGGCCGAACAAGGATTCGGAGCTGTTTGAGCTTTGCCACCTGATCGCCATCCTTGGGCGTCTGGCGCCCGGGCCCGACGCCCGCGCCGAATTTTTCTTGGGCTTTTCCAAGGCCGCCGCCTCGGTCTTTCGCGCCAGCATTCAAGGCTATGACGGTGCCGGTGACCTCGAGGGCGTCACGGTGGATGAGGTTGGCGTCGGCGTCCGTTATGGCGATGGCGAATTTGCCGTCCGTTATGGCCGAATACCGTTGCTGGCGGCCCTTTACGAATTTCTCATCGCTTCAGACGGGTTTGAGCATTATCAGGACATCAACGATGTTTTTGACGGCTTGGGCGGCGGCGATGGCAACGTCCGCCAAATTCAGGACGCCGCCAACGCGCTTTCGTCGATCATGCGCCAATACCGGCGCAAGCATATCGAACGCGCCAAATATTATGAGAAGTTCAACGCCATTTTTACGTTTCTCCGTGCCCGTTCGGGCGATAACCAGATCCATGTGGACGATGAGGCGGTCCTGGATTTCTGGGTTTCCAGCAATGGTGCGGGTGATTTCCGCGTCTACAAAACCGTGTTCGAGGGGTTTATCGAATTCATCAAGACCTTCGATATGGGCGGGCGCACCGACGCCATCGAACATTCGGCCGTAATCGGCACCGATTTCGAGGCCCACGAGGTGGAGCCCGGCGATCAGTCGGGCGACATATTTGCCTTGGGTGACTGGCAATCGCCGCTGGCGGTGCTCTTGCAAGGCGCCGCCGCCGACATCAAGTTCCTGAAAAAGGAAAGCGAGCAAAAACCCATCGAGGCGCTGATGCAATACGGCCCCTATGCGGAACGGCTGGCCATGGCCTTTTTGCGCCTGGAAAGTTTTGGGCCGACCCAGGCCGGCATCACCAACGATCTCCAGGTCAAGCGCGGCCGGGCCTCAGTTGAAAACCGGATCACCTGCAAGGACGCCTTCGAATACCGGCAAAAAGTCCGTGATTTGGAGAATATTCTGGACCACGTAAAACAATTGCAAAAGGCCGCCTATCACGTGCTGACCAGCCAGCCGGGCGCGGAGAATAATGTGGTTTCCTTGTTCGGCGGTGCGCCGGAGACATCGTTCCAGGCGGCCAGAAACAATGACGCGCTGGCCGAGGTGGACGCCAGCGCCATGGCCGAAATTGGCGCCGAAGCGGAAGCGGTGTTCCGCAAAATCGTGCGCAAGGGTTTCGAAGAATCGGTGCTCGAATCCGAGGACCGCATCGAAGGCTTCCGCATCGGCGCCGGCGCCCTGGTTGCCATGGAAAGCCTGCTGGTTCGCTACATCAAGACCGCCACTGCGCTGGATAATGCGCCGCCCGACCTGGCCGAGCGCTTTGCCTCCGACCGGGCGACATTCGCCGCCCGGTTTCAAACCCTCTACGGAGAACCCCAATGAACAGCTACACAATAACCGACGACAAACAGATCGACACCGCCCGCGAGATTTTTTCCGATCTGAACGCCATGAACGATGTTCTGGTCGAAGCCGCCAACACCGGTATCGAAGCGGCCCTTGCGCCGGCGGAGCTTTACGCCTTCGCCCTCGGCACCGCCGGGCCGAACGGAGCCAAGGTGGAGGCGGCGCTACGCGCCAGTGCCCCGATCCGCGCCGCGTTTCAGGATTTGTTGGCGCGGGTGTCGGAATATCATGTGCCCCGCGCCATGGCCGCCGCATCCGATGATATCACGGTGCGCGACGGCGTCGATTGCAAGATTTCCATCCAGCCGTCGCAAGCCGCGCCCGATCAGGTCTATGTGATTGTCGAGTTGACGCGCGCCAGCTCCCGCCTGCCCAAGGTCATGCATCTGATGGGCGCCGGCAATGTATACCACCGGGCCGAACTGCCGGAATTCCACGACGGCATTGCCCAGTTGATCGTCGAGAGCACATCCGAAATAATCACCCTGATCCAGCATCCGGATACAGAAGTCTATTTGAAGTGAAAAGCTGCGCCGTATTTATCGCGACCACCGGCGGTGCCGTTCAGGTTCTGCAAATTACGCCGGAACGGGCGCCCCAATCCATGGTCTGCCAGAACCGGACCACCAACGTGCTGCCTGTCTCGCCGCTCTACGATCAGTTCGTCAAGCCGGGCAGCGGCATCGTTGAGCGCGAATTCGGCCCCTTCGACAACGCCTCTTTCCGCGTTGATGTATCGGGGCCCATCGATACCGGCAATAGCTGGCAGTTGGGAATGTTTTTGGCGCACGCCCTTGGGGCGGCGCCGGATCATCGCCTGATCGAGGATATCGCCGCTGCCGATGAAATACTCTGGGCAACCGGATGCGTGGATTATCATTTGAATGTGACCGAGGTGGACCACGTGGCCGCCAAAATCCGGGCCTCCGCCCAACAATTCCAGGATTGGGCGGGGATGGGCAAAACGGTGACGCTGATTACCGCCGCCGGTGCCAATGAGGATGACTCCCGGGCGGCGCTGGCCGGCAACCCTGTGCAAATCTTTGGCGCCGAAAATGCCTGGCAGGCGGGCGAAATTCTCGGCCTCGCCGGCGTCATAAAATCGCGGCCCGAAGGCGCCGCCGCTGCTTCGCCTGGAAAATCCGGGTCGGTGAGAAACGTCGCCTTGGCGGCTCTTGCGGTGGTGCTGATCGGCGGCGCATCCCTGGCCGCCCTGGCGCCGGAAAAATTCGCCCGATGGAGCCAGAGGCTTATGGAATTGACTGGCGCGCCCGTTGCCCAAGAGCAGGCCGCCGCGCCAACCCCGGCCAAATCGCCGGCGACGATACCTAAACCGGCCGCGCCGGCGCCCAAGCCGACGCCGCCGCCTGCGATCGTGGTCAAACCGCCCCCCCCGGTGGCCCCCCCAGTGCCCGTTGCCAAACCATCTCCGCCGCCGCCAAGAATACCGGAAGTTCCAAAGATATCCGTGGCCATCAGCCGCCTGGCGCCACCGGCGGGCGGTACCTGCATGCAGGTGCATTTCGGCGGTGCCGATCCGGTCTTAAAACCGGTCGCCGAAATTGGCGCCGGCGGTCACCGGGAAAGTGATCGCGCCTCCACCTGCGGTCTCAGCTTTGAATTGGGCGGGACCGGCAAGTATCTGGCGGTGCATTTGCGCGTGATTTCGGGCCGGTTCGTGCAGGCATCGCAAAAACCGGCATCGTTATCGGGGAGCCAGCCGGTTACCGGTGTTCAAACCTGGACCATCCAGCTTCCGCAAAAGGCCAAGGAGCCGTTTTCCTATGAACTCGCCGTGTTGTCGTCGGACCAGCCTCTCGCGGCGCAATTGAAGCGTCTACGAGGTCTGGAGAATTTCAAAGGCGCGTTTAAGGAATTGGCGCAAAACCAGATCAATTTGGTGGTCCACAGCCACCGGGTCAGCGCCCAATAAATTATATATCGGCGTCCTTCAAAAAAAACCTCCCTAGTCCCGCCATAACGTGTGGAGCTTTTAATATGGAGGTTTATCCAATGACCAAGGTTACCAAGTCACTTAAGTCTGCGACCCGCCGGACCGCCATTTTGGCCGTCGCCGCTGTTGGTCTTGCCGCCTGCAACATCACCACCGGCGATCTTTATCCCGCCATCGACAGCCGGGTCGCCAATTTCGAAAACATCACCGCCGTCCGCGAATACCGCCAATGCACCAATGATGCAATGGTAGTGGATCAAAGCGCCCGTCAGGAAAACGCGCCGGCACGTTATACCAAAAGCGCCCAACTGATCGCCAAGTGCGAAGCCGGTCTCGGCGAGCGCGCGTCTCTGGTGCCGGTGGAAGAGCGCATGCGCAATTATGCCCTCGGCGTTCAGAACCATTTCAAGGGCGGTGACGTGGCCCAGGCCCGCGCCAACCTGGAAAAGTTCAAAGCCACCTTCGCCGACAAGGATCTCTATTACGCCGATGGTTCGTCCTTCGTGGACACCATGGAAATCCTGTTGGGTCTTCGCGATTACACCGCGCTCGGTGAGTTTTCCGTCGCCAACGTCAATTCGGTGGTGAAAGCGGAACTGCGCCGGGTCCGCTATTGGAAGACCAACTAGAGTCATCTGAGAAAAGGAGAGTACGATGCCCAATTCGAACGTGACGTCCAACAAGCTCGGCCATCGCATGCATGGCGTGGCGCTCGCCGCCCTGATCGCCGGCTCCTTAGGCCTCGCGGCGCCCGCATCCGCCGCGACCAGCGCGGTCAGCCCAAACTGGAGCCCCCGGGCTTCGGAAAAACTGGTCAAGCTGCCGTCCACCGTCTTCAAGAAATCCATCGAGCATGATTTCCGCGAATCCGGTCTTGGCTTGGCCATCAAATCGCTTGAAGACGATGAAAGGCTGAAAATCGATACGCTGGTCGATCTGAAGAACGCCATCGACACGGCCGAAGGCGAGACCCGGACCGAATTGCGCCATCAGCTGCTCGCCGAAAAGCGCGCCTTTATCGAGATGGTCGCCGAGAAAAATGCGCTAAAGAGAAAGCACCTCTTGACCAAGCAAAGGCTGTTCGAGCGGATGCTGCGGACCATGGGCGAGCGGCAAGCGTCACTGACCCCTGGGCGGCGCGAATTGATCAAGCGCCAGGATGCCGCCAGGGCGCGGTTCCAGTCCAGCTTCGATAATGTGGATGTGGCCATCTTCAAGGCGTCGTCGGGCCGCGAAAGCAAATATACGGTCAAGTACGCCGAAAACATGGCGGCCATCGAAAAGCTATATGCGCGCATCAAAAACCACAAGATGAACACCTCGGTCGAGGTCGAAGGCCAGGCGCTGACCAAGTCCGAATATGTGCGCCACCTTCTCTCCGAAAGCCAGGCCGATATGGCGCTTCTCAACCAAGAAGATACCATCCTCGGCTATATGGCGAAAAACGTCGCCTACGATGCCCTGGCGTTGTCCGAACTGACCCTGGATGCCGACCTCGCCGACAGCGACAGCCCCGGCGAAGGCAATGTCATCAAGGCCGTCAATATTTTCCTCAGCAACTGAACAGATCCTAAGGAGTTTCCGTTATGACCCATTCGTTCAACAAAAAAATTCTGTCCCTGACGGTAACCGCGGCCGCCCTGGCGGCAGCCATCAGCTTCGCGCCCGCCGCAAATGCGGGCACCGTCGAAAATCTCGAGCGCGAGCGCGCCATCGCCATCGAAACCATGCTCAACCCGGAGCTTAAGCCCGAAGAGCGGCACGCCAGGGTGGAATTGTTCAAGCGCCGTCTGGTTGATCTCGAACGCATGGCGCTGCGCGATCAAAGCCTCAAGGGCCGCAACACCCGCAACGTCCGGCGCTTGTTCGAAAACTATGATCTTTCGTTCCTGATCCACGCGTCGGTGGAGAAGAACCTGAACGTGCTCGACGCCTGGCTGGAACAGATCGGCGTGTCGACCCAGACGGTCATGTCGGCCACCACGCGCCGCCGCTAGGAGCCCGGACGATGGCAAACATTCTAACCATCGCCGGATCGGGCTCGAAGAGCGTCAGCCTGGTTCTCGGTACCGCGGTCCTGGTGGCCGCGGTTGCCTCGGCCATGATGGGGTTGGACCTTCGCGAAATCGCCGATTGGGCGTTCGAGGTATTCTCCGTCACTTTCATGGTCATTCTCGGCATCATTCTGGCCGGCTTCGCCTATTGCCTGGTGCGCCTTATTGAATGCCGCAAGAATGGCGAGAACGGCGATGTCTGGCTGGAAGCGGCTGTGCATCTGGCCGGCGGCGTCGCCACGGTTGCCCTTACCTATACGCTGCTCGGCATCAGCCTCGGCATCGGCACCTTGGCCGGGCAACCGGTGAACGCCGAAACTGTGCAATCCATCATCGGCGATCTGACCTCCCATTTCAGCCTCGCCTTCATGACCACGGTGATCGGCCTGCCGGTTTCCGCCGCCCTGCGCGCCGTTATCCACATCACCGACACCTATTTGAAATC
>JAYGEH010000299.1:0-4954 GCA_046582475.1 Rhodospirillales bacterium
GAAGGTGCCGACCAAATTGACCTCGTCGCCGGGAATCCGGGATGTGGCGGCGAACATATCCAAGGGGTGGGCGCCGATGGTGAAGGTGATGGGCAGGGCCTCGCCGCGCGCCACGCAGCCCGTATAGATGCGCTTCAGATCGCTGGGCGCGGTGACGTTGGTGCCGGTCTGGGTCTTGTTGCGCAAGCTGAGCCGGCGGCTGCCCACATTGGAGCGCCCGGTCTGCGGATCGAGCGTATAATCGATGCCGCAGGAGATATAGCAACTGCCGTCGAATTCATGCTGGGGGTGGAACGGCAGGCGGGTCAGATCGATATCGTCGCCGGTCAGGACCACCTCGCGCACCGGCGCTTCGTCGCCGGGAATCTCCACCGCCTTTTTCGGGTTGGCCAGGCGCCGGTGATATTCATCGTGCACTTTATCGTAGGTGGTGGCGAAGGCGGCGGCGACGCGGGCGCGGCTGCCCATGGATTTGGCGATCACCTCGTGGCTTTCGGGGCCGGCATTTTTGAACAGGACGGCTTGCGGACCGCTTTCGATAATCTCGCTCATCTTGGTCAGGGGCGTTGGGCCGTCGACAACATCGACCTCGCCCAAATCAACGATATGATCGACGAACGTGCGCAGACGGAATTTTTCGAAATCAAACTCGGATGCCATGGCAGCCTCCTCTATTTGGCCGGTGTCGCCTATTGGCGGGCGCCATAACCGGCGCCCGGTTTGTTATCGCCATGCTAGCAGAAAATTTGGCAGAGAAAAGTTCCGACCTGCGCGCCGGGGTTTTGCTAGGGATTGGCCAGTGCTTGAACCAGGATCGGATCAGCCGGAACCGTCACCGTAATATCTCTGCCCGATGCGGACCGGGCCGTCGCCACGCCGGCGCCGGTGGAGGTTGGTGTCGCGCAAAGAGAAAACGCAGCCGCAATATTCCTGTTGATAGAAGCGCTCCTCCTTGGAGATTTCCACCATGCGGTTGGCGCCGCCTTTTTTGCGCCAATTGTGGGTCCAGTAGCTCATGCCGGCATAGCGTTCGGCGGCGCGCAACCCCGATCCGTTGATCTGCTCCATATCCTTCCAGCGCGAGGTGCCGAGGGTGGAGGTAAAAACCGAATAGCCATGGTCATGGGCATAAAGGGCGGTGCGCTCGAAGCGCATATCGAAACAAAGGGTGCAGCGATGGCCGCGTTCGGGCGCGTCCTCGAAACCCGCTACCCGCTCGAACCAATTGTCCTTGTCGTAATCCAGATCGGTAAAATTGACCCCCAGCTTGTCGGCGTGGCGCTTGTTCTCGTTTTTGCGCAATTCGTATTCGCGCAGGGGATGGATATTGGGATTGTAAAACAAAACGCTGTAATCGATGCCGGAGCGGGCGATCTCGTTCATTACGTCGCCGGCGCAGGGGGCGCAGCAGGAATGCAGCAGAACTTTATCGGCGCCGCCTGGCGCCGTCAGAACTGGGCGCTCCTGGTCATTCTGTTGCGGTGATGCGTCCATGGGTCCCCGTTTATCGGTTGCCTGAATAGTAAAATACGCCCTTCCCCGCTGGCCTGCAAGCGGTTGCCTACCATGGTTGCCCGATCGCGTTATCCAGGAAATTTCAGAATATTCGGATGAAGAATATCTATCAAGTACTTGAAATATATAACTATAATAATCTTATACATTATTTAGTTAAACTAATTTATATTGTTTGAACTCTCAAATTTTAATAAATTAACTATAATACTGTTTATTTTAAAAATTTCGCCGGGAAAAGGTCCCGGGTACCGGCATGTAATGGTCAACAAATAGCCACGCAACCGCCTGGATTTGGCGGTGCACTGGCCTGGCAATATTGCTCAAAGAATCCCTAAACCCATTCATTCTTTGATTAAAGCGACATATCCGCCGGTGTGGAAACAAAACTTTAAGAATTTGAGGCCTATGATTGAGGAGGACGGGGATTGGAGGGGAGGCCAATCTTGACAGATGGGATCAAGTCGCTAAATTTGCCCGGGATTTGGGGCAAAATTCGCCTGCGCGGGGGTCAGCCGAACAAATCGGCGCGCCGCGCATCCGGCGATACGAGGGGCGAGCTGCTTTTGGGACGTGTACCGGTAACCATCCTCATAGTCTTGGGGGCTTTGGCGCCCCTGTGGATGATCGAAGTGTCGCCGCCCTTGGGCGCGGCGCTGCCGGACCGGGCCCATGTCCCGTCGGCGCCGGTGCACGAATTCCGGTTTCCGCCCCGGCCTTTCAACGTTCCGGTCGATTTTCCCAAAGATATTCCCAAGGATTTCCGTGGCCCACCGCCGGCCAAGGCGCCGGCGGATTCCCTGAAAATCCCGCCGCCGCCGGCGATGATCGAACGCACCCTGACGGTCAAAAAGGGCGATACCTTGATTCCGCTGCTGATTGGCGCCGGCGTGCCGCGCCCCCTGGCCCACGGCGCCATTACCGCGCTGGCCAAATATTTCAATCCGAAGAACATCCGGCCCGGCCATAAAATGATCTTGAAATTCAAGGATGGGGATGATGCGGACGCAAAACCGGTGTTCGCCGGCCTCGAATTCCAGCCGAGCATTACCAGCACCATCACCGTCAGCCTGGACGCGGCCGGGCGCTTCCAATCTGGCAAACAGAAAGCCATCGTCGAGCGGCGCCTGGTCCGGTCCGAGGGTAAGATCGCCAGCAGCCTTTATCTTTCGGCGGTCAAGGCCGGCGTCTCGCCTTCGATCCTGATGGAGATGATCCGGCTGTATTCCTGGGATGTGGATTTCCAGCGCTCGATCCGCCCCGGCGACCGGTTCGAGGTCCTCTTCGAAAAGCTCTACACCGAAGAAGGGGAATTTGCCCGCTACGGCAATGTGCTCTACGGAAATTTGGTGCTTTCGGGCACCGCCCTGCCGCTGTACCGCTTTACCACCAAGGGCGGTTTGACCGATTATTTCGACGCCGCGGGCAAAAGCGCGCGCAAGGCGCTGATGCGCACGCCCATCGACGGGGCGCGTCTGTCCTCGGGCTTTGGCCGCCGCCGCCATCCCATTTTGGGTTATACCAAAATGCACCGGGGGTTGGATTTCGCCGCGCCCCGGGGCACGCCGATCTACGCCGCCGGCAACGGCACCGTTGTCTACCGGGCGCGCAACGGCGCTTACGGCAATTACGTACGCATCCGGCACAATTCCGAATATTCGACCGCCTATGGCCATATGTCCCGGTTCTCGCGGAAAATCCGGCGCGGCCGGCGGGTCAAGCAGGGGCAGATCATCGGTTACGTCGGCACCACCGGCCGCTCCACCGGACCGCACTTGCATTACGAGGTCCTCAACCGGGGCCGGCAACTGAACCCGTTCCGCTTGAAACTGCCGTCGGGAAAGACCTTGAAGGGCGCCGAGAAGGTCCGCTTCCAGGCCGAGCGGCAGCGCATCGAGGAAAAATACGTATCCCTGCCCATATCGGCGAGAGTAGCCAGCAACCGGAAATAGCGGCCCATACCTTCCTGGAGGCGCGCGATGATCGAGGCCCGGGCTGAAACCGTCGGCAGTCTCCTGCGCCCCGACTATCTGATCCAGGCGCGCGCCGCAAGTGACGATGTATCCGCTGCCGAAGACCGCGCGGTTCGAGACGCCATCCAATTGCAGGAATCCGCCGGGCTCGAAATAATCACCGACGGAGAAATGCGCCGCCTGTCCTTTCAAAGCCAGATGACCGAGGCCATTTCCGGGTTCGGTCAATGGGACCTGGATGCCTTTCTTTGGGGCGACTGGTTCGCCGAAGACGGCGCCCCGCCAGTTAGCCGCCAACGGCCCGAAAAGCTTGGCGTCACCGGGAAATTGCGGTCAAAACGGTTCCTGTCGGCCCAGGAATATTCGTTTCTGGCCGCCAACACCTCCCAAATCCCCAAGATCACCCTGCCCAGCCCCGGCCTGTTCGCGAATTTCTACGACCCGGACTTGTCGGGCCCGGTCTATCCCACCCTGGAATCCCTGATCGAAGACCTGGTTGATATCCTGGCCGCCGAGGTGCGCGAGCTGGCCCGCCTCGGCGCCCGTTATATCCAAATCGACGCGCCCCACTATCCCCTGTTGATGCAGTCCGAAACCCGCGCCTTTTACGAAGGCCTGGGCTGGGATTTGGAGCAATGGCTGGGCCTCGGGATCGCCGCCGACAATGCGGTCATGGACGCGGCGCCCGACGTGTGCTTTGCCCTCCATCTCTGCCGCGGCAACCAGCAGGGGCGCTGGCTGGCGGAAGGCGGCTACGATGCCATCGCAAGGCAGATATTTGCCGGCACCCACGCCACGCGCCTGCTCCTGGAATATGACGATCGGCGCTCGGGCGATTTTGCGCCCCTGGCCCAGGTGCCGGAGGATAAATGGGTGGTGCTGGGCCTGATCTCCACCAAGCACCCGGAACTTGAAGACCAGGACATGCTGTGCCGCCGCATCGAGGCGGCCGCCCGCTACGTAGGGCTGGACCGGCTGGCGATCAGCCCCCAATGCGGTTTCTCGCCCTCGGTATTGCCCGGCGGCCTCTCACAAACCGATCAGGCCGCCAAGCTGGACCTTCTGGTCAGCACCGCCAGGAAGATGTGGGGCTATACCAAGGATCAGTGAGCATGTGCATGTCCGCTGTGATCCTCTTTAATAAAATATTGGCCGAGGCCGTGGGCGGCGAAAATATCGGCCAGGGCGCCGGTGGTGACGTTGGATCCGATAACCACGATGCCGGACGGCCGGGCCGGGTCCGGGGCAAGATTTGCGGCCTCGATCTGCAGGACGCCGCCGCCAACATATTGCACGAATGACGGCCCGTTGCCGGCGAATTCGACAAGGCCCTTGGCGCGCAGGATGTCCGGCCCGAACTGATCCAGCAGGCCCGCGAAGGCCGCTTCGAAGTCCGCCCGCGCCATGGGCGCGCCGAATTGCAGCCAGCAGCTGGCAATGTCGGCGTCGTGCAGGGGGGCATCCTC
>JAYGEH010000462.1:0-5361 GCA_046582475.1 Rhodospirillales bacterium
TTGTAAAACTAATTTCGGACCAATTTTCAGCAACAATGATTCGCCCGGAAGCCATTCCAAGCAAGAATAATTTACCGGTATAACGATCGCGATTCATAAGTTGCGCCACCATGGGGGTGGTCATAGTTTTGCAACAGCATAACCTCGGAAGCGGACATTTCGACGGAAATACAATCGAACGATTTTCGGAGGCCGCTGGATGTCCGCCTCCGGGGCCAAAAGGGACGTAAAACTCAAATGCAGGAGAGTCCGGGTTTAGCCAGAAGCGGTCATTCGGCACGGTCTGTTCCACTAGCATTAGGGCAATAATATGGCAGCGCGAAATCGAACGACAACGGCGAATGCGGACATGGCCGAACCAGCATTATCGGTCAGGCGGCTGGATTTCGGGGGATAACTGTTCCCCCTGGCGGTGAAATTTGGATAGACTCGAAGTCGTTCCAGAATTGATTAAGATATGCCATTCAAATCAGGGAGACGATCATGCAAATTAGCAATATTGCGATCCGATTGGCCGCATTGGCGTTGACCGGTGCCATTGCTATTGGCGCCGGAAACGCCGCGCCTCAGCAGAAAATATTAAAAATGGATGTCGGAGGCGCCGGCTCCACCACCCATGTATTGGGCACCGTCGTCGCCAAAATGCTGGGGCGCGCCACCGGCGTTTCGGTGCAGATCAATGACGGCCAGACCCTGACCCGCTCGTCCATGAAACTGGGCCGCGCCCAGATTGACCTGATGCCCCTGCCGCCGGCGATTTACGATTTCATGACCAAGGGTTCGCGCATGTACAAAAAAAGGCTGCACAAAGAGGCGATCGCGGCATCCAAGAATATCAGAGGCATCTTCGGCTATCTCGCTAACCTCTTTGATCCGGTGACATTCGAGCGCACGGGCATCAAAACCTGGGCCGATATCAAGGGCAAGCGGGTCTTCACCGGCCCGCCGTCCGGCGCCGCCGCGGTCACGTCGGAGACCATGATCCGGGTCATAACCGGGTACCTGCCGAACAAGGATTATAAGGCCATTCGGCTGCCTTGGGGCTCCGGCTTGCAGGCCATGCTGGACGGCAAGATCGATGTTTACGTACGCCCCGCCGGTCTCGGCTCGGCGATCATCGAGCAGCTTGGACTGAAGCAGAGATTCCGCCTCCTTGACGCTGGCGACTCGGTCAAATCCAAAGCCTGGAAGACCCGCTATCTGGCGACGCCGGGCCGCGTGACTGGTGTGATCCCTAGAGGGACCTATCAAGGGCAGATGGGCGGGGATATCACGACCGGCGGCGGCACTTTCCTGTTTGTAGTCCGAAAAGGGCTGGATGAGGAGCTTGTCTACAAACTGACCAAATCCGTGTGGGACAATATAGACGAGATTCACAAGACCGCCGCGATCCTGAGGCCGCTCAACAAGAACAACCCGTTCCTGAGCCTCGAAATTCCGCTGCACAAGGGCGCAATTCGTTACTACAAGGAAGCGGGCATAAAAATTCCATCACACTTGATGTAGCATTGACCTGATATCGTGAGACTTGGCGGTTGAGTCGGATCCCCCAGGTCTCACGATATGCAGTTTGAATTGCTATTGCGTTTTTTTGATTTCTTGAGAAGTGCAAGAAAACGTATCGTTCTACCAACCATTTTATTAAAAGTAGCGGGACTTTAATTCACACCTTCTCGCCCGCTTCCCATCGGTAAATTTTGTCGGCTCTGGGTCAACTGCGGTCATTCAGCGTGACAGCCGGTTTCGTCCGCTTCTGGGGTAAGAGCAGTCTTCTGCCTATACCGAAAACAACCCTAATCTGAACTCCAGAAATTAGGGATTAAAAAGTACGGAAATCTCCCGGTTTCTGCTGATCCGTCCAAGTGGTCTTTCGGAAACCTCAATATTGAGCGCTAACTCTGGACGGCAATTTGTCCCGAATTAGATTCTGCCGCGCCCCCCTTGCACCGTTCATAATACGTTCTAAATAAGTATGTGGCGCCGACGACCAATTGAGCCGGCGAATCCGTAAGGAAGCGGAATAAACCGTCATAAGCGTAAGGGGGGGCAAAAACGTGTCACATCCGCCTAGTGGCCGAAGAAGGGTACAAAGCGGTAAAAACCGGTAGGAACCGTTAGGAATGATGGCGAACCGGTATGGTCGATTTTAGCCAAATATGTCGAACCAACCTGCCCGGCCGGCCTGGGGATGGCAGGGTCGGCCAAGCGGGCGTCGAACTTGGCAACTGTCTGTATAAAAATCTCGGTTGGGGCATGTGCGGGAATGGATTGTAATTGCCGCCGCCGTTGCGCCCTTGCGGGATGACGCAGGTTCAAGCTACGGAGCCGGAATGTTTGATCTCCTGGGTTCCGAAAACGAAATTCCGGTCTTATAGTCTTTTATAAGACCGGAAAAATATGCTAACAAATATGCGTAATTGATCGGGGAATTGGTCTTCGATTGTAATAATGGAAGCTAAGGGAGGTTTTTCATGCGTGTAATTTCAAAATTCGTGATTGGTGCCGCTGCCGCCGGTTTGCTGGCTGGCTCGCTGGCGGCCGCAAAGCCCGCGGACGCCAAGACGATCAACATTCGTATCGCTTCGGGGCATCCGCCGACGGTGGTCTATGCGGGTCTGATGAAAAACTTTTTCGAACCGGAGCTTAAAAAAGCCGTCGAAGCCAAAACCAGCCACAAGGTCAACTTCATCGAAGGCTATAGCGGTTCCATCGTGAAGGTGTTCGACACCTTCGAAGGCATTCAAAACGGCGTCGTCGACATCGGCGGTTTCTGCTTCTGCTTTGAAGCCTCGAAGCTGAAAATGCACGCGTTCCAGATCATGCTGCCCTTCGGCACCATGGATCCGGTGATGAGCGTCGCCATCGCGGGCAAAGTCTACAAGCAGTTCCCGAGCCTGGAAAAAAGGTTCCAGAAATTTGGCCAGACCATGCTCGCGCGCATCGGTGACGGTGGGTACAATCTGGGCACCCAATTCGCCTGGAAAAAAGTGAACGACCTGAAAGGCCACAAAATCCTTATGGCTGGCCTGAACGCCAATTGGATAACCAAAGCCGGCATTGGCGTGGTACCGGTGATTGATGGTCTGCCCGGTTGGTACAATAAACTCAAAACCGGCGTCGCCGAAGGCGGCATCATGTTCCCGAGCGCTTGGGGTCCGGTTTTCAAACTTCATGAAGTTGGGAAATTTTACACCGAAATCGGCTTTGGTTCGATCACCTGGCATGCGCTGAACGTGAACAACCGTTTCTGGAAAGGCCTGCCCGCCGAAGTGAGGCCGATCGTCCAGGAAGTGGCCGCCCGTTTCGAACTCAAGACCGGCGAGTTCAATAAAGCCGGTTACGTCAAAGATATGGCCTGGCTGCGGAAAAATATTACCGTTACAAAACTACCGGCTGATGTGCGCCAGAATTGGGCCGAAAAATTGAAAAATTGGCCGCAACAGCACGCCAATTCTCTTAAAAAAGAGGGTTTGCCGGCGGCTGCGATCTTGAACGCAACGCTCAAAATAGCCGAAGATATGGGCTACAAATGGCCGGTACGGTACGTCGTTAAATAGCTTATTCAACGGCGCCTAAGTCGCACCATGATAATTACCGGCTGGAAACAAATATTGCTTTCAGCCGGTAATTTTATTGACGCCTGAAACTTAGGAATAAAATTTGAGAAAGGTAGCTCATGTCACTCATTGCCTTTAGTGACAAATTGTCAAAATTTCTGATGGTCGCGGCGGCGGCTTGGGCTTTTGGGCTGACTTTTCTGATTTTGGCGGACATTATCGGGCGCAGTCTTTTCGATAGCCCGGTTCAAGGTACGCCCGAAATTGTGACGGCATCGATCGTGATTATCGTATTTTTACAGGCCGGCTATGCGATCCGAAGCCGCTCGATGCTCAAAGCGGATTTTCTGGTGATCAAATTTCCGAAACCGGTGCAAAGGGTCTTGCTGGCCATCGGCTATTTGCTCGGCGCGGCGTTTTTCCTGATGATTATTACCGGCGGCTGGGACGAAAGCATTCTTTCCTGGGTCGAAAATGAGTTCGAAGGAGAAGGCGCGCTGCGGGTGCCCGCCTGGCCGGCACGCTGGACGGTAATCGGCGGCAGTGCATTGGCGCTCATCAATTACTGCGTGCTGGCCTATATCGATCTGTTTCAGCCGAAGTTATTGGATTCCGAAATCGACGCCGATGCGCCACAGAATTGACGGCAATTAACTGGGAATTTAAGGAAATAAATCGTGTTTGAAGTCAATATTGCCGTCCTATTGGTTGTCTGCTTAATCGTTCTGGTCGCCATCGGCGTTCACATCGCCATCGCCTTGGGCATGACCAGTGCGCTTGGAATTTGGTCGGTGACGGGCGCCGACGCCAATGCATTTCGCACGGTTCAGGCGATGCTGGCGGCGACCGCCTATGAGGCCATCCGCGACTATGTTTTTGCGGTGATACCGTTATTCCTGCTGATGGGGGAATTTATCGGCAAATCTGGGACGATCACCGATATCTACCGCGGTATAAACAAGGGATTGAAAAAAATTCCCGGACGCCTCGCCATCGCGACGGTGATCGGAAATGCGCTGTTTTCTTTTGTCACCGGCGTCAGTATCGCGTCTGCGGCCGCGTTCTCGCGCATCGCGTACCCGGAAATGCGGCGCTACAATTATCACAGGGGATTCGCTCTCGGCACGATCGCCGGGTCAAGCTGTCTGGGCATGCTCATACCGCCCAGCGTATTGATGATCGTTTGGGGTATCTTGACCGAGAAATCCATTGGCCAGATATTTGCCGCCGGCGTGTTCCCCGGCCTCCTGCTGATGGTTCTGTTTATCATCTATGTTTTTTCCATGGCCTTGATAAAACCCGAGCTCGTCGGCGCCGGAACAGCCACGCCGGTCGAAACGGGACCCGACGAAGATATTGATGATGATGTCTCCACCGGTCAATTCATCTCCAGCCTCATCGGCATCTTGATCGTGATTGCCGCCGTCCTGGGCGGTATCGTGTTTGGCGTCTTCACGCCCACCGAGGGCGCCGGCGCTGGAGCGTTCATCGGTTTGGTGCTGGGTTTGCTGAAGGGGATGCGATACAAGGACATCATCGATTCCATCCTGTCGGTGGGCCGCACGTCGGCGCCGATTTTATTGCTGCTGGTCACCGCCGCCCTTTATTCGCGAACGCTCGCCATGACCGGCCTGGCCAATGCGATCGAGAGCCTGTTTATCGGCTCCGGAATGGATCCTTGGATGGTCATCAGCGTCATGGTGATCATTTGGTTTTTGCTCGGCATGATCATCGATTCGATCTCCATCATGCTGTTGACGGCGGCGATCTTTTCGCCGATTGCCGAGAAGCTCGGCTATGACCC
>JAYGEH010000284.1:0-19166 GCA_046582475.1 Rhodospirillales bacterium
CCCAAGTATCATTTCGAAATATCCACAATCCTCCAATCCAGCTATCGCCCCCATCATCGAATCGTAACCAATCTTGTTGGGGTTGTAGCGGCTTTTCAATTTGTAATCGCTCTTACCGCGTGAAAGCCGAATATAATATCCAGGTGCTGAAATATGCCGGTAAATTAAATTTGTCAGAACAACATTGAGAGCTCTAAACAATTTACCCGGCTTCTGTTTTGCACGCTCACGGTTATGCCTGATGTCATAAAATACAGCATCAATGCCCTCCCGCATTGATTTGTCACGGCTGAACATGGCCAAGTCTAGGGGCCAGGATTCATCGCCAAATGGATATCGAGGAGAAAAAAGCAAGAGTATTGCATCGGAATACAGATCAAAATGCTCTTTATCTAGGCTTTTGAGGAGGACTTCGTAATCCCCAGCTGAGATTTTGGATAAATCAAAGGCCATGTTTTTACACCTACGTCCCAATTTTCTCTAAATATGCACATGCTAACTAGTATACGGAAACTCAAATAACCTAGGCCTTCTTCACATATTACTTTAATTTAATGTGTTTGATTTGTAGCAACAGTTTGCGTCTTATTTGATCGATGGATTTTACACCAATTTGCGTCCCACAATGTGCTCACAGATGCTTCTAGGAGGCGTTTTAAGAGCCGTACAGCGGCATGTATACGGTCAGGGTCGATATAAGGCCCATAATAGGCATATCTCGTCCCGGAACCCGAGGTGCCAGACCGGAAGCCCCCGGGGCTCAGTGCCGGTAATCGTGAAGCAGGCGGGCCAACCATGCCATCCCCCGCCCACTTTGAGTCTGCCGCACCAATATTTGTCTACGCATTCCCTTGATTTTCCACTCGAATCACCAAACCTATACCATAGGGACTGCGGCACACTCGGCACCGCCAAACGGGAGGCGAGATTGCTTGACACTCTTTGGGGCGTGGATTACTCAAGTCTCGCGAATACGCCGGGCTTCGGGGGTGTAGCTCAGTTGGTTAGAGCGCCGGCCTGTCACGCCGGAGGCCGCGGGTTCGAGTCCCGTCACTCCCGCCATTCGGCCCCGAATTTGGGCGTTTTCGCGGCGCGCATGAGGCAGAGGATACTGGGATGAACGATCTGCTGCTGCAATATCTGCCAATTCTCATCTTCCTTGGGATCGCCATCGGCTTGGCCGCCGTCATGCTCCTCGCCTCCCTGGTCATGGTGAACCAGCATCCCGACTCGGAAAAGCTGGACGCCTATGAATGCGGTTTCCCGGCCTTCGAGGACGCCCGCATCAAGTTCGACGTGCGCTTCTACCTGGTCGCCATCCTATTCATCATCTTCGATCTGGAAGTGGCGTTCCTGTTCCCGTGGGCGGTGTCGCTCGGCGCCATCGGCCTGTTCGGCTTCTGGTCGATGGTTCTGTTCTTAGGGATTCTGACCATCGGCTTCATTTACGAGTGGAAAAAGGGAGCCCTGGAATGGGAATAGAGCCCACCCAACAGGCCCCGGGCGGCGCGCTGATTCCGCCGGGCGCCGATCAGGACGCGATCCTGCACAATTTCAGCGCCACCATGATGGACAAGGGGTTCGTCGTCTCCCAGTTGGACAATCTGGTCAATTGGGCGCGCACCGGGTCCTTGTGGCCGATGACGTTCGGCTTGGCATGCTGCGCCGTCGAGATGATGCACGCTTATGTGAGCCGCTACGATCTGGACCGCTTCGGCGTGGTGCCGCGCCCCAGCCCGCGGCAATCGGACGTGATCATCGTCGCCGGCACCCTGACCAACAAAATGGCGCCCGCCTTCCGCAAGGTGTACGACCAGATGGCCGAGCCCCGCTATGTGATCTCCATGGGGTCCTGCGCCAACGGCGGCGGCTATTACCATTATTCCTATTCGGTGGTGCGCGGCTGCGACCGGGTGGTGCCGGTCGATATCTACGTGCCCGGCTGCCCGCCGACCGCCGAAGCCCTGGTCTACGGCATCCTGCAACTGCAAAAGAAAATCCGGAGGACGGGAACGCTCTGGCGCTAAGGCGCTTGCAGCTCCTGCACACACAAATAATGGCAGACGTCCAGCCGGTCGGGGAAATTGGCGATTATATCGCCGACAAGCTGCAGGGCTCGATCCAGGCCCAGGCGATTGCCGGTGGCGAGCTGACCCTGCACGTGGGCGCCGATGCGCTGCTCAAGGTTCTCACATTTCTGCGCGATGACGTGAATTGCCAGTTCAAGCAACTCATCGACGTGTGCGGCGCCGATTATCCCGAGCGGGAAAAGCGCTTCGAGGTGATCTATCACTTGCTTTCCATGGCCCAGAACGCCCGCGTCCGGCTGAAAATCGATACCGACGAAGAAACCCCGGTGCCGTCGACCACCGGCATCTTCTCATCCGCCGGCTGGTGGGAGCGGGAAGCCTGGGACCTGTACGGCATCCTGTTTTCCGATCATCCCGATCTGCGCCGCATCCTCACCGATTACGGTTTCGAGGGGCATCCCTTGCGCAAGGATTTTCCGCTCACCGGCTATGTGGAAGTGCGCTACGACGACGAGCAGAAGCGGGTGATCTACGAGCCGGTCAAATTGACCCAGGAATTCCGTACCTTCGATTTTTTGAGCCCCTGGGAAGGCTTGACCCGACCCTTGCCCGGCGACGAGAAGGCAACCGGCGAAGACGGCGAAACCGGAAAAGGCGAGCCGGGCTGATGGCCGAGCAGAGCATCCAGAACTACACCATCAATTTCGGGCCCCAGCATCCCGCCGCCCATGGCGTTTTGCGCATGGTGCTTGAGATGGACGGCGAGGTGATCGAGCGGGCCGACCCGCATATCGGGCTTTTGCACCGGGGCACCGAAAAGCTGATCGAGTATAAGACCTACCTCCAAGCCGTGCCTTATTTCGACCGCCTGGATTATGTGGCGCCGCAAAACCAGGAACATGCCTTCGCGCTCGCCGTCGAAAAGCTGGCCGGCATCGAAGTGCCGCCCCGGGGCCAGTATATCCGCGTCCTCTATGCGGAGATCGGGCGCATCCTCAGCCATATCCTGAATGTCACCGCCTACGCCATGGATGTGGGCGCCATGACGCCCATGCTGTGGGCCTTCGAGCACCGGGAACATTTGATGGAATTTTGCGAGCGGGCGTCCGGCGCCCGCCTGCACATGGCCTATTTCCGCCCGGGCGGCGTCGCCGTGGATGTGCCGGCGCAGCTTTTGGAAGACATCGACAAATGGGCCGACACCTATCCGGCGATGATCGACGATATGGAAAGCCTTCTCACCGGCAACCGCATCTTCAAGCAACGCACCGTCGATATCGGCGTCACCACCGCCGAGCAGGCCTACGATTGGGCCTTCACCGGGCCAAACTTGCGCGCCTGCGGCATCGCCTGGGATTTGCGCAAGGCCCAGCCCTATGACGGCTACGAGAAATTCGAGTTCGGCATTCCCACCGGCAAACACGGCGATTGTTACGACCGCTACCTGATGCGCATCTACGAAATGCGGGAATCGGTGAAGATCATCAAGCAATGCATTGCCGCCATGCCGGCCGGACCGGTCGCCGCCGACGACCAGAAATTCACGCCGCCCAAGCGCGGCGAAATGAAGCAGTCGATGGAAGCGCTGATCCACCACTTCAAGCTTTTTACCGAGGGCTATCACGTGCCCGCCGGCGAGACCTATACGGCGGTCGAGGCGCCGAAAGGGGAGTTCGGCGTCTATCTGGTGGCGGACGGTTCCAACAAACCCTACCGCTGCAAAATCCGGGCGCCGGGGTTTGCCCATCTGCAAGCCCTCGACGTGATGTCCCGGGGCCACATGCTGGCCGACGTGGTCGCCAATATCGGCTCCCTCGACGTGGTCTTCGGCGAGATCGACAGGTGATCGGACGATGAGCGATATTCCCCAGCCCGATGGTTTCGAATTCAACCCTGAAACCCAACAAGCGGCGGATGCGTTTATCGCCAAATATCCCGACGGCCGCCAGGAAAGCGCCGTCATGCCATTGTTGGATCTGGCCCAGCGCCAGCACGGCGGCTGGCTGCCCCGTGCCGCCATGGATTACGTGGCCGACTATCTCGCCATGCCGCCGATCCGGGTCTATGAGGTGGCCACCTTCTACACCATGTACAATTTGCAGCCGGTGGGCAAAAACCACGTCCAGATCTGCACCAATCTGCCCTGCTGGCTGCGCGGCTCCGACGCGATTGTCGAGGCCTGCAAGCGGACCCTCGGTGTCGAGTTTGGCGGCACCACCGAGGACGGCGAGTTCACCCTGTCGGAAATGGAATGCCTGGGTGCTTGCGTCAACGCGCCGATGATGCAGATCAACGATGATTATTACGAGGATCTGGACCCGGTCAGCGCCGAATCCATCCTGACCGAGCTGAAGCTGGGCGAGAGCCCGAAAACCGGCTCCCAGATCGGCCGCAATTCCTGCGAGCCGGTCACCGGCTTGACCTCGCTGATCGAGCTGGATGGGGAGGGCGCCGGTGCTTAAAGACAAGGATCGCATCTTCACCAATATTTACGGGCTCGCCGATGCCGGCCTGGCCGGCGCCAAGGCGCGCGGCGATTGGTCCGGCACCAAGGAGATTATGGCCAAGGGCCGCGAACAGATTGTCGAGGAGATCAAGGAATCGGGCTTGCGCGGGCGCGGCGGCGCCGGTTTCGGCACCGGGCTCAAATGGTCCTTCATGCCCAAAGAGGTCGGCGCCCGGCCCCATTACCTGGTGGTCAACGCCGATGAGGGCGAGCCCGGCACCTGCAAGGACCGCGAAATCATGCGCTTCGAGCCGCATAAATTGGTCGAGGGCTGCCTGATCGCCAGCTTCGCCATGGGCGCCCACGCCGCCTACATCTATATTCGCGGCGAATTTTTCCGCGAAGCCGAAGTCTTGAGCCAAGCCATCGACGACGCCTACGCGGCCGGCCTGGTCGGCCCCGATTCTTGCGGGTCGGGCTGGGCGTTCGATCTTTATATCCACCGGGGCATGGGCGCCTATATCTGCGGCGAGGAAACGGCGCTGCTCGAAAGCCTGGAGGGCAAGAAGGGCCAGCCGCGCCTGAAACCGCCGTTCCCGGCCAACGCCGGGCTTTATGGCTGCCCGACCACGGTCAACAATGTGGAATCCCTCGCCGTCGCGCCGACCATCCTCAGGCGCGGTCCCGAATGGTTCGCCAATCTGGGCCGCCCCAATAATACCGGCACCAAACTGTTCAACATTTCCGGCCATGTGAACAACCCGTGCACGGTCGAAGAGGAAATGAGCGTCCCGTTGAAGGAATTGATCGAGGTGCATGCCGGCGGCGTCATCGGCGGCTGGGACAATCTCAAGGCGATCATTCCGGGCGGCGCCTCGGTGCCGTGCCTGCCGCGCTCGATCTGCGACTCGCTGGTGATGGATTTCGATGCCTTGCGCGACGTGCAATCGGGCCTCGGCACGGCGGCCATCATGGTGATGGACCAATCCACCGACATGATCGCCGCTATCGCGCGGCTGTCGTCGTTCTACGCCCATGAAAGCTGCGGCCAGTGCACGCCGTGCCGGGAAGGCACCGGCTGGATGGCGCGGATGATGGCGCGGCTGGTGTCGGGTGAAGCCAGCTCCGGCGAAATCGATACCCTGGAACAGGTCACGCGGCAGATCGAGGGGCATACCATCTGCGCCCTTGGCGATGCGGCGGCGTGGCCGATCCAAGGCCTGATCCGGCACTTCCGGCCCGAATTGGAAGCCCGCATCGAGCAAGCCAAGAGCCGGGCGGCGTAGGATCCGAACATGCCCAAAATCACCATCGATGATATCGAATTGGAGGTCGAGCCCGGCCTGACGGTATTGCAGGCCTGCCAGCTTGCCGGCAAGGAAATCCCGCACTTCTGTTACCACGAACGTTTGTCGGTGGCCGGCAACTGCCGCATGTGCCTGGTGGAGATGGAGCGGGCGCCGAAACCGATCGCGTCCTGCGCCATGCCGGTGGGCGACGGCATGGTCATCCGCACCGATACCGATCTTGTCAGACAAGCCCGCGAAGGGGTGATGGAGTTCTTGCTGATCAACCATCCACTGGATTGCCCGATTTGCGACCAGGGCGGCGAGTGTGATTTGCAGGATCAGGCCATGGGCTACGGCTATGACCGCTCCCGCTTCACCGAGAGCAAGCGCGCCGTCGACGACAAGAATCTGGGCCCCCTGGTCAAGACCATCATGACCCGCTGCATCCATTGCACCCGCTGCGTCCGTTTCGCCACCGAGATTGCCGGGGTGCCCGAACTGGGCCTGACAGGGCGCGGCGAAAATGTCGAGATCGGCACCTATGTGGAAAAGGTGCTGACCTCGGAGCTGTCCGGCAACATCATCGATCTATGCCCCGTGGGGGCGCTCACCTCCAAACCCTATGCCTTCACGGCGCGCTCGTGGGAGCTCGAAAAGACCGAAAGTATCGACGTGATGGACGCCGTCGGCTCGAACATTCGCATCGATGCCCGCGGCCCCGGCGTCATGCGCATCCTGCCCCGCGACAATGACGACGTGAACGAGGAATGGCTGTCCGACAAGGGCCGCTTCGCCTATGACGGGCTCGCCCAGCAAAGGCTGGACAAACCTTACCTGCGCATCGACGGCAAGCTGGCACCGGTGGATTGGGATCAGGCGTTTGCGGCCATCGCGGCCAGGCTGAACGGCCTCGACGGCAGCAGAATCGCGGCCTTGGCCGGTGATCTGGCGGACGCGGAATCCATGCAGGCGCTGAAGGATTTGATGGCGTCGCTAGGCTCGCATAATCTCGATTGCCGCCAGGACGGCGCCACCATCGGCGAGGGCGCCCGCGCCGGGCATCTGTTCAACTCGACCATCGCCGGCATCGACGCCGCCGGCGCCATCCTGATCATCGGTTCCAATCCGAGATGGGAAGCGCCGGTCCTCAATGCCCGTATCCGCAGGCGGTATCTGGCCGGCAACGTCGCCATCGGGGTAATCGGCGAGGCCGTGGACCTGACTTATAAATACCAATATCTGGGCGCCGGAACCGCGGCGCTGGCCGAAGTGCAAGACGGCTCCGGCAATTTCGCCGCTTCCCTCGAAGCCGCCGAGCGCCCGATGATCATCCTCGGCGCCGGCGCCATGGCGCGTCCCGATGGCGCCCAAATCCTGGCCGCCGCCCGGGCGATCGCCGAGGCATCCGGCGCGATCACCAGTGATTGGAACGGCTTCAACATGCTGCACAGCCGGGCCGGCAGGGTGGGCGGCATCGAAGTTGGTTTCATGCCCGGCGACGGCGGCCTTGGCACCGAAGCCATATTGGACGGCGCCGGATCGGGATCCATCGAGGCGGTGTATCTTTTGGGCGCCGACGAGATCGATACGGCGCGGTTCGGCGATGCATTCGTGATTTACCAGGGCCATCATGGCGATACGGGCGCGCACCGGGCGGATGTGATCCTGCCGGGCGCCGCCTACACCGAAAAGAACGCCACCTATGTGAATACCGAGGGCCGCGCCCAGCGCGCCCAACTGGCCACCTTCCCGCCCGGCGACGCGCGCGAGGATTGGGCTATCATCCGCGCCCTGTCAGAGGTCTTGGGCAAGACCCTGCCATACGATTCCCTCTCGGCGTTGCGGGATAGAATGGCCGCGGCGAACCCGGTGTTCGGCGCCATCGATGACATCGTCCCGGCCGAATGGGGTGCATTCGGTAAACCCGGCGCCATGGGCGGCGATGATTTCCGGAGTCCGATCGAAAATTATTACATGACCGATCCGATCAGCCGGGCATCAGAAACCATGGCCCGCTGCATCAGCGAGATTTTGGACGGCGCGACCGCGTTGACGGGCACCGATGGCTGAGTTTTGGTTCACTTATCTTTGGCCGGTAGTCTGGATCGCCATCAGGGTGATCATTATCATCGTGCCTTTGTTGCTCGGCGTCGCCTACCTCACCTATTTCGAGCGCAAGGTGATCGCCGCCATGCATTTGCGGCGGGGTCCCAACGTGGTCGGGCCGTACGGCCTGTTGCAGCCGATCGCCGACGGCATGAAGCTGTTTTTCAAGGAAACCATCATCCCCACCGGCGCTAACCGAGCGGTCTTCCTGTTGGCGCCGCTAATGACCTTCGTGCTGGCGCTGGTTGCCTGGGCGGTCATTCCGCTCGGCGAAGGGCTGGTATTGGCCGACATCAATGTGGGCATTCTCTACCTGTTCGCCATTTCCTCCCTCGGCGTCTACGGCATTCTGATGGCCGGCTGGGCCTCGAATTCCAAATATGCGTTTCTCGGTTCCCTGCGCTCGGCGGCGCAGATGGTGTCCTACGAAGTTTCCATGGGCTTTATCATTATCACCGTGCTGATCGTCGCCGGATCCCTGAATTTGAGCGACATCGTGCGCGCCCAGGAAAACTCGATCTGGTTCGTGGTCCCCATGTTCCCGATGGCGGTGATCTTTTTCATCTCCACGCTGGCCGAAACCAACCGCCATCCTTTCGACATGCCCGAAGCGGAAGCGGAATTGGTGTCGGGCTACAATGTGGAATATTCGGCCATGACCTTCGCTCTCTTTTTCCTCGGCGAATATGCCAACATGATCCTGATGGCGTCGATGACCACGATATTGTTCCTGGGCGGCTGGTTGGCGCCCTTTGGCGTGGCGCCCTTCACCTGGGTGCCGGGTCCGGTCTGGTTCGCCGCCAAGGTCGCATTTTGCCTGTTCATATTCCTCTGGGTGCGGGCCACCTTCCCCCGCTACCGGTACGACCAGTTGATGCGCTTGGGGTGGAAGGTGTTCCTGCCCATTTCCTTGGCCGCCGTGGTGATCGTCGCCGGCTTCGTGGTGGGTTTCGATATAGCTCCGCTGGGGAAAAGGATAACGCCATGAGCTTTCTTGACCGCGGCGCCCGCGCCATTTTTCTGGCGGAACTGGTATCGGGCATGGCGCTCACCTTGCGCTATTTCTTCCGGCCCAAGGTGACCCTGAATTACCCTTACGAAAAAGGCCCGCTCAGCCCACGTTTCCGCGGCGAGCATGCCTTGCGCCGCTATCCCAATGGCGAGGAGCGCTGTATCGCCTGCAAGCTCTGCGAGGCGATCTGCCCGGCCCAGGCGATCACCATCGAAGCCGAGCCCCGGGACGACGGCTCGCGGCGCGCCACCCGCTACGATATCGACATGGTGAAGTGCATCTATTGCGGCTTCTGCCAGGAGGCGTGCCCGGTGGACGCCATCGTCGAGGGACCGAATTTTGAATTTGCCACCGAGACCCGCGAAGAGCTGCTCTACGACAAGGAAAAGCTGCTTTCCAATGGCGACCGGTGGGAGACCGAACTGGCGGCCCGGCTGGAGGCCGATGCGCCCTACCGCTAGGGGTGGTTAAGAGGATGAAGACGACGATGAACGGTGAAAACCAACCGAAGACGAGGCCGGCATGATCATCGAGGCGCTGGCCTTCTACCTGTTTGCGATCATGACCGTCGGCGCCGCGGTGATGGTGGTATCGGCGCGCAACCCGGTACATTCGGTGCTGTTTCTGATCCTCGCATTTTTCAATTCCGCGGCTTTGTTTGTCATGCTGGGGGCGGAATTCCTGGCCATGATCCTGGTGGTTGTCTATGTGGGCGCGGTCGCCGTGCTGTTCATGTTCGTGGTCATGATGCTCGATATCTCTTACGCGGAAATGCGCGAAGGATTCCTGCATTATCTGCCCTTGGGCGGGCTGATCGGGCTGATCCTGCTTTTGGAGTTGGCCATCGTCCTCGGCGGCTTCGTCTTTTCGCCGGAAGTGTCCGAGCGCTTGGCGGCGCCCATTCCGAAAGCCGACGCGGCCACCAACACCGAGGCCCTCGGCGCGATCATCTATACCAACTATGTCTATTTCTTCGAGGCGGCCGGCATGATCCTGCTGGTCGCCATGATCGGCGCCATTGTGCTCACTCACCGGAAGCGCAGCGGCGTGCACAAGCAGCGCATAGCGGATCAGGTGAACCGCCGCCCGGAAGATACGGTCGAGGTCAAGGACGTACCGACAGGGAGCGGCATCTGATGCTTGAAATCGGTCTCTCCCATTATCTGACCCTGGCCGCCATCCTCTTTACCCTTGGGGTGTTCGGCATATTCCTGAACCGCAAGAACGTCATTATCATCTTGATGTCGATCGAGCTGATTTTGCTGGCGGTCAATATCAACTTGATTGCCTTCTCGGCCCATCTCGGCGATCTGGTGGGCCAGGTGTTCGCCCTGTTCGTGCTGACCGTGGCGGCCGGCGAGGCGGCCATCGGCCTGGCCATCCTGGTGGTCTATTTCCGCAACCGCGGCTCCATCGCGGTCGAAGACATTCACATCATGAAGGGGTAGGGAGCAAATGTATCTTGCAGCCGTTTTCCTGCCTCTGATCGGCGCCATCCTTACCGGCATGCTGGCCTTCGCCGGCGGCCCTGACAAGGAGCGCAACGCCGGTATCGACCGCGCCGCCGGGTGGATAACCTCCGGCGCCATGCTGCTGGCGGCGGTGGCGGCTATCTTCGCATTCTTCGAAGTGGTGGTCGGCGGGCGCACCCAGCCGGTGGAGGTTTTCACCTGGATCGATTCCGGATCGTTGGAGCTTTCCTGGGAATTGCGCGCCGATACCTTGGCTCTGGTCATGGTCACCATGGTCACCGTGGTTTCCTCGATGATCCATGTCTATTCGATCGGCTATATGAGCCACGATCCCGGCATTCCCCGCTTCATGAGCTATCTCAGCCTGTTCACCTTTTTCATGCTGATGCTGGTTTCATCCAACAATCTGGTGCAGCTTTTCTTCGGCTGGGAAGGGGTGGGCCTGGCGTCTTACCTGCTGATCGGCTTCTGGTACGACCGGCCGGCCGCCAACGCCGCCGCCATCAAGGCGTTCGTGGTCAACCGGGTCGGCGATTTCGGATTTGCGCTGGGCATCTTCGCCACCTTCATGCTGTTCGACAGCGTCAGCTTCGATACCATATTCGGCCTCGCCGGGGAAAAAGCCGGGGCGACAATGCAGGTCTTCGGCGGCGAGTTCCACGCCCTGACGGTGATCTGCCTGTTGTTGTTCCTGGGCGCCATGGGCAAATCGGCGCAGCTTGGCTTGCATACCTGGCTGCCGGACGCCATGGAAGGCCCGACGCCGGTCTCGGCGCTGATCCATGCAGCGACCATGGTAACCGCCGGTATCTTCATGGTGGCGCGCCTGTCGCCTTTGTTCGAGCAGTCGGAAATCGCGCTGACCGTGGTTGTCATTGTCGGCGCCTCGACGGCCATATTCGCGGCCACCATCGGCTGCGTGCAGAATGACATCAAGCGGGTGATCGCCTATTCCACCATGTCCCAATTGGGATACATGTTCTTCGCCCTCGGCGTCTCGGCCTATTCGACCGGCATGTTCCACCTGATCACCCACGCATTTTTCAAGGCGCTCCTGTTCCTGGGCGCCGGCTCGGTGATTCACGCCATGTCGGACGAGCAGGACATGCGCAAAATGGGCGGTCTTTATAAGCTGATCCCGGTCACCTATGTGCTGATGTGGATCGGCAGTCTGGCGCTGGCCGGGATCTGGCCGTTCGCCGGATTTTTTTCCAAGGATATTGTCCTGGAGGCGGCCTACGCGGCCAATACCGGCGTCGGCCGTTACGCCTTCTGGCTGGGCATCGTCGCCGCCTTCCTGACCGCATTTTATTCCTGGCGCCTGCTGATCATGACCTTTCACGGGACCTCCCGGGCCGACGAGGTGACATTGGCGCATGTCCATGAATCGCCCAAGGTGATGCTGATCCCGCTGGTGGTGCTGGCCCTCGGCGCCATCTTTGCCGGCTTTGCCTTGTTCGGCTATTTTGTCGGCGAGGCGTCGCCCGATTTCTGGGGCAATTCCCTGTTTGTCTTGGACAGCCACCGGGCGCTGGAAGACGCCCACCACGTGCCCCTCTGGGTCAAGTTTTCGCCTCTGTCGGTCGGGCTGGCCGGAATCTTGCTGGCCTATGTGATGTATATGTTGGCCCCCGATTTGCCCAAAGCCCTGGCCAGCGGTTTCGCCCGCACCTACCGGTTCGTGCTCAACAAATGGTATTTCGACGAGCTTTACGATTTTCTTTTCGTGCGCCCCGCCTTCGTTCTCGGACGTGGCTTCTGGAAGTCGGGCGACGGCGATTTGATTGATGGCGTCGGGCCCGATGGCATCGCCTCGGCAGTCCGCGATATCGCGCGCCGCGCCGGTTCCCTGCAAAGCGGTTATCTTTATCACTACGCCTTCGCCATGCTACTCGGTATCGCCGGCCTTGTGACCTGGTTCCTGGTGGTGGAGGGGTAGCATGGCAAACTTCCCCTGGCTCTCGATCGTCACCTTTTTGCCGCTGCTCGGCGTCTTTTTCATTCTTCTGATCCGGGGGGATGCGGAAACCGTGGCGCGCAATGCCCGCTCCGGCGCGCTCTGGACTTCGCTGATCACCTTCGCCGTATCGCTCGGCCTCTGGATCAACTTCGATAATTCCACTGCCAATTTCCAGTTTACCGAGAAAGTGGAATGGATGCCCGGCCTCGGTTTTAGCTATCATCTGGGCATCGACGGCATATCCATGTTCTTCATAATCCTGTCGACCCTGCTGACGGTGCTTTGCATCGCGGCGAGCTGGGTGTCGATCACCGAACGGGTGAAGGAATTCATGATCGCTTTCCTGATCCTGGAAACCCTGATGGTGGGCATGTTCTCGTCCCTGGATCTGATCTTGTTCTACGTCTTCTTCGAGGGCGTGCTGATCCCCATGTTCATCATCATCGGCGTCTGGGGCGGGCCGCGGCGGAATTACGCGGCGTTCAAGTTCTTCCTCTTTACCCTGACCGGCTCGGTTTTGATGCTGCTCGCCATCCTCACCATGATCTTCGAGGCCGGCACCTCCGACATGACGGCGCTCTTGAAGCATGATTTCCCGGCCACCCTGCAGCCATGGCTGTGGCTGGCGTTCTTTGCCTCGTTCGCGGTCAAGATGCCGATGTGGCCGGTGCATACCTGGCTGCCCGACGCGCATGTCGAGGCGCCGACGGCGGGCTCGGTGATCCTGGCCGGTGTCTTGCTGAAATTCGGCGGCTACGGTTTTCTGCGCTTTTCCCTGCCCATGTTCCCCATCGCATCGGCCGATTTCACGCCCTTCATCTTCACCATGTCGGTGATCGCCATCATCTATACCTCGCTGGTGGCCCTGGCCCAGGAGGATATGAAAAAGCTGATCGCCTATTCCTCGGTGGCCCATATGGGGTTCGTCACCATGGGCGCCTTCGCCGCCAACATCCAGGCGGTGGAAGGCGCCATCATCCAGATGCTCAGCCATGGCGTCGTCTCCGCCGCCTTGTTCCTGATTGTCGGCGTCGTCTATGACCGCATCCATTCCCGCGATATCGATGCCTATGGCGGGCTGGTGCACCGAATGCCGTGCTATGCCTTGGTGTTCATGGTCTTCATGCTGGCCTCGGTGGGCCTGCCCGGCACCAGCGGTTTTATCGGCGAGTTCCTGGTCCTGGTGGGCGTCTTCCAAGTCAACGCCTGGGTGGCGCTGCTGGCGGCGACCGGCGTGATCCTGAGCGCCGTCTATATGCTCTATCTCTACCGGCGGGTCATATTCGGACAATTGACCAAGGAAAGCCTGTCGGCGATCCGCGATATGAACGCCCGCGAAATCGCGGTCTTCGCGCCCTTGCTGCTTGTCGTGTTTTTCATGGGCATTTATCCCGAACCGTTCCTGAACGTGATGCATGTGTCCGTGGAAAATCTGATCGAGCGTTATCAAGGCGCTCTGGCGGCGGCCCAAGGCGCCACTAGCCTGGCGGCGCGGTAGGGGGGGAAACATGGTACAATTGGCATTTCCCGATCTGACCCTGGCGCTGCCCGAAATATTCCTTGGCGCGGCCGCCATGGTGCTACTGATGGTGGGCGTGTTCTCGAAGGAAAGCACGGCTGCGCGCACGGTATCCTATGCATCGATCCTGGTACTGCTGTTCACCATTGTCCTGGTCGGGCTGGTCACCGATGGGCGCGCCGTCACCTTCGGCGGCACCTTCATCACCGATACCTTCGCGGTCTTCATGAAGGCGCTGATTTTGTTGGCGGCGGCGGCGGCGATCCTGATGTCCCGGGAATATCTCGAGGCCAACGGCATCTTCCGCTTCGAATTCCCGGTGCTGGTGGTGCTCGCGGCGCTGGGCATGCTGATGATGGTTTCGGCCAACGATCTGATCGCCCTTTATCTCGGCGTCGAATTGCAAAGCCTGTCGCTCTATGTGATCGCCAGTTTCCAGCGCGACTCGAGCCGTTCCGCCGAGGCCGGGCTGAAATATTTCGTCCTCGGCGCCTTGGCGTCCGGGCTTCTCCTCTACGGCATGAGTCTGGTATACGGCTTCTCCGGCACGACCGGGTTCGACGCCCTGGCCAAGCTGTTCCACGGCGGCGAACATGAGGTTCCGGTAGGCGTCACCATCGGTATCGTCTTCATCATTGCCGGTCTGGCCTTCAAGGTTTCCGCGGTGCCGTTCCACATGTGGACGCCCGATGTCTACGAGGGCGCGCCGACGCCGGTTACGGCCCTGTTTGCAACGGCGCCCAAGATCGCGGCCATGGCATTGTTTATCCGCATCATGGTCGGCCCGTTCGGCGATTTGAGCGGCCAGTGGCAGCAGGTCATCATCTTTATCTCGGTGGCCTCCATGCTGCTCGGCGCCTTCGCCGCCATCAACCAGACCAACATCAAGCGCCTGATGGCCTATTCCTCGATCGGCAATATGGGCTATGCGCTGATCGGACTGGCGGCGGCGGGCCATACGGGCGATGCCGAGATCAGCGCCGATGGCGTCGAGAGCATGCTGATCTATCTCGCTATCTATATGTTCATGAACCTCGGCACCTTCGCTTGCATCCTGTTGATGCGCCGCCAGGGCCGCATGATCGAGGATATCGATGCCCTGGCGGGGCTCGGCAAATCCAACCCGGCGCTGGCGCTGGCGCTTGGCATATTCATGTTCTCGATGGCCGGCATTCCGCCGCTCGCCGGTTTCCTCGGCAAGCTCTATGTGTTCCAAGCGGCGATCCGGGCGGAGCTGTTTACCCTGGCGATCATCGGCGTCCTGGCCAGCGTGGTCGCCGCGTTCTACTACATGCGCATCGTCAAGATTATGTATTTCGATGCGCCGGAAGAGGAATTCGACGGCCCGGTCAGCTTCGAGATGAAAAGCATATTGGTCATCGCCAGCGTCTTCATCGTGTTCTTTATCCTGATTCCGGTGCCCCTGCTGGACGGCGCGGCGGCGGCGACGGCCTCGCTTTTCAATTGATGAGCACGCCGGCCGTGCTGCCGCCCTGGTTTACCCTGGCGGCGCACGACAGCCTTTCCAGCACCAATGACGAAGCCAAACGCCTGGCCCGGGACGCGGCGGCGGTGGACGGCACCGTCGTCTGGGCGCTGCGCCAAAGCGCCGGCCGCGGCCGCCAAAACCGGGAGTGGATTTCAGTGCAGGGGAACCTGTTTTGCTCGGTCATCCTGCGCCCGGACTGCGCGCCCGGACGCGCCCAGGAAATCGGATTCGTGGTGCCGCTGGCGGCCCACGAGGCGCTGGCTGGTCTCGCTGATGGTCTCGATCTAAGCCTCAAATGGCCCAACGATATCCTGGCGGGAGGCCGGAAGATCGGCGGCATTTTGATGGAATCAAGCTTAGCGGAAGGCCAAGTGGACTGGGTGGTCGCCGGGCTCGGCCTGAACCTCGCCTCGCACCCGGACGGCACCCCGTTTCCTGCCACCTCGCTCAAATCCGCCGCCGGCGTGCAGGTCCCGCCGGAAGCCGCCTTGACCGCTTTCTGCACCCGCTTCGAGCACTGGTATGATTGTTGGCGCGAACAGGGGTTTGCACCCATCCGCGCCGCCTGGCTGGGAAAATCCCACCCGGCGGGCACAAAGCTCCGAGTGCGGAGGGCCGGCGGCGATGTCACCGGCGCCTTCCACGGCCTGGACGAAAGCGGCGCACTTCTATTAGATCGGGGCGGCAAGATCGAACGGCTCGATTCCGGCGACGTATTTATTGCCGGCCCAGAATAGGAAGTATTGTTACATGCTGTTGGCCATTGATTCGGGAAACACCAATGTAGTCTTCGCCGTCTTTGACGATGACGGCCGGGTGATCGGCGAATGGCGTGCCGCCACCAGCGCCAACCGCACCGCCGATGAGTTCGGCGTCTGGCTCGGCCAACTCATGGCCGGCGGCGAAATCGGCGGCGGCGATATCGATCATGCCATCATTGCCACCGTGGTGCCGGCCAATCTGGTGCATCTGCAAACCCTCTGCGACAAATATTTCCATTGCAAACCGCTGGTGGTGGGGATTTCGGACCTGGATCTGGGCATCGAGGTCCTGATCGACACTCCGAGCGAGGTCGGCGCCGACCGTTTGTGCAACGCGGTCGCCGCCCACGAGTCCTACCAGGGGCCGCTGCTGATCCTGGATTTCGGCACCGCCACCACCTTCGATGTGGTTGACGCCGATGGCAATTACCGGGGCGGGGTGATCTATCCGGGCATCAATCTTTCGCTGGAAGCGCTGCATCTGGGCGCCGCCCAATTGCCCAGGGTCGCCGTCGAAAGGCCGGGCAAGGTGATTGGAACCGGCACCGTTTCGGCCATGCAATCGGGCATATTCTGGGGCCATGTGGCGATCATCGAAGGCTTGGCCAAGCGTATCAGCGATGAATATGGCGCGCCCCTAAGGGTGATCGCCACCGGCGGCCTGGCGCCCCTGTTCGCCGAGGCTACCGATACCATCGCCAATTGCGATCCATACCTCACCTTGCGCGGGCTTTATCTATTGCACCAACGAAATGCCGGGCGATGATGGCTAAACCGGACGACGAGCTGTTGTTCGTGCCCCTCGGCGGCGCCGAGGAAATCGGCATGAACTTCAACCTCTATGGGTTCGGCCCGCCCGGCGAGCATCAATGGCTGATCATCGATCTCGGCATCACCTTCGGCGACGATACGACGCCGTCCATCGATATCATTCTTCCCGACCCGCAATTTATCGAGGAGCGGCTGAGCCAACTGACGGGCATCGTCCTGACCCACGGCCACGAGGATCACCTGGGCGCGGTGCCCTACCTTTGGGGGCGTCTCCGCTGCCCGGTTTATGCGACGCCGTTTACCGCCGCATTGCTGCGCCGCAAGCTGGAAGCCGAAAAGCAGCCGGCCCTGGTGGAGATCATCGAAATCCCCTTGCAGGGCAAATTCAGCGTCGGCCCGTTCGAGCTGGAACTGATCACCCTCACCCATTCCATGCCGGAACCCAACGCGGTGGTGGTGCGCACGCCGCTCGGCAATATCTTTCACACCGGCGATTGGAAGTTCGATCCCGATCCGGTCATCGGGCCCGCCTCGGACCAGGTGGCGCTCAAGGCGCTGGGCGATGAGGGGGTGCTGGCGGTGATCGGCGATTCCACCAATGTGTTTGTGGAAGGCGTGTCGGGCTCGGAAGCCGATCTCCTGGACCGGTTGAGCGATGTGATCGGGCGCGTTAAGGGCAAAGTTGCGGTGACCTGTTTCGCCTCCAACGTGGCCCGCCTGCAAACCATATTCCACGCCGCCGCCGCCCAGGGGCGCGCCGTGGCGCTGGTCGGTAGATCGCTTTGGCGGATCAACGCGGCGGCCAGGGAGACCGGCTATTTGACCGATCTGCCGGACTTCCTGGAGCCCGAAGAGATGGCCGCCATGGAGGACGGCGAAATCCTCTATATCTGTACCGGCAGCCAGGGCGAGCCGCGCGCCGCCCTGACCCGCATCGCCGCCGGCGATCACCGCTCGGTCAGTTTGGGTGAGGGCGATGCGGCGATATTCTCATCGCGCATCATTCCCGGAAACGAGCTGGCCATCGGCCGCCTGCATAACGCTTTGGTGCGGCGCGGCGTCGACGTGATTTCGGAACTGGACGAAAATATCCATGTATCGGGCCATCCCGCGCAAGCTGAGTTGACCGAGATGTACCAGCTGGTGCGCCCGCAAATCCTGATCCCGGTGCATGGCGAGCAGCGGCATTTGAAAAAGCATGCGGAGATCGCCGCCCAGTGCCAGGTGCCGGAAACGGTGCTGGTGGAAAACGGTTCGGTGGTCAGGATCGCGCCGGGCAAGGCGGCGATCATCGATCAGGCGCCGGTGGGCCGATTGGCCCTCGATGGCGGCCGGCTGGTGCCGCTGGACGGCCAAGTGGTGCGCGAGCGGTCCCGGGTGTTGTTCAACGGCTCGGCGGTCTTCACCTTGATCGTCGATAGCGAGGGCTGGATGGCGGCGGCGCCGCAATTGACCATGCTGGGGCTGGCCGACGACGACGAAGCGCCCTATGTGCTCGAGCAATTGACCGAGGAGGCAAAAAGGGCCATCGCCGAAATGAGCGAAGCGGACCGGCGCGACGACGCCGAGGTCGGCGAGATGACCCGCCGCGCCATCCGGCGGCACCTTCGCGATACCTTCCAAAAACGGCCGCTGACGACGGTCCACGTGGTCCGCGTTTAAAAAGATGCGATTGCCATGACCCTGGTGACCGGCACCGCGATCTATTTCATTATCTGGTGGCTGACCCTGTTTGTGGTGCTGCCTTTCGGTGTTCGCCGCGATACCGAGATCGAAGATGGCAATGATCCCGGCGCGCCGGCGCGGTCCCGCATGTGGGCAAAAGCCGCCATCAACACAGGCGTCGCCTCGGTGCTTTGGCTGGTGGTTTATGGAATCATCGAATTCGACCTGGTCACCCTTAGCGATTTGGGCATAACCCGGTGAAGCCTTGGAGTATTTGCAAGGGGCCATTGACAAAAACGTGATTCAAACACGATGGTTTTTGTGGATAATCAGCCATTCATTCGAATGCCTCCAACGAAAATCGCACGCATCGAGCCTTTTTAATTAAACCCAGTATTATCCCATGAGCAGCTATTGCGATTCGGCGCCCGGCCATCAGTTCCACGGGCCATACCACGACACCGAATATGGATTTCCGGTCACCGATGAAGCCGTTTTGTTTGAGCGGCTTATACCAACTTGCAAAAAGATTGACTCGTTAGTGTTCTGTTAGCTTGGCCGTGATTCAACATGGGAAACAGAGGAGTTTTCCATGGCCCGAGGTATTTTCCTACGAAGTGATTACAATGGTGATGATCTTCGCTCA
>JAYGEH010000075.1:0-7275 GCA_046582475.1 Rhodospirillales bacterium
GCATTGATTCTTATACCAGAAGCCACGTCTGACGGCATGGAAAATTGAGTTCATCTGGGAAATGGGGGCTTAAAGCACCGGGTGCGCGAAATGGTCGCCGAATAAATTATCCTATTTGGTTTCCTAGCCAGCGAGGAAACCGGCGAGCCAATTGGCGGTTCTAAGGAGCCGGGCGTCATCGCCACGCTGACCGACCAGTTGAACGCCTATGGGAAGTCCGTCGGCACCTTCCAGTAGCGGCAAGGTAACTGCCGGCGTACCGCAAAGGGTCCACAACGTACAGAATATCGGATCGCCCGTCGTTTCAATCGGCGGCGCCTGACCAATGGTTGACGGCGTCAAAATGGCGTCATATTCGCCGAAAATATCGTCTAGGCCGTCATTCAGCATTTCCCGCCTATCTATTGCCCGATTGTAATCGACTGCTAATACTTTCTGCCCTTTCTTGATAAATGCACAAAGATTGTCGCTGAGCTGGTCCTTAGCGCGTTCGTAAAGTTCGGCAAAGTTCTTCGCCAGATCGGCGCCCAGAAGGGTGCGGTGCAATTCTTCTCCATCGTCGAAATGCGGCGGGAGATCCACTTCTTCGCAAAACTCGCCCAGCGCCTCCGCCAATTCAGCGAACCCTTCCTGGGTATCCTCGTCGGCGCGATCCCAAAACGGCGATTTGACAAATGCGAGCTTTGGTGGCATCGGCGGCTCCGCTGTCGCCATCGCGGCAAAGTTTCGCGTGGTCATGGCGGTCATTGCCATATCCCGATCATCATAGCTGGTCAGGCAATCGGCGATGAGAGCCAAATCCTCGATCGAACGGGCGAACACGCCCACATGGTCAAGCAGCGGCGATTGAGTGAGTACACCGTGCCTGGAGATGGCGCCGTGGGTCGGTTTGAACCCAACAATTCCGCAAAACGAAGCGGGTCGTATAACGGACCCATTAGTCTGGGAGCCAATGGCCAGGGGCACCATGCCCGCTGCCACGGCGGCGGCGGAGCCGCTGGACGAGCCCCCAGGGGTGCGCTTCAAATCGAAGGGGTTGCGAGTTTTACCCGGAGAATAAACAGCAAATTCCGTAGTAACGGTTTTGCCCATTATTACGGCGCCGGCCGCCTTGAGAAGACTGATGGCGGTGCAATCCACCCTAGGGCGGTGGCCGGCGTAAATTACCGATCCGTATTCCGTGGGGAAATCTTCCGTGTCGAAGATATCCTTGATGCCTACGGGAATACCATGAAGCGGGCCGCAAGGATTTCCGCTGGCGTGAAGTAGGTTGCATTTTTCCGCCTGCTCCCGGGCATAGTTTTGATCCATGTGAGCCCAGGCGCCGATATCTTCTTCTTTGTCTTCAATCCGGCCAATACAGGCCTCAACCAGTTCCAGCGATGAAATCTCACCGTTCTCGATCATGCGCACCAGTTGGGTTGCCCCAAATTCCGCCAATTCCATCGCGCCTGCCTCTTCCTAGCAAATTTGTATGGTCTCAATGGGAGGGCTTATTACGCAGGCACGAATCCCAGAAATCATAAAACACCAGTACCAGGCAGGCGATACAGATCACCCAAAACGGCAGGCCGCCCAAAAACCCAGCGGCGCCGGCAGATATACTTTGTGCCAACCCAAGTACGAACACGGTGATCAATAACGTTCCGATGATCCCGAAAATTAAATCAAGAGAAATTCGAGGCATTAAAATGATACTCCCCATACCAAAACAGCACTCTATTCCTAAGAGGTCCCAATCTTAAGGCACATATTTGCCAAAAAAGTAATCAGGCAGCCATAGCGCGATCTCCGGGAACTGATACATCATGACCATGACAAAAATGACGATGCCGAGATAGGGCATGATACCTTTGAAGATGTCGGTCAATTCGATCATTCCCCCCAACACCCCTTTTAAATAGTAGGCAGACATGGCCATGGGTGGGGTCAGGAATGACGTTTGCAAGTTGAGCGCTACCAGCATAGCGAAGAAATAGGGATTGATACCGAATACCGGCAGCATCGGCAGAAAAATTGGCACGAAAATAATCAGGATTTCCGACCACTCCAGGGGCCAACCCAGAAGGAAGATGATCGCCTGCACCAGGATCAGGAACTGCCAGGGCGCCAAATTAAATCCGAGAACGAAATGTTCAATAATTTCGTGGCCACCGAGGAAGGAAAAGACGGAGGCGAAGGTCCACGATCCGACAAACAGCCAGCACACCATCGCCGTCGCCTTCGCTGTCAGGAATACGGATTCCTTAAGCATAGTCCAACTGAAAGAGCCATAGACCCACGCCAGAAAAAGCCCGCCAAATGCACCCATTGCGGCAGCTTCCGCCGGCGTTGCCAGGCCGCCCAAAATCGATCCCAGAACCAACATGATCAAGACGGTCAACGGCACAAACGACGTCAGAAGCTGCAAATAGACAACGCGCCTTGGCGGGACATCCTCTGCGAGTGGCTTTGGCGCAATCGATGGATTTATCCAGACGCGGACAATGACGTAGACTATGTACGATCCGGCCAGGATGAAGCCTGGAAAAATGGCGGCGGCGTATAGACGCAGAGGCGAAAGTTCCGCAATGGCCGCATAGACGATCAACATGATCGAGGGCGGAATCAAGATACCAAGCGTGCCCCCTGCGCAAATGACGCCGGAGGCGAATCTCTTGTCATAATTCGCCTTGGCCATCGCTGGAAACGCCAGCAGTCCCATCAGGGTGACGACCGCGCCAACGATTCCGCTGGCAGTGGAAAATACGGCGCACGTAATCAAAGCCGCAACGGCCATAGATCCCGGTAAATTGCGGGCCGCCATTTGCAGCGCGTAGAACAGCCTGTTGACGATGTTGGAGCGTTCCACCACATACCCCATGAACAGGAATAGCGGGATCGCGACCAGGGTGTCGTTCTCCATCACTGAATAAGTGTTCTGGTTCAAAAGATAGAAAATCTTGTTGTTGAACACATCGGCGATGGCTTCGATGCTGCCCGCCTCGTAATAGGCGTAGTAGCCGAACCCAACGCCCATGGCGATCAGCGTGAAGGCAACCGGGAACCCCAACAGCACCATCACGATGAAAATTGACAACATTAAAATCGCTACTTCGGGGTTTGTCATCCTAAATGTGCTCCGCAAAACCTGGTGTGTTTAAACAACTGGTGTGTTTAAACAAATAGGGTTATTTGACCTCAAGTTCGGCCGCATGGTCTTTCAAAAGGTCTTCGGTCTCCCGGGCGTCTTCCAGCCTCGGCAGCCATTTATTTGTCTTGATCGCCAGATAGCATCGCATGCATTCCGAAATGCCCTGAAGGATGAACAACCCACCGGCCAGCGGGATCAGGGTTTTAAAGTAATAAATTTGAATTCGAGCCGGACTGTTCCAGCTAACTTCCTTATAGCGCCACGAGTCCATGGCGATTTCCCAACCGAACCAGACCAGGGCAATCATGCCGGGGAAAAAGAATACGATGAATAAGAGAAAATCGACGCGGGCCTGCCAACGGACCTTCAGGAAGCGGTAAACCACATCCGCCCGCACATGGGTATCCTGGGCGAGGGCGTAGGGTCCAGCCATCAGGAACAATGCTCCATACATCTGAACCATCATGTCGAAAGCCCATACCGTTGGCGCGTTGAGGACGTAGCGCACGAAAACTTCATAGGCGACTGAAAGGGTCAAGATCAGGATGCACCAGCCAAAGGCACGTCCAACCCAGATACTGAGCCTTTCAATAGCATGAATAACGGATGTCACGGCTGGATCTCCGGCATTTTAGCCTTGGTATGTTATCTTGGTAAATAATGGGGGGACAACCAAAAGGTTGTCCCCCCAAAATTATCTATTTTTTGCGCAATCATCTCGCAAAAAATCTGTTTTGATCAACCGAAGTGATGCTTATAAGCCAATCCATAATCGGGCTGATTCAGAAGCAGGTAGTTCATCACTTTCTTGGCGTAAGCCTTCTGCGACTTGACCACTTTGGCGAAGAACGGATCTTTTGCCGAAATCCGCTTGATAACGATATCCCACGCCTTCAACTGTTCGGACATGACGGAGTCTGGGGTCCGGTACACATTGACGCCATGCTTTTCCTTGAGTTTGATCAAATCGTCAGCATAACGAAGGGTGTTGTTCCAGTAGAAGTTCGAGTTTTCTGCTTCCGAGGCATATTCCAAAATAGCCTGAACCTCTTTTGACAGAGAATCGAACTTTTTCTTATTGAAGGTTACTTCGAAGCATTCCTGGGACTGATGGAAACTGGCCAGGTGATAATGCTTGGAAACGTCCTGCATACCGAAGTCGCTGTCGGAAGTCGGGTTGTTGAACTCTGCGGCATCGATCAGGCCACTTTTCATCGCCGGCTGAATTTCGCCGCCCGGCAATTGCACAACCGACATTCCCATTTCCGTCAACACGTCTGCCGCCAGGCCAACGGTCCGGTATTTCAGACCCTTCAACTGAGCTGAACTTTTGATTTCTTCCTTGAACCAGCCTAACGGCTGTGCCGGCATGGGACTGTTAAAGAAGCTGATCAGGTTCAGGCGGAGAGAGCCCATCAACTCATTGAAAAGTTCTTTGCCGCCGCCGTAATGAATCCAGCCGAGCATTTCCTGCGCCGACCAGCCAAAGCATGGACCGGTTCCGAACAGGGACGCTGCAGGGGACTTGGAATACCAGTATGCGGGCACATAGTGGGCGCCGTCCAAAACACCGCGGTGGACGGCATCCTGCATCTGGCTGGTTTTGACAACCGAGTTGACCGACAACAGATCGATTCTCAGACTCTTGCCGGTCATGGCATTCACGCGATCAACATAACTTTTGGCGTTCTCGAGGAAAATACCGCCGCCCCAAGCAGCCTGAACTTTAAGTACCTTCGGTGCCGCGATTGCGAGATTCGGCGCGGCAAGTGTTGCAACACCAGCACCAGCGGCAACGGCACCGCCCCTAAGAAACTTGCGGCGTGTCAATTTCGTCTTTTTCTCAACCATAACAATTCTCTCCCTAATTTTTGCCAATGAAAATCTCGACAAAACGATTCGGTACTGGATTGATCCAACATCATATTCTGAACGAAATCAGAAAACCACTCCCGACATGGCTTCATCGATGGAATTTTAAAGCTTGCAAATACGTATACTCTCAGCCGTAAACACTGGACTATATCCATAACCCGATGATCAGAACAAGATACAAATATAAAGATTTGAAGGTATATTACTTTGAAAAGCCTGCGGTCAGCGGCATATCACTAAAAATTTACCTTAATTGGCTAGGCGATCCGATCCCCCGGTTCTTCGCCGGCAAAAAAAGCATCCAAATTGTCCAATGCGCGAAAACCCATTGCATCTCGAGTTTCACGGGTGGCGCTGCCGATATGAGGCAGTAGGAACACATTTTCCAGGTCCCTGTAGCCGGGATGGATATCCATCGGCTCATTATTGTAGACGTCCAGACCTGCCGCCCACAATTTACCCGAGCGAAGCGCAGCAACCAGAGCCGCATCGTCGATTAACGCGCCGCGGGCCGTGTTCACCACGACGGCGCCGTCAGGTAAAAGGGAAATTCGTTCAGAATTGAGGAGGCTAATGGTTTCGGGCGTCGCCGGACAATGGAGGGACAGAACGTCACAGTTCGGCAGCAATTCCTCAACCGAGTCATGGAAAATGGCACCGGCTTCCTGATCGGGGGACAGCCGGGTCCTGTTGTGATAGTGGATATTCATGCCCAGTCCGTCCCGCGCCTTGCGGGCCAGCACCTGACCGACCCGGCCCATGCCGATGATGCCCAAAAATTTGCCGGTGGATTGAACGCCGACCATGAAATCCGGGCTCCAATCCCGCCACTTCTTGGAACGCACCAGCCGTTCCCCCTCGCCGCCCCGGCGGCTGGCGCCGAGGATCAGCAACAGGGCGATTTCGGCGGTGGCTTCACTCAATACTTCCGGCGTGTTGGTGACGGTGATCCCTCGTTTCCTGGCGGCGTCGAGATCGCAATGATCAACGCCGACGGAAAAATTAGCGATTATTTTGATGCTGGCTGGCAGGCGTTCGATGATGTCCGCGCTAAGCTGTTCCGTATGACAGGGTACGATGCCAGCCGCCCCGTTACAGAGTTCGATCAAATCGTAACCGGAATAATGGCTATCGTCGGGATTGAGTTTGGGTCGGTAGTCCCGTTGCAAGCGTTCTTCGACCGCCGCAGGCAATTTTCGCGTAACAACGAGAACGGGTTTGTCGGACATTCGAATTTCTCTCCGTGAGATGGATATCTTGGATACTTATCTCATGGCGGTGTTTCGGTAAATCTCCAATAGTCAGACACCCAATTGGCGATCAACGATTATTGTCCAGGGGGAATAGTTATGACTCCACATTCGAAACCAACAGCAACACCTCATGGACGGAGGTCTATTCGAGAGCCAATCCAAACTTGTTAGAAATTATCTTGGGGCGCGGCCCGGCAGGGTGCGAGCGTCATCCTACCCTAAAAAAACCATCGACCTTGAACTCATTGAACATAATCTCCGCGACCGGCTCATATCCGCCTTCGGCGTGTCCCCGGCTCAAGGAATTTCCCCGGCAGAGGTGTACCGTAATAGCCATATTCTGATGTCCGATTTTAGTTGTCGTCTCAACCGTTCTATGCAACACAAGCACTAATATTGAATTATTCTAATTATCCCCAAAGTCGAGAAGTGGCCAAGTCTGCACCTTCTCGCAGAGTTTTCAGCTTAGCCCAGACCACATCCTCGGCGACCCACTCCCAGCCAACAAAAGTGCCGAATCCGCAATCGACACCGGCGATTACCCGCTCACGGTCGCCAATGGCATCAACGACTCTTTCGATACGCTGCGCAACAACCTCAGGATGTTCGATAAAGTTGCTCTTGGAATCGATCACACCGGGGATGATGGCCATCTCGGGCGGTGGCGGGTTCGCCTTGAGCGCCGCGGTCTCGTGCTGGCGCCGAGGATTGGCGAATTCGAGCCCGACGGCGCCGACATTGGCCTGATAGATTGGCGGCAGCACCACTTCCATCGGCACGTCGTAGCAATGCGGCCCCTCCCAGTTACCCCAGCACACATGCAGCCGCACGCGGTCCGGCGGGATGCCCTCGAGCGCCTTGTTCAGCGCGTCGACATGTTCCTCGACCTTTTCCGCGAATTCGGCGTCGGTCAGATCCTGATAGAGCAGCACCCGTTCCATTGCCAGGTCGGGGGCGTCGATCTGCAGCACGAAGCCGGCATCCACCACGGCCCTGTATTCCTTGGACATTTCG
>JAYGEH010000112.1:0-39039 GCA_046582475.1 Rhodospirillales bacterium
GCCTCGGAAATCAATTCCTGGTAGGGCTGCGGCACCATGATGCCCCAGCCGGAGCGCGGCTCGACCACGTAACCGGCGATCATTTCCTTGCCGACCGCCGGCGAATTGAAAACCACCACGCCGGACTTGCCGGACATCATGCGCTTGACCGGCTCGACGGCCGAGATATCGCGGATGGCGGCGCGCCAGGCTTGGATCGGATGGGCCAGCACGTGGCCGCGCCCGTCGACGATGGCGGCGTGGCCGCCGCTGCCGAATTTGATACTTTTTTGCAACTCGACGAGATAGGCAGGGCTGACTTCCGCCAGCGTGTAACCGCCATTCGTCTCGGCGGTAACAATATAAATCGACGGGGCCCGGTCCTGGTTGAATACGACCGGCGAGAAGACCCCCGCGCCGGGCTTTGCGCGGGCCGCCGCGAAGGAGCTGGACAAGGCGCGCTGCATGCTATCGGGCAACCGGCTGAAACCAACCTCATCGACCGCCGCCAGCTGCTTTGTAACGAAAAATTCATCGTTCAAACGGGCGATATACTGGATGTTGGCGTCGGCGATCAAACCGGACTGATCGACCATTTGTCCGCCGCCGGCAGAATCATTGCGCACGTGATTGACAATCGATTCCACATCACGCAGGTAGCGCGAAATGGCCAGGCTGATACTGCGCGCCATTATCTTGAGCGCCTTCGACGCTGGCATCGACGGCCGAGCGTTCCAGCCATATCACCAAAGTGATCGCCGGCAATGAAACCAGCGCGGTAAAACAAAAAAACAATATTTGGTGCAGGCTGAAATGTCTGTTCACGGCATCCGGTTTCCGTTGCTGTGTTGCCGGCCATTCGCGGCGGCGATCAAACAATATCCATATCCGCTTTATTATTATAGACTTAATTTCCATTTCGGCATTTTCCAATCCCGCAATATTGTCTAAACTCCCGAAGCACCGCAAAATACTTGGAGGAGCGAGCCAAATGGATAGAGGTTTTCGGATCGGCCGGCTGGCGTTGACCGGCGCGGCGGTTTTGCTGTTGGCGGCGGCCCCGGCCCGGGCGATCGAGTTGATCAATCCGTTCTCGATCATCAAGAGCGCCGTCGAGGCGGCGGTCGAGGACCGCGCCTCGGAAGATATCGCCAAGGATCTGGCCATCAAGGCGACCTTTACCAAGGACGTGATCAGCGAAATGGGCACCGGCGTGATTTCCATAAAGGCCGACGTTTATGAGCAAGATGTCATGCTGACCGGTGTCGTCGAAGATGCGAAACAGAAGATTCAAGCCGCAAAACTGACCCGTAAGATCGAGGATGTGAAAAAGATCTATAACGAAATTCGCGTCATCAAGCCGGTCGACGAGGAAAAAGGCGTGGTCGAAAACTTCGTCGATGACACCGTGATCGAAACCAAAATCAACACCCTGTTGCTGGACGGCAGGGGCGTCAACGTAACCAACTTCCGCTGGCGCTCCATCGGCGGGCATGTGTATTTGTTCGGCCGCGCCCTGTCGCGCGCCGAAAAGGTCAAGGCGACGAAAATCGTCAAGGACATTAAGAATGTCCAATCGGTCAAATATCTGGCCAAGATCAGGCCGAAGACCTAATCGGCATGGCCTATATATTCGAGGGCCAGCCGGGACCGGCGATGGCCATACCGGCGGGCGCCACCGACACCCACATGCATTTTTACGAACCCGGCCACGCCATGGCGCCGGACGCGACGATCCCGCCGCTGGAAGATGCCCGCGTCGATGATTACCGGAAATTACAGGCGCGCCTAGGCCTCGAACGGGTGGTCGTTGTACAGCCCAGCACCTACGGCAAGGACAACGCCTGCACCGTGCAGGCGGTGGCCGCCATCGGCACCAATGGGCGCGCCGTGGTGGTGGTCGATCAATCCGCCAGCGACGAGGAATTGGCTTCGTTGACCAAGGCCGGAGCGCGCGGCATCCGCTTTCACATGCTGCCCGGCGGCGCCTTGCCCTGGGAGGTGGTGCCGGAATTGTCGGCGCGGACGGCCGAGCATGGCTGGCACGCGCAACTGCAGCTCGACGGCCGCGACCTGCCGGACCGGCTCGGCGACATCAACCGCATCGCCGGTGATCTGGTGATCGATCACGTGGGCAGGTTTTTCGAGCCCGTGGGTACCGGTCATCCCGGTTTCAAGGCCCTGTTGGGGCTGGTGCAAAAGGGCGCCTGGATCAAACTGTCGGCGCCCTACCTCACCGAACAGGACGGCGCGCCCGCATTCCATAAGGTCGGCGCGTTGGTCCGGGCGCTGGTGGCCGAGGCGCCGGAGCGCATGCTGTGGGCCTCCAACTGGCCGCATCCGGGCATCGATCCTCGCCCCGACGACGCCATGCTGCTGGACAGCATCGGCCATTGGATCGAAGACGAAGCGGTCATCAAGCGCATTCTGGTGGATAATCCCGCCCAGCTTTATGGTTTCTAGGAGAAACGCCGATGCACGTGGTCATATTCGAGGTTGAGCCCAAGGAAGGCGGCAAGGACCGCTATCTGGAAATCGCGGCTGAGCTGCGCGCCGAGCTGGAGCAGCAGGACGGCTTCATCTCGATCGAACGCTTCCAAAGCCTTGCAGATGAGGGCCGCATGCTGTCCTTGTCTTTCTGGCGTGACGCGGAGGCCATCAATAACTGGCGCGCCAATGCCGAGCACCGTCTGGCGCAGGCCGAGGGCCGCCGCGAGATTTTTAACGATTACCGCATCCGTATCGCCGAAGTGGTGCGCGATTACACCATGACGGACCGGGGTGAAGCGCCGCAGCCGCCGCCGGACGAGACCGGATAGGCGTCGGCTCAGCCGATTACCGGCAAATGCGTATTGGCCTTGCCGAAAATTGGTTGGTAGGATGGCATTGGTATTTCGTTCCGGCTTCGACACACGAACCAATTCGCCGGACATTATGAATAAATTGCACCAAGGGAGACGCAAATGTCTAAATTGATCACATCCACAATTCTCGGCTCCGCCGCATTATTGCTTGGCTACCAAGGCGCCGCCGGGGCCGCCGAAATCAACCTGAAGATGGCCCACTGGCTGCCGGCGGTCCATCACATGACCAATACCGCCGGCGCCTGGATAAAATCGGTCGAAGCGGCCTCCGGCGGCACCATCAAAATCATCCTCGATAAGAATGCCCTGGCCAAGCCTCCCGGGCAGTATGACTTGGCGAAAAACGGGGTCCGCGATATATCGTGGAGCGTCGGCGCCTACACGCCCGGCCGCGCGCCCCTGTTCCGGTTTGCCGAAGTGCCGTTCGCTTCGCCGAACGCCGAAACCGGCAGTGCCGGCCATAACAAATGGTACATGAAGCACGGCTTCGACAAGCGCGAAATGAAAGGCACGGTGCTGCTCACGTCCTGGGTGCACGGGCCAGGCATGCTGCACTCCAAGAAAGAGGTTACGCGCATCGAAGATATGAAGGGCATGAAGATCCGTGTCGGCGGCGGCGGCGTTCTCACCGCCAAAAGCCTGGGCGCCGTGCCCGTTGTGCAGTCGGCGACCAAGAGCCACGAAAGCCTGCAGCGGGGCACCACAGAAGCGGCCTTCTTCCCATGGGAAGCGATCCACGGCTTCCGTCTAGTCGGCCTGGTCAAATTCCATCTCATGGTGCCGGGCGGCCTCTATACGACGCCGTTCTCGGTCAACATGAACCAGAAGAAATGGGACGGTCTGCCGGCGGCGGCGCGTCAGGCATTTATGAAGACCGGCGGCGCAAAAGGCGCGGCGTTGATCGGCGCCTTATGGGACAAGGCCGACCAAGTTGGCAAGGCTGACGCCATGAAGGCGGGCAACAAGATTCAAACCCTGTCAGCGGCCGAGCAGAAACGATGGGCCAAAGCGGTTCGAGTCATCACCGACAACTGGATCAAAAAGGGTAACGAGATGGGCCTCGACGGCAAAGCGATCATGGACGATCTCGTCAAAATGATGAAATCCGGATAACACCGGTATTTCATGGCTGAGCTAAGTCAAAGTTCCATGGTTATCTTGAGCGAGCGAGTCACATTGTGGCTCGCTCGCGCAGGTTCGGTCGGGCTCGGGATCATGATGTTCCTGACCCTGGCCGACGTCATCGGGCGCCTGTTCAACTCGCCCATCGCCGGTACCGTCGAGGTGACCGAGCTGATCATGGGCATGATGATCTATCTTGGCGTCGGCTATACCACCATCCACAGGGGCCACATCCGGGTCGATATCCTGATCACGCGGTTTTCAACCCGCCTTCAGGCCGCCTTGGGCGTCATAACACATATCATCGCCTTCGCCTTCATGGTGGTGGTTTGCTGGCGCTTGTTCTTGCAGGCGGCGTCGCGCATCGAAAATAACGACATCACCGCGATTTGGGAATTACCGGTCTGGCCGGTCGCCTTTGTCATGGCGTTCGCCAGCGTCCTCATGGTTTCCTCGCTGTTGCTGCACCTTGTTGCCGCGGTGCGCACGGCGGCGACGGGCGAGACCGCCAATTCCGGCGGCAGTACACCGCAATCGGACGGCTAGCTGGACGCCATGGATCCGATCACCCTCTCGATACTGATATTTCTTCTGTTGTTCACGCTGCTGGCGATCGGCCTGCCGATCGGTTTTGCAATGGCCTTTACCGGATTTCTTGGCAGCGCCCTCCTGGACGGTCTCAATCCCGCCTTGTGGCTTTTGGGCCAAACCGCCTACGAGACGCCGATCGACTACAACCTGTCGATCGTGCCGCTGTTCATTTTGATGGGCTATTTTGCTTCCAATGCGGGGCTCTCGGAAGCCTTGTTTAATGCCTGCAACACTTGGCTCGGTTACCGCCGGGGCGGGCTTGCGCTGGCCACCATAGGCGGCTGTGGCGCCTTTGCCGCCATTTGCGGCTCGTCCCTGGCCACCGCCGCCACCATGACCCAGGTGGCGCTTCCGGAAATGAAACGCTACCATTACGACGAAAGCCTGGCCACCGGCTCGATCGCCGCCGGCGGCACCATCGGTATCTTGATCCCGCCGAGCGTTATTCTGGTTTTGTACGGCATCTTGACAGAATCCAATATCGGCGAATTGTTCCTGGCCGGCTTTATCCCCGGCATTCTGACTATCTTGTTCTTCATGGTGACGATCTCGATCATCACCGGTATTTACCCCGAAACCGGCCCCCGGGGCGCCAAAACCACATTCGCCCAGAAAATGTACGCCTTCAAAAATGTGTGGAGCACGGTGCTCTTGTTCCTGCTGGTCATCGGCGGCATTTATCTGGGATTTTTTTCGCCCGAGGAAGCCGCCGGCATCGGCGCATCGGGCGCCCTGTTGCTAGCCGTGATGGCGCGCACTATGACCTGGAAAATATTCTTCGATTGCCTGATGGAGACGGTGAAAACCTCGGCCATGATCTTCACCATCCTGATCGGCGCCATCCTGTTCAACAATTTCCTGGTGCTCAGCGGGTTGCCTGCTTCGATCGGCACCTGGATCGGCGGGCTCGACATGTCGCCGACCGGTATTCTGGTGGTCATCCTGCTGATTTATCTGGTGCTCGGCTGCGCCCTCGATTCCCTGGCCATGATCCTTTTGACCATTCCGATCTTCTTTCCTGTGGTCGCTAATCTGGGTTTCGATCAAATCTGGTTCGGTATCATCGTGGTCATGGTCGTCGAATTGGGCTTGATCACGCCGCCCATCGGAATGAACGTATTTATCATCAAAGGCATGGCGCCGGAAGTGGCGCTCGGAACCATTTACAAGGGCGTGCTGCCGTTCGCCGTCGCCCAGATATTGCTGATCGCGCTGATCGTCACGTTCCCGGCCATCGCCACCTGGCTGCCCAGCACCATGGCCCAGTTTCAATAGCTTTTTGGGACACCGGGTTTGAATAGGTCTCCATCAACCGGCTCGGCTGGCCCGGAAACCAACGCTACAGGCCGCTGGGCCGATATATTCCGCGGCCGCCTGGGCCTCTACACCCTGGCACTCAATCTCGGCACCATCCTGTTCGCCATCTCCAACTTCGTGGTGGTGTCGATCATGCCGACCGCGGCCGCCGATATTGGCGGCTTGCGCTATTACGCCTGGACGTTCGCTCTGTTTTCGGTGGGCTCGGTCATCGGCGCCGCCGGGACCGGCCCGGTACGCGAAGCCCACGGCCACCGGACGACCCTGGCCGGCGCCGGTCTGATTTTCACCGCCGGCCTGCTGGGCGCGGCCATGGCGTCCAATATGGAGACCGTCGTCGCCTGGCGCCTGGTCCAGGGCATCGGCGGCGGCGCAATCGCGTCGCAGGGCTATGCGCTGATCGCCGAGATGTATCCGGAGAACCTGCGCGGCCGGGCGCTCTCGATGCTGTCGACCGCCTGGGGCGCGGCCACCATCCTAGGCCCCGCCTTCGGCGGCGTCTTCGCCGAGTTCGGAAACTGGCGCGGCGCCTTTTTCGCCCTCGGCGGGCTCGGTGTGGTGTTCGCCTACCTTGCCTGGCGCGTAGTTCCGGCGGGCGAGGCGGGACACGGCAAGGTGCGTTTTCCCGTCACCCGGCTTGCCTTGCTGGCCGGCGCCGTCCTCGGCCTCAGCGCCACCGCGCTAATCGACAACAATTGGGTGCGCATCGCCCTTGTGGTGGTGTCTGTGGGCATCGCCGCCGAAGCATTCCGCCGCGATGCCGGTGCCGAACTGCCCCTGTTTCCAAGGCAGGCGGTTGACCTTCGAAGCGAAATGGGCGCCACCTTCTGGGTGATGATGCTGAGCACCATGGCGATGGTATTCATCAATTTATACGTCACCCTTTATTTGCAGAAATTGCACGGCGTCACCCCCTTGGTGGCCGCCTATATCTTCGTCGTCAACTCCATGACTTGGTCGACGGTGGCGTTTTTCGTCGCCTCGTGGAAGGGCCGCAAGGAGGCGACGGCGATTGTCCTGGGTTTGGTGCTGATGCTCGCCGGCCTCGCCGGACTCGCCAGTGTCGTTGTATCCGGGCCGGTCTATCTGATCGCCTTGCTTTTGGTGGTCACCGGCGCCGGCATGGGTTTCATCAACAACCCGCTGATCCAGCGCGCCATCGCAGCCGCGCCGCCCGATGAACGGGCGCGCACCGGATCATCGGTGCAGACATTGCGCACCGTCGGCTATTCCTTCGGCGCCGCCATGGCCGGGCTGGTGATCGCGGTTTCCGGCCTCACCGACGATGCCGCACCGGAAATCCTCGGCCCGGCCATGCAATCGGTGCACGCCACCGGCACCGCCTTCCCGGTGCTGGCGATTATCCTCACCTTCGTGATGTTCGCCCACGGCCGCCGACGCCTGGCGGCCGATTAATACGCGCCCGCCGGCGCCTGGCGGCGGAAGCTTAAACCATCGCCGCCAGCATTTCGCGGGCCAGGTCCAGATTGGCGGGGTCCGGCGCCAGTTCGCCGGCGCGGATGCGGCGCGTGATCTCGACGATCACCGCGTTGGCCGGCGCCGAAGCCCCCCGCGCCTCGTAATCCTGGACCACCAGGCCGTTGATCTGATCGACCTCCGAATAGCGGCCCTTGAGATGGTCCTGGAGGACGCAATCCCGGGCTTTGGGGCCGATATCGCTGAACAATTTATCGAGCAGTTTTTCCAGGAGGCGGTTGGTGTCGGCCACGTCTTCGGGCCCCAGCCCGAATATGGGCACGATTTTGTGGCCCCGGGTCTGACCGGCGGCCAGCGCTTCGGTGCCTACCCGAACCGCCAAGTCCCGCATGCCCGGCAATTTGGCGGCCTCCTGCTGGTTGAGGCCGAGCATCGCCATCGGCCCGAGGCACATGGTGTTGACCACCAGCTTCATCCATTTCGCCGATACGATGTCATCAGAGACCGACACGGCGCCGGCGTGACCAAGGATTTCCGCGACCTCTTCGAGCCGCTCCCCGGGCCCGCCATCGAGGCAGCCGAGCCCGAACCAGGTTTTGGCCGGCGGCGTGTTGCGCTGCACCCGGCCCGGGGTGAAAATCTCGGAAGACAATTCAATGACGCAGCCGAGAGTCCTGGCGGGCCCCGCAATTTCCCGGATATCGCCAGCGGTCATGGCGTTTTGAATACCGATCATCAAACCATCGCCGGCCAGATGCGGCTCGGCAAGTTGCGCCGTCCAGCGCGTATCATAGGCTTTCACCGCGATGATAATGAGATCGAAGGGATCGGTGAAGGCGGCCACATCGCAAAGATGATAGGCCTTGGCGGCCACCTGCAACGCGTCTTCCGGCATTTGAATGTGGAGCCCGTCCCGGCGCATGGTTTCAACATGCTCCGGCCATTGATCGATCAGGCTCAGATCCCGGCCGGCGTGAATCAGATCGGCGGCGATGCAACTGCCGTTGGCGCCGGTGCCGAACACCGCGATATTTTTGATCATTGCTTCCCCCTTCGCGCCCGGTGCGCGCCGGGTATTATACCGCCAGGATCGCGGCGCGGCTATGCAGCGTGGGCGAAATTACGCTAGACTGGCCCCATTCATCGCCTCATGGGAGCCGGGCAGAACCATGTTGTTTATCGGGATAATCGCGGCGATCGCGGTCGCCGGACTGCTGATTTATTGGAACCGCTGGTCGATCGACCATGCTTGGCGGCGCGCCTGGGAACAATGGGTGCGCCCCGATATTCGCCGCCGCCGGCTGGCCTTCATCCAAGGCTATGAATTTTCACCGGGCCTCAGCCAAGCCTTTCAAGGCGCCCACCCGCATCTGGGCCCGGAGCCGCGGGCCGCCATATTCTGGGCGCTCAAGGATTATTTTATGCTGTTGGCCCTGAACGGCGGCGATGGGAGAACAGGCGGCGATGCCATCGCCATGCCGTCGCGCATCGTGGCTTCGGCCTGGGCCCTGTTTGCCGCCGAGGGTGATGCGTACGGCGATTTCTGCCAAAAAGCGTTCGGCGCCCATGTACCGCCCGAGCCGGCGGCCGCTGGTCAAGGCGACGCCGGCGTGGTCCGCACCTGGCACCGCTTATGCGCCCGCTTGGGGCTCGATCCGGCGCGCCCCACCCGCCTGCCGCGCCTGTTTGCCCTCGACCGGCGCTTAGAGATAGAGAACGGCATCTATTTCGCCCTCAGCGCCCACGACCTCAACGCAGTGGAGCAGGCGAATTTGGCCGCCGCGGTCTATCTGCTGACCGATCTCGGCGCCGCCCAATGGAGCGATCCCGGCGCGGTTTTGTGGACCCAATCCCACGCCGCCGATCTGGCCGGCATGGCTTCCATTGGCGGCGGCGCCTATCCATCCGAAATGGCGCCAAGTGAGGGCGGCTTCGTCGGCGGCGGCGAAGGTTTCGTCGCCGATGGCGGCGGCGGTATGGATTTTGGCGGCGGTGATGGCGGAGGCGGCGACTAGATCACGACTCTATTCGGCCGCGTCTGCTTCGCCGATGTCATAATTCATTTTGCGGATCGCGGCGATATAGTCGGCGTAATTGGACGGCTCGTATTTGGCCGGATTGTCCGGCCCCTGGCAGCTTGGAATGCATTCGACAACCACGTCGGAGCGCGTCGCGACCAGGAAGGCCACCGAATGTCGCAGCTTGCCGGTTGCGTTGATCACTCGGTGCGGTGTCGCCGGAATGCGGTCGTTGCTCCAGCGCGTCAGAAAGGCGCCGGTGTTGATTAAAAGATGGCCGGGCAGCATCGGCGCGGCAACCCACGCTCCATCCGGCATCAGAATATCCAAGCCCCGAGACGGCCCCTGGTGGAGGATCGTGATGCAACTGTAATCGGAGTGCGGACCGATACCGAACTGGTTTTCCTCGCCCGGGTCCTGGGGCACATATTCGAGCAGGCGCAAATTGGGGTTGGGCGGCGAAAAGGCTTCGTGGCTGGTCAAAAAATCAGGCCCCATGCCGAGGGTGATCGAAAACAGCGGCAACAGGCGGCCGAGCAGTTCATCAAGGGCATCGAAATAGGCCTGCACGTTTTCGCGGAAGCCCGGCAGATTTTCCGGCCAGCGGTTGCTGTGGGTCCAGAGCTTGCCAGCGATCTGATCGGGATGATCGTCGGGGAGTTGCCGCCGGCAGTAGAAAGACGCGCTGGACTCCCGGCGCGTGTTCTTGTTGTAGATGGAGTTGCGCTGCATCTGGCCGCCGGCGGGCAAATAGCCCAAGAGATCACTACTTACTTTGACCTTTTTTTTTTCGGCCATCGATTGGCCGTGAAAGCGGGCGCTTTGTTCGATGATGCCGTCGAGCATGGCTTGCGGCACGCCGTGGTTCTTGACGAAGAAAAAGGCGACGCTGGCGCAAGCGGCTTCTACTTCTGCCGCGGCCTTGGCTTGCGCGCCGTCGGCGCCGGCGATCAGCGGCGCCAGATCGACAACGGGTATGGTGTCGAGGCTCATGATATCGCTCCCCCTAGTTCAATTTTCCGGTTTCCCTGGCGTTGGCGAAAAATGTCTGCTTGCCGGCCAATCGGTAGCCATTGATGGCCCTCTGGCCGGCAACCGAAAGCAGCCAATCGATAAACGTCGATGCCAGCCCGGCCTTGACATGTTTGTGGCGCCGAGGATTAACCAGAATGATGCCGTACTGATTGCGCAATCCCAGACCACCCGCGAACAACAGCTTCAAGGAGCCCTTGTTTTTGAAGGCCATCCAGGTGGACCGGTCGGTCAGGGTATAGCCGTTCATGGACGCCGCGATGTTGAGGGTAGCGCCCATGCCCGACCCCGCCTCCCGGTACCATTGGCCGCTGGATTTCTTCACCTCGACGCTTGTCCGCTTCCAAATCTCCAGGCTCTTTTTATGGGTGCCGCTGTCATCGCCCCTGGAGATGAATACGGCCTTGGCGGCGGCGATGCGCCGGTAGGCATCGGAGACCGATTTGGCGCCCGCCGCGCCCGCCGGATCGCCCCCCGGCCCGACGATGACGAAATCATTGTACATGACATCGTGGCGGCCCACGCCGAAGCCTTTGGCCACGAAATCCAGCTCGGACTTTTTGTGGTGAACGAACAGAACGTCGGCATCGCCGCGCATCGCAATCCCGATCGCCTGGCCGGTGCCGACGCCGACGAAACGCACCTCGATGCCGGTCTGTTTGGTGAATTGCGGCAATAGCACATCGAACAGGCCCGAATTCACCGTCGATGTGGTCGAGGCCACGACGATATATTTTTCCGCCGCCCGCAACGGGGTGGCCCCGAGCCCCAGGAGAACCGCCAAAAGCAGCAATTTCGATGCCAGATTCCGAACCATATCCGCATTTTCCTTTTGCCGGACGGCGAATGCAAGGATAGACATTTGCAAGCCGTGTTCGCGGGCCCATAATCGGCGCAACGACCGGAGGAATATCATGAAACTGAGCACCGACCGCATCCTCACCACCCATGTGGGCAGCCTGCCGAGGCCCGATGACCTTGTCGAAATGCTGGGCCGGGAAGACCGCGGCGAAACGGTGGACACAGCCGACCTTTGGGCGCGCACTTCCGAAGCGGTGGCGGCGAGCGTCAAGGACCAGGTGGCCGCCGGCATCGATGTGGTTTGCGATGGCGAGGTCGGCAAGATGGCCTATCACGTTTATGCCAAGCACCGGTTGGCCGGGCTGGGCGCCACCGATGGCACCGGTGTTCCGGGGCGCAAGCTGCCCCGGGATATCCAGGATTTCCCCGAGATGGGCGGGCACAGCCTCGGCGGCGGCGGCCCGGAATTGCTGCAATCGACGGTCTGCAACGGGCCCGTGGCGCACGCCGACGGAGCGCCGGCCGAGCGCGATATCGCCAACTTGAAAGCCGCCGTTGCCGCCGCCAAGCCCTTCGATGTGTTCATGAACGCGGCGTCACCCGGATGTCTGCTCACCTACGTGCCCAACGCCCACTACCCCAACAACGACGCATACCGCGAAGCCCTGGTGGAAGCCATGCGCCCCGAATACAACGCCATCCACAAGGCCGGGTTCGTTTTGCAACTGGATTGCCCGGACCTGGCCGGCAGCCGCCACACGGATCATCAGGATTTGAGCGAGGCCGAATTCCTGGCGGAGGCGGAAAAAAACATCGAGGCCCTGAACGCGGCCACCAGCGATATTCCGCCCGATGCCATGCGCCTGCATATCTGCTGGCTCAACTACGCCGGCCCGCACACCCACGATCTGCCGATGGCGCGGCTCATCGATATGCTTGGCCGGGCGCGCCCGCAGGCGTTGTTGTTCGAAGGCGCCAATCCCCGCCACGAACATGAATGGGAAGACTGGCGGGCGGCCAGGATTCCGGACCACAAGGTGCTGGTTCCCGGGGTCATCGATTCCACCAGCAATTTCGTCGAGCATCCGGTTCTGATCGCCCAGCGCCTCTGCCGCTACGCCGATATCGTCGGCCGCGAACGGGTGCTGGCCGGCGCCGATTGCGGCTTTTCCACCTATGCCGGACGCAAGGCGGTGTTCCCGTCGGTAGTCTGGGCCAAGTTGGGCGCCCTAGCCGAAGGCGCCCGCATCGCCACCGAGCGGTTGTGGGGCTGATGGTTCGCCTTACCCACCGCTTTCTGTATTCCTGCCGCGCTCGTAGACCGTCTGGCCGCCGATCACGGTGCGCTCCGATTGGATATCCTTGAGATCATCCTCGGCGACGCTCAACGGGTCGGCGCTGAGGACGGCGAAATCGGCAAGCTTGCCAACCTCGAGGGAGCCGCGATCCGCTTCGCTCATGCAAAGATAGGCGCCGCCCATGGTCAGCGCGCGCAACGCCTCTTCGCGGCTGAGTTTCTGGTCCTCGGCGATGCGTTCGCCGGTCACCCGGTCGATGCGCGACACGGTCTGCCAATAGGGGTGGAACAAGGAAACCGGCAGATTGTCTGTAGCCAGGGCAAAATGGGCGCCGGCATCGAGCATGCGCCGGAGCGGCATGATGTCGGATTCGCGCTCCGGCTCCATGCCGTCGCGCAATTTCGAGCCGATGGAATAAATACTGCGGTTGGTGTGGGTGGTCGTCGCCAGCCCTAAATCGCGGATGCGGTGCACCTGTTCCGGGCTCAAGATGCCGATATGGCCGAGCACCCAGCGCTTGTCGCGGATCGGTTCGATCTCGTTGACCTCCGCCAAGACCCCCAGCATGGGCGGCGTGATGGTGGCGATTCGGATATCCCGGCGCGCCGCCGCGACCATCACCTCGATCAATTGCTGGCGCGCCAAGGCGTGGTCGTAATAGCGGCTGGCCCAACCCGTATAAGGGCTGATCTCGGCGCGCAATTGGTCTTCGCGGTTGAGCACCGAACCTTCCGGCGCCGCCGCCAGCACGAACAGGCCGGCAACCCTTAAATGGCTGTCGCCCAGCCCATGGCCGGCCAGCCAGCCGGCCCAGGTGTCGAACAGGGCGCCGGGATCGACGCCGGCGACCGTGTCCCAGGACGGGCTCAGTGGTATATCGGCGCGCATGGTAAGGGTGCCGTCGGCGGAAAGCTGCTTGTAGGCTTCGATGATTTCGGCGGCCAGGCCATGGCCCTCGAACACCGAAGTGGTGGCGAAGGACTGATACACTTCCATGGAGCGCTTGAGGCCGCGGGCGCGTTCGCCGGCGCTAAAGCGGCGCATGCCGCGCATGAAGGTCAGCTCGATGATCGGCTGCAGGGTGTCTTCGAAAAAGATGCCGGTGGGATCGCCCGCAGAGTCCTTGTCGAACACCACCGTCGAGCAGTGTTCCGGCGTGCCCCGGCCAATGCCGGCCAGCTCCAGCGCTTTCGAATTGGCCACCGATACCAGCGGTTCGGCCATGTCGTGGCGCCAATAGCCCCACACCGGGCGGATATAGACCGGATTGTCCGGCGACACCTTGTCCAGATCGTGGCGGTCCGGAAAGCGGCCATCGGTAAGGTCCGAGGCCGTGCCGAGATAGTTGGGCGGCGCGCCGAGCGGCATGGTGACGATCCATTCGCCGGGGCAAGAATCGGCCACCAGGGCCTCGACGATCTGCAAGATATCGTCGATGCAATGGGCGTCCTTGAGGCTGGGATAAATCTCGGTCAGCCCTTCCCGGTCCATATGGGCGTGGCCGTCAAAAAACCCGGGCACCACGGTGCGCCCGCCGAGATCGAGTATTTCGGTGCGGGCATCCGCCGCATCCAGCAACCCGGCGCCGTCGCCGACGCTAAGGATGCGCTCGCCGCGCACTGCGAAGCCATCGGCGATGGTGAACGCCGCATCGACCGTGACCACCTTGCCGTTATGGACAATCAGGTCCGGCGCTGAGGAAATGGTATTCATGGGAAAGCCCTTTAAGGATTTTGCGGGTGCTCGGTTACCTCCACATCCCCCACCAACCATTGGTCCACCCGGCCCCAATAAAACGCCAGATAGCCGGCAAATTCCTCACCCTCATCGAACGGGGATTCGTAGGACCACACCAGATTTTCTTCCAACCGATCGCCTACCCGCACGGAGTAGTAGGACGCATGTCCCTTGTAGGGTCAGAAACTGTCGTGATCGGTGGCTTCCAGCAAATCCATGCGCACATCGCCCCGCGGGAAATAATAGACCGATGTGTGGTCGGTCTCGAACTGGGTCAGGGCATTATCGGAATCGGCGATGGCGGTGCCGCCGAGCATGACGCGGATACGCGCCGGCGCCGGCTCCACCCGGACCTGGTATTCCGGAAATTTGACAAAGCCCGGCGCCGGCCCGGTCAATCGGGTTTGATCGTCCATGTTTGCTCTCCCATGAATTTTGCAATGCCATGATAAATGGCGAACGAAGGGCTGTGCAAGGGCCGGCGCATCCCATAGTCTTAGGCGCACATGCAAACGCCAGCAAACGACGCACCTCCGATCATCAAAGCCCGGAACGTGACCAAGACCTTCGACGGCGTCGATGCGGTCTCGGAATTGAACCTCACCGTTCCCACCGGCATCTGCTTCGGCCTGCTGGGCCCCAACGGCGCCGGCAAGACCACCACCTTGCGCATGCTCTATGGGGTTTCGGAGCCGACCCGGGGCCAGATCCATGTGTTCGGCATGGATGTGGCCCGCCAAACCCGGGCCGTGCGCGCCCGCCTCGGCGTCACCCTGCAAGACAATGTGATGATGGACAATCTGTCGAGCCGGGATAATCTGTTTATCCACGGCCGCCACCATTTGATCCCCGATGCGCTGCTTAACCGGCGGGTCGAGGAATTGCTGGCATTCCTCGAGATCGGCGCAGACGCAGACAAAAAAGTCATGAAGCTGTCGGGCGGCTTCAAGCGGCGCCTGTCGATCGCCATGTCGCTGATCAACGAGCCCGAACTGTTGATCCTGGACGAGCCCACCACCGGTCTCGATCCCGCCGTGCGCCACGCCCTTTGGTCGAAAATCCGCAGCCTCAAGGGTGACGGCAAGACCATCTTGCTGACCACCCATTACATGGACGAGGCCGAACGGCTTTGCGATCAGGTGATGATCATCAATGGCGGCAAGGCCATCCGCCAGGGCCCGCCCCGGCAATTGATCGCCGACGAGCTGCACCCGGACGCCCTCGAATTCGATTGCAGCGCCGAGGAAGAGAGGCGCCTGCTGGGCACCGCCGATGACATGGTCAAATTGCGTTCCGGCGACCGGCTCATGGTCTTCGCCCGGGAACCGGACGGGGTGCTTAGCGCCTTGCAACAATTGGACGGCGGCAACCGGCGCCCGGTCATCCAACGTCCGGCCAATTTGGAAGACGTGTTCCTGGCGGTCACCGGAACCCAGTTGGGAGACGAGTTATGATACCCGGCCTTGCGTTGGCGGACGGGTTATGAGTCTCTCGGCGCGGCACACCCTGTCGGTCTGGCGGCGCAACGCCAGCCTTTACCGGCGCACCTGGAAAGTAAATCTGCTGCCAAATTTTTTCGAGCCGGTGTTTTACCTGACCGCCATCGGCATCGGCGTCGGCGCCTATATCACCGAGATGGGCGGCGTCAGCTATGTGGAGTTCCTGGTGCCCGGCCTGATCTGCGTCTCGGCCATGCACGGCGCCAGTTTCGAAGTGACCTACAATGTCTATGTGCGCCTGATGTACGAGAAATCCTACTCGGTCATCGTCACCACGCCGGTCTCGCCGGACGATATACTGATCGGCGAAGTGCTGTGGGCGGTGACCCGGTCCTCGATCTATGGCGGCGGCTTTTTCATCGTCGCCGGCGTCTTCGGCCTGATCCCCGGTACCTCGGCGCTGCTCGCCATCCTGGTCATCCCGCTCACCGGCCTGCTGTTCGCATCGATCGGCATCGCAGTCACCCTGCGGATGCCGAGGATCGAGCTGTTCAGCTTCTATTTCACCCTGTTTTTGACGCCCCTGTTCCTGTTCTCCAACGTCTTCTTCCCTATCGACGAGCGCTTGAGCGGCGTCTGGCTCAACGTCGCCGAGGCCTTGCCGCTGCTGCACCCGGTGCGCCTGACCCGCGCCGCCTTCGCCGGCGAAGCCACCCTGACCTCGGTCTGGGACGCCGGCTATATCATCGTGCTGTCCCTCGGCCTGCTGTTCTGGGCGAAGGGCACCATGCGCAAAAGGTTGTCGGTATGAGCCATTGCCAACATTTCCAAAGCCTCTAAATTCACCTCAAAGCAAAATCCCTATCGGCAAGGCGGTGGATTGGGACGCGTATTTGCGCGCCCGCAAGCTCCTGCCCGGCCATGTTGGCGGGCGCGGCTAATAATCCGTTAGCCAGTCGGTAAACGCCGCCCGTTGCGCCGCGTTGAAGAAGCGGACGCGGCAGTTTGCCGGACTGTCCTGGTGATTGTTGGCGCCGATGGTCCAACTGTAATCGGCATGGTCGGTCAGCCATTTGAGGATATCGGGAACCGCCGCGTCGTCGGCAACGATCAGGTCCGCGAAATATCCGCGGCGGTCGCTGCTTTGGCGCCGGTCCTGGTTGGCGCGCTGGCTGAAATTTTCGCCGTCCGCCGCCGCAACAACGGTGACGGGCCGGCTTTGTTCTGAACGCCGGTCGGCGGCGATGACATTCTCGGGCATCCCATTATCTTTCGAACGTTGCGTTGCGAGCCGCGCCAAGATAGCACGATAAGGCGCGGGCTGCACCGACCACGCTTAATCAGGGCGCCGAGCGCACGGCAGCCGGAAGCCGTGAACATCGCGGCCCCCCGGGCCAGGTCGCAGCGGCCGTCGCCGAGATCGTATTTGCCGCGGATCAGCGGCCACACGCCTTCGGCGATGACCTCGGCCGATACCCGGATGGTCAGGCGCACGTCGATCTAGAGCGGTTCCGGATAAATATGAATCAATTTGATGGGTACAAATCGGTTTTCCGGGTAGGCGCGGTGCGTAGCGCGGTGCCTTCGCATCGGGCAAGCGCCGCAACGCCGCCTTAGGAGCCGATTTGACCCACCGAAGGCCGGGTGCTTTCGATGCGTGGACGTCGTCGCACGCCTTTGCCGATGCAATGTATCGCCATGCGACGCGCTCCTCGCACACTTGGGATGGAAATAATGGCAAAATCATCCCGGTCAAATGGTTCATATTTGTCCGGAACCGCTCTAGCGGTCAGGGCTGATCTTTGCGCGCGATGACCAGATTGCCGAAGCGATCGACGCTGCTTGTCAGATCGGGATCGATAAAGATCGTCGCATCGGGCTGTTCCAGCAGCGCCGGGCCGGGCACCACCGCGCCGATGGGCAAGTCCAGCCGCCGGTAGATATCCGTGCTCTGCCAGCCGCCATCGATCCAAACCTGCCGGCATTCCAGGCGGGCATCTTCCAGGCTGGTTTCATCCCTGGGCGCCAGCAAAGCCAGATCGAACTTGGGCCGGCGCCCGATGACCGCCACGCGCAGATTAAGGACGCGCGTCTCGATGCCCTCGAGGAGGCGGCCAAAGGCGCTCCGATAGGTGTCTTCGAAGGCCGCCTGAATCCGCTCCGGCGACAATTCGTCCGGGTTTAAGGGCACCGGGACCGTGTGGGTCTGGCCCACATAGAGCATATCCAGCTCGAACTCATACTCGGTGCCGTCGAAACTCACATTGGCGGCGGCCAGGCGTTTGGCGCCGTCCAGGGCGGTGGCCGCCATTTCGCTCTCCAGCGCGGCCATATCCAGATCGCCGAGCATGACGTTCAGCGTATGCACCTTATCGAAGCGCATATCGGCAATGACGCACCCCATCGCACTGGTGACACCGGGAAAGCGCGGCACCAGGGCCTTGGCCAGGCCGATATCCTTGATCAGCGCGCCGGTATGCAAACCGCCGCCGCCGCCGAACGGCATGGCTACGAATTTCGCCGGATCATGGCCGCGCTCCACCGAAACCAGGCGGATGGCGCCGGCCATCTTGGAATTGGCGACCCGGATGATCGCTTCGGCGGCTTCCATGACGCCGATATCGAGCGGCGCGCCCACATGGGCTTCGATGGCATTCCGGGCGGCGTCGGTATGCAGCCGGTCCAGCCTGCCGATGGGCCGCTCGCCATTGATGCGCCCGAGCACTAGATTGGCGTCGGTGACCGTCGGCCTCAAGTTGCCGAGGCCGTAGCAGACCGGACCCGGATCGGAGCCGGCGCTTTCCGGGCCGATCTGGAGAAGCCCGCCGCCATCGACCCAGGCAATGGAGCCGCCGCCGGCGCCGATGGTGTTGATCTCGATCATCGGGGTGCGCACCACCAGGCCGAAATCCACCGACGTTTGCGCCGCCAGGGTGCTTATTCCATCGTTGATCAGCGACACATCGAAACTGGTGCCGCCCATGTCGCAGGTGATCAGGTTGGGATAGCCGGCGCTGATGCCGATATGGGCGCCGGCGATCACACCGGCGGCGGGGCCCGATAGGGCGGTGCGCACCGGCGTTGCGCGCGCCTGATCCAACGACATGACGCCGCCGTTGGACTGCACCATCAAAACTTCGCCGGCAAAGCCGTCGCCGCGCAGCCCGCCCTCCAGCCGCTCCAGATAGTCGCCCACATGGGGTTGCAGATAGGCGTTCAAGGTGGCGGTGGAACAGCGCTCGAACTCCCGGATTTCGGGCAGAATTTCCGACGACGCGGTGACATGGGGGTTCGGCCAAATCTCGCGGACCGCTTCGGCGGCGGCGCGCTCGTTGGCGTCGTTGGCATAGGAATTCATGAAGAAGATGGCCACCGATTGGACGCCCCGGTCCAGCAAATCCCGCGCCGCCGCCCGTACCTGGTCCGCATCCAACGCGGTGTGCACATGGCCGTCGGCCAGGACCCGCTCCTCCACTTCGATGCGCAGATCGCGCGGCACGACAGGTTCGAACATGCCCCAGAGGCCCCAGGTTTCCGGCCGGTCGCGGCGGCGCATCTCGATTAAGTCGCGAAAGCCCATCGTGGTGATGATGCCGGTGCGGGCGCCCTTGCGCTCCAGAAGCGCGTTGGTGGCGACCGTGGTGCCGTGCACGATCAGCGATACATCGCCGAGATCGCCGATTTGCTCGGCAATGCCGGCGCGCATGCCGATCGACTGATCCTCCGGCGTCGAGGGGACCTTGGCGACGGTGCAGGTTCCGTCTTCTTCATCCAGGAAAAACACATCGGTGAAGGTGCCGCCCACATCGACCCCGACGACCCTATGGCTGCCGGTCATGATCAGGGAATATCCCGTAACTTATCGGTCCCGGCTTGGTCGAGCACGCCGGCCGCCGACACGGAGCAAAAATAATCGGCCGCCGCCGCTTCGGGCGAGACATAACCAAGGCGCACATCTTCGGCGATGCGCGCCGGGTCCCTGGTTCTGGCATCGCCGTAGCCGCCGCCGCCGGGCGCTTCGATGCGCACCCGCTGGCCCCTTTGCAAATGAATATCCACCATTTTGGATGCCATCGGGGGTGACGCTTCGCCGCCATCGGCGCCGGGATAGGTAAAGCGGTTGAGGGCAGCTTCGCCGCCGCCGGCGATGCCTGGCGGCGCATATTTGCCGCGCTCGGCGAACAGGAACACATCGGCCTCCTGTTCCAGCAATTCAATCTCGTAGACGGCGCCGAGGCCGCCCCGGTGCCGGCCGGGCCCGCCTGAATCGGTGCGCAAGGCCCATTGGGTGAAGCGCACCGGATAAGCGGCTTCGAGGATTTCCAGGGGCGGGATGGTGGCGGTCGAGATCGGCGCGTTGCCATGGTTGAGGCCGTCGCCCAAGGGGTGGCCGCCATGGCCGCCGCCGAAAAACGAAAACATGACCCAGCGGGCGCCGTTTTGCCGGTAGCCGGCCAGCGACAGGGCATTGATGGTGCCGTAGGCGCAGCCGTTGGACATTTCCGGCGCCACCTTGGATATGGCCACGAACATCACGTCGATGATGCGCAAAATGGTTTCCGTATAACCGCCCACCGGCTTCGGCCGGGTGACGCTCAACAGGCTGCCGTCCGGGATGACAAAGCGGATCGGCTCGAGCACGCCGGAATTGGCGGGCACGTCGCGGAAAATATGTTTCAGCGCTACATAGCAAGACGCGATGGCGGTGGAGCGGGCGATGTTCACCGGTCCGGCGCAAGCCGCCGAGGTCGCTGAGAAATCCAAGGTCATGGCGCCGCCCTCGATGATCATATCGAGGGCAATTTTAAGCGGTTCATCGACGATGCCGTCATTGTCCAGCCAGTCCTCGGCGGAATAGGTGCCGTCGGGCAGCGCCGCGATATGGCTTTGCATCAATTTCGCGGCGCGCGCCTTCAATTGGCCGAGGGCTTCCAGCACCAGCGCCGCTGAGTATTCATCGAGCAATTCGCCGAGCCGTTTTTGGCCCAGGTCAAGGGCGCTAATCTGGCCGTTGAGGTCGCCGTAAAGGCTGTCGGGCTGGCGCGAATTGGCTTGCAAAATGGCGACAATATCTTGGTTGAGGACGCCGCGGCTAAACAGGCGCACCGGCGGGATCAGCATGCCTTCCTGATAGCATTCGGTGGCCGCCGGATTGTAATTGCCGGGCACCTGGCCGCCGACATCGTGCCAATGGCCCACCGAGGCCAGGAAGCAGAACACTTCGCCATCCCGGTAAAAGGGCCGCACCAGTTTGAAATCCGACAGATGCGTGCCGCCCTCATAGGGATCGTTGAAAATAAAGACGTCGCCGTCTTCCAGCGTCAGCCCATCTTTCTTGATGGTATCGATCACCAATTTCACGGCAAAGGACATGGCGCCGACGAAAATGGGCAGGCCCGATTTCCCCTGGATCAGGGTTTCGCCGGTCTTTGCGTGATAGAGCCCGTGGCTGGCGTCGTGGGCCTCGGCGATGATTGGGTTGAAGGCGCTCCGGAACAGGGTGGCGTCCATCTCATCGGCGATCTGTTCCAGGCGGCCCTTCAAGACCGCCAGCAGGACCGGATCCAGCCGGCGCGTCTTAGTTCCGGTCTTCGTCATATTGCCTGGCGCCGTCAAGGATTTCCTGGGTGCCGAGGAGAGCGTTCAATTCATTGAAGTCGAGCATCTTGTCCAGATACGGCGTGGTCGATCCGTGGGCGGCGAGGCTTTTGAAATAGGCGCCCGCCGTATGCGCCAGGGCGCGCACCAATCCGCCCGGAAAGATGACGATGGAATAGCCGAGCGCCTGCAATTCGTCCGCCGAATGCATGGGCGTCTTACCGCCTTCGACCATGTTGGCCAGCAACGGCGCAGAAGCGCCGAAACGCTGCACCGCGTCCCGCAACTGGGCGTCGTCCTGCAGGGCTTCGATGAACAGAATGTCGGCGCCGGCCTCCACATATTTCGCCGCCCGCTCCATGGCGGCTTCGATGCCCTCGACACCGGCCGCATCGGTGCGGGCGACGATGGCTGTGCCGCTATCCCGCCTGGCATCCTGCGCCGCCTTGATCTTGCCGCACATTTCGCCGGCGCTGACCAATGTCTTGCCGGCCAGATGGCCGCAGCGTTTGGGCAACGACTGGTCTTCCAATTGGATGGCGCCGGCGCCGGCCCGCTCCAGCACGCGCACCGTGCGGCCCACATTGATGGCGTTGCCGTAGCCGGTATCGGCATCGACGATCAGCGGCAACTGGGTCCGCTCGGATATGGTTCTGACCACCGATGCCACTTCCTCCAACGAAACCAGGCCGATATCGGGCCGCCCCAGCCTGGTATAGGCGATGGAGGCGCCCGATACGTAGAGCGCCTCGAAGCCCGCCCGCTCGGCCATCATCGCGCCGAACGCATCAAAGATACCCGGCGCCACCAGTATTTCCGACTCGCCCAGGCGTTGTTTCAAATGAGGTTGCGGTGACATGGCGTCCCTTGGTTCGGATTTGGGTTTCAGTTTTTGAGCTTTTTCTCAAGATAGGGCACCAGCCCGCCGGCGTCGATCAGCCCCATCAGATGTTCGGGTATGGCATCCGATTGGACGCTTTGGCCACTATCCAGGTTGGTAATGGTGCCGCCCGCCAGGTCCACTTCGATGCGGTTGTTCATGGCGATGCCGTCGGTCTCCGCAGAGACAATCGCCGGCAGGCCCCAGTTGAAGGCGTTGCGGTAGAAGATGCCGCCGAACGAGGTTGCGATCACCGCCGCCACGCCCAGATGCTTCAACACCTGGACCGCCTGTTCGCGGCTGGAACCGATGCCGAAATTCTTGCCGGCGACGATGATGTCATCGGCTTTGACCGATGCGGCGAAGGACGCGTCGACGGTTTCCAGGCAATGGGCGGCGAGTTCCTCCAGCGGGCTTTTCATATAAATGCCGGGGGCGATCAAGTCGGTGTTGACGTCGTCACCGAAGCGCCACACGCGGCCGGTCAGCTTCATACCGCGGTGCCAAGCAGTTCGCGGGGATCGGTAATGACGCCGGTGACGGCGCTGGCGGCGACGGTGTAAGGGGAGGCGAGATAGACGCGCGAGGTATTGGCGCCCATGCGGCCCTGAAAATTGCGCGCCGTGGAGGCCAGGCATACTTCGTCCTCGGCCAATGTGCCGACGCCGTAACCGGCGCAGGCGCCGCAGCCGGTGGGCAAAAGATTGGCGCCGGCATCCATAAGGATTTGTATTGTGCCATTGCGGGTCGCCTCGGCCAGGATACGCGATGATGCCGGCGCCACGGTAAAGCGTTTGCCCGGCGCCACCTGGTTTCCCTTCAAGACGGATGCCGCCATTTCCAGATCGTTCAGCTTGGCGCCGGTGCAGGCGCCGATATAGAACTGATCGATGTCGTCCCTGTCGACGTCGCCCACATCGCGGGCGTTGGCCGGGCTGTGCGGCGTCGCCACCTGGGGCTCAAGGGCGGCGGCGTTGAATTCGTGACTCGCCAGATAGTCGGCGCCGGCATCGCTTCGCCAGGCTTGCCAATCGCCGGGATCGGCGCCGGCGGCCCGCACGTATGAAGCGGTGGTTTCGTCGGGCTCGACGATGCCAGTCTGCGCGCCCAGCTCGGCCGCCATGTTGGCCAGGGTCATGCGTTCCATCATCGGCAATCCGGCGATGGTATCGCCGCCATATTCGATGGCCTGGTAATCGCCGCCGTCCATGCCCAGCGTGGCGCACATCTTGAGCGCCATGTCCTTGGCCGCGACGCCGGGCCCGAAGCTTCCCGACCAGGTGATGCGGATGGTTCCCGGCACCCGGATCCAGGTCTCGCCGGTGGCCAGGACGCCGGCCATGTCGGTGGCGCCGATGCCGAACATAAAGGCGCCGAAGGCGCCGCCGGTGGGCGAATGGCTGTCGCCGCCGACCGCGAACATGCCGGGGCCCAGATGGCCGCGCTCCGGCATCACCACATGGCAGATGCCCTGCTGGTCATAAAAATTGAGAATGTTTTGTTCCGCCGCCCATTCCCGGGTCAATTTCAATATGGCCGCGCTTTCGGCATCGGTGCAGGGGGCGTAGTGATCGGAGATCAATACAATTTTCGATGCATCCCAGACGCCGACCCCAAGCCGCTCCAGGATCGGCTTGACCCGCCGCGGCCCGCCACTGTCGTGGATCATTGCCAGATCGACGGCGCAGGTGACGATTTCGCCGGCGCTGACGCTATCGGCCCCGGCCGCCTTGGCGATGATTTTCTGGGCAATGGTTTGTTGCATGATCCTGGCGTAGGTTTAACCCATTCCGGCGTATTTATGGCATTAATGACGCCGAAATCAATGGTGATCGCAAGGGGATGACATGACCAGACGAGAGATGATCGAATTGGTGGATCGCTATTTCGGCGCCGTCGATGGCGAGGATTTCGGCGTGATCGGGGAAACCCTCGCCATCGATTGCATTTTCAGCGTCGAAACCCACGGCGTCGTACTTCGGGACCGCGCCGGCATCAAAGCCATGTTCCGGCGCCTTTGGGACGATCATGCCGCCGTCAGCCACCGGGATTTCGTCCATGTGGCCGATCCCGATGCAGGCCGCATCGCGGTCCGTTTCCAAGTCGTCAATACCCAGCACGACGGCGCCGAGACGCACAAATCCAACTGCAATTTCTTCGAGATCGAGGATGGCCGCTTCACCCGCGTCGCCGTCTATATGGACGGCGGCAACACCTTGACGTCAGGTTGAGCCGAGAAATTTCATTCTTTGGCCCCAAGCCTCGCCGCGGCTCCAGGCCATGGCATTTTCGGCACTCGGCTGCTGCCCCTGAACAACCAATGACGTGCGCCAGGCGAGGCTCAGCATACAGGACGTAATCGGCGGCCCATGCCAATGGTTGCGCTCCAGTATGGGGCGCAGCGTCGGCATGCCGGTGCCGAGCATGACGATGGCATCCAGATTCTTATCGGCAAGCGCGTCCAGCCCATCGCCGGCGTCCCCGGCGCTAAGGCTGTAGATGGGGTGGAATTCGCTTGCCTCATTGAACACCGAGACCACTTCGGCGACTTCGAAGCCGGCGCCCTGCCAATAGGCGGCGCTTTGCCCGGTCAGGTCCGGCGGATAGGGGGAGACCAGACCGATTTGTTTCGCCTGCAATAGGTTTAGCCATTCGCACACCGCGCGGGCAGCCGTCACCAGCGGATAGTGCCGCGCCTTTTCTATTTTCGCGCACAGCGCCGCCTCGCGGTCCTTGCCAATCAGGTAGGAAGCGCCGGTACACGCAAAGGCCGCCGCACCGATCGGCGCATTCGCGAATTGATCCAAGGTGGTTTCGATTTGACCGGCATAATCGGCCAGGCGCTCGACCATGGATTGTTTCGGGCTGGTGAGCCGGGCATTGATCATCGCCACGCCGGCCGGCCACAGAATGTTGAACTCCGGCTCGACCGTGGTGTTCGCCTGTGGCGTCAGAACGCCCACCAATCCTTCGCACGCATATTCCAGTGTTGCCATGATTGTCCGCACTTTCCGTCAATGAAACGAAAAGTATCCTATTGGGGTGCGAAGATTGCCAGCGAATGTTTTGCGCCGCCCTATAGGCGCTTGTCGGATATCTCCAGACCCAAGGCCTGCTCGGCGTAGCCGACGGCGTTGACGTCCCATTGCACGGCGATATGGGCGTTCATGGCGTGGATATCGCGGAAGGCGCGCTGCTCGACGGAATCCTCGAATATGCCCTGGGCGCCCAAGATCTGCACCGCCCGGTCCACAGCCCGGCAGGAGATCATGGCCGCGTAGGCGATGTTGCGCTTATAGAGCACGCGGCGTTGCATCTCGAAGCTGCCGCCGGATTTGGCGATGCTGTTGAATTCTTCCGCGTCGCGGCTGGCCAGCAGTCCGGCGCAATCGATCTCGGCGGCGGATTCGGACAGGCGCATATGCACGGTCGGGTAGGCGGAGACCGGCTGGCGCCCAATCCGGCCGACGCGGCTCGCGGTGCGCTCGATCAGCGCTTCCAGGCAGCCCTCGGCGGTTCCGACCATGGGGGCGCAAATATTGTAAGGGAACACCATCATCACCGGCAGTTGGTATATGTGGCCGGGATTGACGGCGCTTCAGGGTGTCGGCCCGCCATAAAAATCATCGACCAGCGACACCGACCGGTGCGCCGGCACGAAAACATCATCGACGACAACGTCGTTGCTCCCGGTGGCGCGGAGGCCGGCCGCATACCAGGTGTCTTCGACCCGGTAATCGGCGAGAGGGACCAGAAACCAGCGGATATCGGGCGGCCCGGATTCTTTCATGACCGGGCTGCCGAGGATCGCCCAGGCGCAATGATCGATACCGCTGGCAAACTGCCAGCGGCCCGAAAGCTGGTGGCCGCCATCGACGGCGCGAACCTCGGAATTCGAGGCGGCGAAGGCGGTCCCGACAATGGTATCGGGCGAGGCGCCCCAGACATCGTCCTGGGCTTCGGGCGGATACATGCCGAGCAGCCAGTTATGGCAGGCGATCAAGACGCCGACCCAGGCCGACGATCCGCACCCCTTTCCCAGCGCCTTGGCGACGGCGAACTGGGCCGGTCCGTAGTCGAACTCGTAGCCGCCAACCTTTTTTGGCTGGTGGATCCGGAAGATGCCGGCGTCCATCATGTCGGCGATGGTATTATCGGGTATGCGGCGGGCTTTTTCCGCCGCCGCCGCGCGGCTGAGCAAGGCCGGTGCCAGCCGCTCCGCCCGTTCGACGACCTCTTCGAGTGTGACATTCGTTTCCGGCAATTTTCAATCTTCCTTCATCGGCCGGGCGGCGCTAATTGAGCATGGTCGCCGGCAACCACAGGATCAGGAACGGGAACACGGTCAGCAAGGCAAGCTTGACGAAATCGGCGCCGACGAACGGAAGCACGCCCTTGAACACCGTCCACATGGGCACGTCGCCGCCGGAGATGCCCTTGAGCACGAACACGTTGATCCCGAACGGCGGCGTAATCAAACCGGTCTCGACCACCACCACCATGATAATGCCCCACCAAACCAGGGAGTAACCCATGTCGCCGATCAACGGCGCGACGATCGGCACGGTGATGACCATTACCGGAAACGGATCCATGATCGAGCCGAGAATGATATAGCCGACCAGCAGGACGGCGACGATGCCGAGCGGCGGGAATTGCAGCCAGTCGACCAAATCGGTCAGCAATTCCGGCAATCCGCTGACGCCGATGAAAAACGAAAAATTCACGGCGCCGAATATCAGGATGTAGATCATGGCGGTGGTCCGGGTGGTCTCGCCCATCACCCGCCATAGAGCGGCGCCTTTCAGTTTCCCCCGGAACAGCGCGAACAGGAAGGATCCAAAGGTGCCGACCGAGGCCGCCTCGGTGGCCGTGAAGACGCCGCCGTAGAGGCCGCCGATGACCGCCAGGAAGAGGGCCAGCACACCCCAGGCGCGGGCCGCAGCGCGGCCCAGATTTCCGCCAGGCTGGCGCGTTCGCCGGCGGGCGGCGCCGCATCGGGAACGACGCGCACAAAGATCGAGATGGTCATCCAATACAAAACCACGGCGAGGGCGGCGGGAATGACCGCGGCGATGAAAAGCTGGCCGATCGATTCCTCGGTCAGGATGGCGTAAAGGATGATGACCGTGGACGGCGGTACAAGCTGGCCGAGGGTGCCGCCGGCCGCCACGCAGCCGGTGGCGAGGCCGGGGGAATAGCCGCGGGCGCGCATTTCCGGCAAGGCGATCTGGCCGATGGTCGCCGCCGTCGCCAGCGACGAGCCGGTGAGCGCGCCGAAGCCGGCGCAGCCGCCGATGGTCGCCAAGGCCAGGCCGCCGCGCCGGTGGCTCAAGGTGACATGGGCCAGATTGTAAATGTCGCCGGAGAGGCCCGCGGCGCCGGCGAAACTGCCCATCATCAGGAACAACGGCAGCACCGCCAATTGGGAATTGGTGAGAAAGGATTCCACCTCGGTGGCGAGCACCGTGAGCGCCGGCCCGGGCCCTAGCAACAGCGCCGTGCCGAGCAATCCCGTCAGCCCCATGGCGGCGCCGAGAGGAACGATGGCCAGCACCATGGCCCACATGACAATGAACAGCGCGACCGCCAGGGTGCCCGGAACCGCCTGCGCCGCGGCGCCGAAGGCGAGGACGCCTTGGTTGGCGACAAACACCGCCGCCGTGGTGAGCACCAGGAGCGTGACAACCAGCGCCGTAAGCAGCCGGTCGGGGACCGCCTGGTCCGGTCCGGCATCGCCGATCGCCGCCGCTGGTCCCCCATGGCCACCGAATTGGGCGCCGCCGTTACCGGCCAGTGCATCCCGCAATGCGGCGGCGGCGGCGATGACCTGGGTGATCACGGTGGCCGCCAACAACGCGGTGACGGCCCAAATGAATGGATAATTCTGCCATTCAAAGTACATGGTGGTGGTGCCGGCCTCCTTGAGATCGAGGGCCAGCACACCCATGTGGCAGCAAAGAAGCGCGAAGAATACCAGCAGCAATACCGAGCCGGCGAATTTGAGCCAGCCGACGATCTGTTCGCCGAACTGCGAGGCAAAGACGTCAACGCTGAGATTGATCCGTTGCGCGGCACCGGCGGGGAAGGTCGCGGCGATGGCCACCGCGATCCCCATTTCGACAATCTCGTTCAGGCCGGTGATCGGCGCGTTCAATATCCAGCGCAGCAGCACATCCAAGATGGTCGCAATGGCAATGAACAACATGCCCGTTACGCCAATCGCCGCGATGCGCCGCGTTACCGTGATAGCGTGCGCGTCGAGACGGCCGAGGAGGGCGTTCACGGGACCGTCGCCCAGGGTACGGGTGCGCTACTTCTCCGCCCGGACTTTGAGAACCGCGGCGCGGTAGGCTTTCAGGATATTGGCGCCATTGGGAACCTGCTTAAGCCAACCAGCGGTAATCGGCGCCAAGCGCTTTTTCCATGCAGCGGTTTCGGAAGGCGCCAGCCGGTTGAGCACATGTCCCTTCGCCTTGGACGTTTTGCCCCGGAAGAACGCACCGATTTTGATATTGGTTTTGCCCAAGAAGCGCGAAAACACCATGCCGGAATTGTCATCAATCGCCTTGCGCGCTTGCGCCGGCAGGCCGGCAAAACTTTTCGGGTTCATGACCACAAAGGCGGTGCCGCCGCCGAAACTGTCCACGTCCAAGTGATACTTGGATACTTCGGCCAGCTTGAACGGGCCGACCGCGGTCCAGGCGATCATGAAGCCATTGACCAGCCCGCGGCTGGCGCTTTGATAGACCTGCGGCGGCGTCATGGTCACCGGCGTGCCGCCGAGGGCGACGATAATGCGCGCGTTTACCGGACTGTTGACGGCGATTTTCATGCCTTTGAGGTCATTTGCCGTCTTGATATTCGTGCTTTTGGAGTGCAGCGAGGAGTGCGGGAAATTGAACAGGCCAAGGACTTTGATGCTTTTGTACTCATCGGCGATCAGCCCCTGTTCAAAAACGCTCCACAGCGCCGCCGAAGATTCCAGGGTGTTTTGGGATATGTAGGGCAACAGGCCGACCGAAGTTTTGCGGAATTGTTTGCCCAAGGGGCCGTGAACCCCGAACGAGATGTCGGTCACGCCTTTTTGCGTGCGCCATAAATATTGCGGAAATTGCCCAAGGTCGGCCCGGCGATAATCTTGATCGCCAGGGTGCCGCCGGACGCTTCGTTGACGTCCTTCACCCACGGCTTGAACGACCACTGGTGGACCAGCGAGCGGGGCGGCGCGGGGAATGCGAATTTGATCGACGCCGGCGCGGCCTCGGCGGCCACCGGCATTAATCCGACTAAAACCAGTCCTGCAAGTGTCATGCTTTTCATCGCGAATGTCTCCCGGATAAATATTGTCGGCAGCCTCGGTGCCGCCCGGCTTGTACCTGCCGGAATTTGCTGTGCCCGGTCCTCACAACCGGGTCGCTGGAAAGTATGCCTCAACACGGATTGGTGGGCAACATTTGACGCGCACTACTTGTGTATTATGTCTATACTGCGGAAAATATGGGTATGCGGAGGCGGCATCGATGAAATCACCTTTCGGCGGGAAATCTAGGGCTCGCATAACCCGGCGCTTACCGTCGCGGCCCATGGCCATCGACTTTCATGCCCATTTTGTTTTGCCCGAAGCGGCGGCGTTCGCGCGGCCCTACAAGGTCACCGCCGCCAACACGCAAACGCCCGATGATCCGCGCATCACCAAAAAGGCGCGCGCCGAGGCCGCCAAAAAGTGGGGCGATGTCACCCGCCAGCGCATGCAAGATTTCAAGGTCCGCTTGAAGGTGATGGACCGGGCCGGGATCGATATCCAGGTGCTGTCGGCGAGCCTGATTGTCCAATACACCTATTGGGCCGAGCCTGAGAGCAGCCTCAGGATCGAACGCAAGAGCAACGATCTGCTGGCCGAAATTATCGCCACCGCCCCGTACCGGTTCGTCGGGCTCGGCGGCGTGTCCCTGCAAAGTCCCGAATTGGCCATCACCGAGATGGAGCGCTGCATCGGTGATCTGGGGTTCAAGGGCATCCAGGTTTCCGGCTCGGCCGGGCATATGGTGCTTGGTGATGCGCGCCTGCGTCCGTTCTGGTCCCGGGCCGAACAGTTGGGCGCGATGATTTACATCCATCCCGCCGGCGTGCCCGAGCCGCGTTACCAAAAGCATCAATTGTGGAACAGCCTCGGCCAGCCCCAGGAAGAAGCCATGGCGATGATGTCGCTGATCTATGACGGCATCATCGATGATTATCCGAAGCTGAAGATTTGCATCGCCCACGGCGGCGGCTACCTGCCGTTCTATGCCGGCCGGGTCGACCGCAACTATCTGGACAAGCCGCAGATGCGCTACGGCCAGGAGCGAACGCCGAGCCAATATATGAAAAAGTCGTTCTATTACGATAGCTGCGTCTACGACCGGGATATGTTCGATTTTCTGGTCAAGAAGGTAGGCGCCCGGCGCATCGTGCTCGGCTCGGACTATCCGGTCGGCGAGAAGGATCCGGTGCGCTTCGTCACCCGCTCGCGGGTACTGTCGGCGGCGGACAAGGAGCGCATTTTGTCCAAAAACGCGGCCAGGCTTCTCGGCTTGCGCCTATAACCAGAGCAGCAAATACGGGGAGATATCGAAAAATGGCACAAAAGGCGAAGGCGGCGGCAAGCATCAAATCCCGGTCTTCCAGCTCACCCGTGATCGATACCCACACCCATATCATCATTCCCGATGTGTGGGCGCTGACCAAAAACCATTCCCTGCCGGCCAGAACCGGCGCCGGCTCCGAAAACCTTTCGGCCACCTCCATCGGCAGGGATTTGACATTTCTTCGCATGACCGACGCGAAAACGCGGATCAGGGACATGGACCGCATGGGCATCGATATGCAGGTGTTATCGCCCAGCCTGGTGCATCAACTCAGCTATTGGGCAAGCCCCAAAAAGGGGCTCAAGATCGATCAATTGAGCAACCAGCGCATGGCCGAATATGTGGCCGCCCATCCGCACCGCCTCGCCGGCATCGGCTCGGTGCCGCTGCAGGACGGCAAGCTGGCGGCCAAGGAGCTGGACCGGCTGGTGAACAAGCTCGGCCTCAAGGGGGTCGAGATTTCCACCGGCGTCGGCAAGTTGGAACTGGGCGACAAGAGCCTCTGGCCGTTTTGGCGGAAGGCGGAAAAGCTGGGCGTACCGGTTTTCATCCATCCCGCCGGCAATGACGATCGGCGCATGCACCGTTACGGCTTCGCCTTCACCCTGGCGCAGCCCTGGGAAGAAGCCATGGCCATGGCGTCCCTGGTTTACGACGGGGTGATCGACAAATTCCCCAAGCTCAAAATCCTGATCGCCCATGGCGGCGGCTATCTGCCCTACTATTCGGGCCGCCTCGACAACGGCTACCGGCAGATGCGGGCGCGCGGCCAGGCGACCAAATTGAAGCACAAATTCAGCGGCTACCTCAAGAAATTCTATTACGACAGCGTCATCTTCGATGTGGATATGCTGGAATTTCTGACCGCCAAAGTGCCGGCCAGCCGGGTCCTGATGGGCACCGATTATCCTTTCGGGGAAACCCGTCCGATCCAATTCGTGCGCAAATCCAAAAAACTGTCGCGCGCCGATAAAGACGCCATCCTCGGCGGCACGGCGGCGAAATTATTCGGTATTGGTATTTAAGAGTAAGCGGCCTGGAAGTTGCCGGGCCAGGCAACCGCGGGCGCCGCGATCACTATAATATTGTCGCCGCCATGGACTATTCCCCTTTGACGATGGGATTTTCGAGAACGCCCAGCCCCTCGATCTCGATCCGGCACACATCGCCGGCGTTGAGGTAGGTGGCGCTGGGATGGCCGACGCCGCTGCCGGTTCCGGACGCGATCACATCGCCGGCGAGCAGGGTGAAATGCTCGGACAAGGCCTCGATCTGCTCGGCGATGGTGAACACCATCCATTTGGAGTGGGTATCCTGTTTCAATTCGCCGTTGACCCAGGTGTTCAGTTTCAGGTTCTGGGGATCGGCGATCTCGGCTTTCGGCGTGATCCAGGGGCCCATGGGCGCTGAGGTGTCGAAGGATTTCTGCCACAGCCAGTCGGAACGCATGGACGGCCAGTCTTCGCGGCTGAGATAATCGCGGGCCGACAGATCATTGATGATGCAGTAGCCGGCCACATGATCAAGGGCATCGGCGGCCTTGATATTGCGCCCCGAGCGGCCGATGACCACCGCGATTTCCGCCTCCCAGTCCATCATTTCGGTGATGTGCGGCTTTTGAATATCGGCGCCGGTGCCGATCACGGTCTGGTTGGCGACCTTGTTGAAGAAGTAGGGATTGATGGTCGATTTATCCACATCGTGGCCGGACATTTCGCGGAAATGATCCTGGTAGTTGGCGGCGGCGCAGAAGATGTTGGTGGGGTAGAGGATCGGCGCCGTCAGGGTCACCTCGTCCAAGGCTGTGCCATCGCCGCTAACGGTTTCCAAGAGCGGCAGGGCGGCGTCCCAATTTTGCACCACCGACAAAACCGAAGCCGCGTCGAACTGATCCGATTGGCAATTGGATGCGAGATCGATCACCTGTTCCTCGACCAAAAGCCCGGCGCGGGGGCTATCGGCGTCGTTGTTTTTGTAACTGAGTAAACGGAAGCTCATGGGAACAAATCCTCACGGGGTTACTGTTGATGATGAAATACTGGTACCGGCGTCCCGGCTCAGGCGAACAATTCTTCCGCCGGCGTGCCGGCGCCGACGCGGACCAGACGTTCGTTTTCTTGGCGGCGCAGCATCGGGCGTCTCCGGGTAATTGTAGCCGGAGGGATATTTCGCGGTTACGCCCGCCGCGTCAACTGGTCATCGTAGGAACACCGGGGCCAGAGGCGTTATTGGCCCAATCCCACCAAAGCGGTTTCGAACAATTCAGTAACGGCTTCCCGCAGTGCGCCGGTATCGATGGCTTCCCAGGCGGTGTCTTGTTTAAGCTCTGCCTGAATTTCGGCCACCGATAATCGGGCATCGCAGCGCTCCAGAACCGCCGCCGCGATGGCAGGTATGACCAACAATCTCGGCGAGCCCTTCCATGGCGCCGATTGCAGGGCCACCGCGCTGGGCTCCAAATTGACTGTTGCCGGCAATCGCCCCGAGGCCCGCGCGCTCAATAACGAATTGACATCACAGGGGAAATATTCGATGCGAATGGCGCCGCAAGGGACCGGGATCAGATCTTCGAAACCATTCTCACCGAATGACCATTGGTCCGTTTGCAGCCGCAAAAATGGGAGCGGACGTTCGGGCGCCTTGGCTGCCCCGCAGCAAGATATCCGGATCAGGGCTTCCAGACGGACGGCGCTGATTTGAACCGCCAAGGGCATCTTTTGCGCCGCGTCCAAGCCATCAAGGCCGGCGATGATTTCTTCAATCCACGGGTCGGTCCCCAAGGGCGCGGCGGCGCTATGGTCGAGATTTTTTTGATGCGGGCGGGCAGGGCCGAAACCGCCATTTGGGCCAAATCGTTGTCTGAAGTCTTCAAGTTCCGATCCAATTTTCGTCCCAAGGCGGCACGTTCGATCATCGCTTCCAAACTGTTTTCGGGATCGTTGCTGGTTTGCTGGAGCCGGAGATACGCTGATCCACGGGCGGCAATCTTCTCGGCGGCGGCCGGCCGGGACAGGAGCAAGGCAATCTTTCCAGCGATTTTCGCCGGCGATTTGGCATCCTCGACGGCAAGGCAATTGTAGCCGTGGATCAGGCGTTCGGCGTGCGGCAGTTTGGACAATAATTCGGTCGAGGCGATCAGGGTCGTGCCGCTGGCCAGCACTTCGCGGGCGATTACCGGCTGATGGTGGGCGATGGGAAAGTCCTGCTCCAGACAACAGACAGCTAAACAGCGCCGCAGAAATTCTGGAACCCGCCAATGGGGAAGGAACGGCAACTGGAGTACATGGTTTTTGAGTTCGAGGCTGGTGACCAATCTCCTGAACTGCCGCTGATCGGGCCCCTTGGACTGGCCGAGAACCAAGAGCCCGACTTCGGTACCATCTTTAATCAGGCGCGCGATTGCCCGCAGAAGCGCAAAGGTCCCCTTGTCCCGGCCGATCTTGCCGTAAATGCCAAGATACCGATGCCCGTCCTGGTAAATTCCCGATACCGAATTTTTGAGCACGGGATCGGAATTCACGTCCACAATTAGCTGGGCGATATCAAGCGCCGGGCCCTGGGGCTGGAACAACGGCTCGACCAGGGAAAACTCGGCACCGATGACGATCCTGTCCGGCTCGACGCCGGCGTCGATCATCATCGCAGCCGCCTTGACGCTGGTGTTGATCGAAACGGCCGCCTTCAAGACCTCATTGTAGAGGGGGTGAAATTGATCCAGGAGCAGCAGGGGGCCGGTATCGCTGCCGGCCGTTTTGACGATATGCGCCAGCCCAAGTGTTTTCGAGATCAAATGCCCGGCCACCGCGTAGGGCTCGAGATAAAACGAAAACACGGCATCGAATCCGATCTTGCGGCCCTGCGATATGCCCAGCGATGCCAATTTCGTCACAACCGGGTTGTTCTCGGGAATATGCCTTTGGCGGCGGCTGTAGGGATCGGTGTGATGAACGCGGACCTTGCCTTCGCCGTAGTCCCCTTCGCACAACGCCCAATCCCGATCCCGCATGAACATACGCGAGCTTGGTTCGACCTCTATGGCATTGGTGACCACATGAACCTGGTGGCCGGCCATGGCCAACCGGTGTGCAAGCCAATACCCGCGCATGCTGACGCCGCCTTGAATCGGCGGGAACTTACCGACAAATAATAGTTTCATGATTTTACTTCGATCAGCCCGATGGAATTGAGAGCTTCCATGTCGGGCATGTCGATGGCGGCGATCGCCGCACACCAGGACGCCGCCGTCTTCCAGGTAACCATGCGCCTGGCGGCATCATGGAGGCCGGCATCAAGCTCGAAGATCCTTGGCGGCGATCCTTCCTCCCGCCCGGCTATGGCAAGATGGACCGGCCGCCGCTCGGGTTGCGGCCCAATACCCTCGCCCCCGACATCACCATCAGCTGCGAACAGACACCGGACATCATGGTCCAAAACCAACAGGGTTACCTGCGGCGCCAGGCGAACCAATGCGGTGCCGGGCAGGCTATCGGCAAATGGCGTGCCGCCGCCAAGGGCGGCATCGAAGTTCACGGTGGTACTCCAATTGGAATATTCGAACCTGGCCACATCGCAAATGTAATCGGGCGCTTGGATCTCTTCGGCCTGTTCTAAATATTCCAAGAACTGTCGGGCGTTGGCGGCGCGGCTGATGCTTGCCGGCGGGCAGTGACGGGCAAAGCCGTCGAACACATTCCTGGCGTTGGCGCCAAGAATTTCCATGGTTTTCGGCATCACCGATTGAATTTTGCCAAAGCGCTTGTTGGCCACCATATTGCCGGCGGCGCTGAGCCGGCTTGCGTCGGTGATGGCCAGTTCCCGGGCGAGGCGATCGGCCGCCGCCGCATCCTTATATTGGCCCAAATTGCTGAGAAATTCAGCGAGCCTTCGCTGCCGCTCAAGAAGGGTCGGCATTGGCGAGGACCTGGTTTTGGGTTTGGGTTTGGGCTTCCGCCTTGCGGTTGATCCGCGCCACCAGCGCCGAAATGCGGTGGATGTCGTGGGCGATTTCCGCCTGCACGTCCAGCCGGTTGTCGCGCTCCAAAATGATGATGGCGGGCCATTGGCGCCGGCAAATATACTCGACCAGCGGCGGCACCGCATCGGGCACCGCATGGCCATGGTCGTCGATGAACAGATCCCCGTTCCGCACGCCGCCGGCCACATGCATGGCCTTGACCGAACCGGGTGGCAAATGATCGATGAAGTCGCGGGCAGGGACCTGATTGTTGCGCTCATTGGCGTACAGGTTTTCGGCGTCAAGCAGCATGCCGGCGCCGCCCAACCCGCAAACCCTGGCGTAAAACGCCGATGGTTGCATATCCGAATCCGCCCAATCCAAATAATCGGCGATATTCTCCAGATAGAGCGGCACCGGCAGCAGGGACCGCAATGCACGCACCTTGCCGGCAAGCATGTCGGCCGTTTCTTCGGTCTGGGGAACCGGCAGCAGGGTCGCAAGCGCAACCCCGGGAACGCCGGTCCAGGCCACATGTTCGCTGTAGTAGGTGGCGCCGATGCGCTGCAAGGCCTCGACCAACTGATCCACATAGCCCATGTCGAGGGGGGCATCGGTCCCCAGGGAAAGACCGACACCGTGGGCGACGATGGGAAAGTCGTTTTGCAGGCGCGCCAGGCGCGCCCTTTGATCCCGGCTGCCGCCGATATAATGATCCACGGTGATTTCCAGGGTGCCGATCCGGGTCCGATTCCGGTAGATCAGATCATGCAATGGGAACCGGTAACCAAAACCGAATGTGATTGGCGGGCGGTTTTCGTTGTCCATGGGCCGTCTCCCCCTATTCCGCCGCCGGTATTTTTCGGGGTACAATTTGCACCAAGGCTTGGGGCTGAGCTTTGGTTTGGGCTTGGGCATTTGCGGCCTGTTCCTCTTCGGCCACCATCGGCGCGCCGTCCATCTGGCATTGCCAAAGATAGGCGTAGCGCCCGCCCGACGCCAGCAGCTCGCTGTGCGATCCATCCTCGACGATCTCACCGGCCTCGATGGTGATGATGCGGTCGCAACTGCGCACAGTAGATAGCCGGTGGGCGATGATGAAGACCGTGCGCCCGGCAGAGATTCGGCGCATGTTGGCCTGGATGATCTGTTCCGATTCGTAATCGAAGGCCGAGGTGGCCTCGTCGAATATCAGGATGCGCGAATTGGTGATCAGCGCCCTTGCGATGGCTATACGCTGGCGCTGGCCGCCCGACAGGGACGAGCCGCGTTCTTCGATGATGGTGTCGTAGCCCTCCGACAATTCCAATATGAAATCGTGAGCGCCGGCGATCTTGGCGGCTTCGACCACGTCGTCCATGGGTAAGGTTGGATTTGCCAGCGCGATATTTTCTCGGACCGAGCGGTTGAAGAGAAAATTCTCCTGCAGCACGACGCCCACCTGGCGGCGCAGCCAGCCCGGATCGATCATGGCGATATCGGTGCCGTCCACCAGGACGCGGCCCGATTCGGGAACGTACAGGCGCTGGATTAGCTTGGTGAGGGTGGACCTGCCGGAGCCCGACCGCCCGACAATGCCGAGCACCTGCCCGGCCGGCACCTGGAGCGAGATCTGTTTCAAAACCTCGGGCGTGTCCGGGCGGCAGCGGAAGGTGACGTTGTCGAAGGCGACGGCGCCTTGCAACGCCGGCAGTGTAGCGCGCGATGCACTCATCTGGTTCTCGGTCTTTTCATTTAGAATGTCGCCGAGGCGCGCCACCGAGATGCGCGCCTGCTGGAAATCCTGCCACAATTGGGCGAGGCGCAGGATCGGCTGCGATACCCGGCCCGCCAGCATGTTGAAGGCGACCAGCTGGCCAACGGTCAGATGGCCCTCGATCACCAGGCGGGCGCCGAGCCAGAGGGTCAGCGCCATGGTCAGCTTCTGGATGAACTGCACCCCCTGGCTGGCAATGTTGCCGATATTGGCGGTCTTGAACGAGATGTCCACATAGCCGGCCAGCTGTTTCTCCCACCGGCGCTGGGCCTGAGGCTCGACGGCGGCGGCTTTCAAGGTCTCGACGCCAGTCACCGATTCCACCAGGAAGGCCTGGTTCTCGGCGCAGCGCTTGAATTTTTCCTCGACGCGCCGGCGCAGGACCGGCGTCACGGCCATGGAAAAAACAACATAAAAGGGGATCGAGCCCAGAACGATATAGGTCAGGAACGACGAAAACAGGTACATGACCGCGAAAAAGACGACGGTGAAGGCGAGGTCGACCAGCAATGTCAGGGTGGAGCTGGTGAGGAAATTGCGGATGTTTTCCAATTCCCGCACCCGCGCCACCGTTTGGCCAACCGGGCGCACGCCGAAATAGCTGACCGGAAGGTGGATCAGATGCTTGAACAGGGAGGTGCCTAATTGAATGTCGATGCGGTTGGTGGTGTGCGAAAACAGGTAGGTGCGCAAGCCCCCCAGCAACACCTCGAACAGCGATACGACAACCAGCGCGAAGATCAGCACATCGAGGCTGGTCAGTCCCCGGTGGGTCAATACCTTATCGATGATCACCATGAAGAACAGCGGCGAGATCAGCCCCAGGGCCTGGATGAAAAACGACGCGACGATGACTTCGCCGAACAAATGGCGGAACTTGATTATCGCCGGGATGAACCAGGAGACGTCGAACCTCCTGAGATCACCGGTCAGGTGTGCTCTGCTGGTGATGAGGATCAGGCGGCTGTCCCACATCGCCTCTAGCTCGGCGCGGCTGAGGGCTTGCGGGCGTCCGGTTTGCGGATCCTGGATCAGGACTTCTGATGCGTCGTCCTTCATCTTGGCCAGCACAAAGTAGCCGCCGTCCTGTTTGCGGGCGATGGCGGGAAGGATTATGGCGCCGCCCAGCCGGTCCCACCCGGCATTGATGGCCCGTGCCTTGAGGCCCAACTCCTTGGCCGAGATCAGGATATCGGTTTCATCGAAAACCTCATCCACTTTGCCGCGGGCATGGCGCACCTGGCCAATATTTGCCGGCTTCTCAAACATTTTGGCGAGCATAATCAGGCAATCAAGCCCGCTGTCGGTCAGGCGCTCAAGTTCGGGATCATCCTGGGCGGCGAGATCTTGGGCAGGGGGCGGCCCTGCTTCACCGATGCCGTCGGAATTCCCAGGCATATGCGCTCCCCGCCAATGGGTTGTATATTGATAATCATTATACCACTAATTCTTTTAACCCATTTAGCCGATATAATTCAAACACTTTCAATATATATGGGTGGTTGAATATTAATGGGACTGGAGGCTGTCTGGATATAATGTCGTTTTATTTCGTCGGCATATTTTTGATTGCCGATTATCGGGAT
>JAYGEH010000117.1:0-7064 GCA_046582475.1 Rhodospirillales bacterium
TTCGACCACCACCACTTCGCCCTTGGCGATCAATTGCCGCTCGGCGCGGATATCGACCGGCTCGCCGATCAGGCGGTCCAATTCGACGACGGCGCCCCGGCCCAGTTGCAGGATCTGCGATACCTTCAATTCCGCCGTGCCCAGCACCGCGACGATGTCGATATTCACATCCAGGATGGCGCCTTCGCGGGATTCGCTTTGGCTGAGAAAGGCGGCGCCAAGGGAATCGCTCAAATCCAAGTTGGGTGCCGGCGCGGAACCGGCGTTATCGCTGGTCGCGGGCTCTTCGCTCGCCGCCAGCATATTTTCATCAGACATCGGCGCCACCAAACCCTTTTCCGGGCCCGTAATTAGGTTTCCGGCTTATGATACCACGAATGCCGGGGCCGTGCGAGATCTGTTGCGGTCCTGCCCGGCTCTCTACACCTAACCCAAATTGGTTAACGCGGCATTGAGGATCGCGCGCGCTCATACCAAGGATCAGCCGCCCCGGCGCAGCATCGGGCCGAGCAGCTTGCCGCCGAATATATGCACGTGAAAATGGGCCACTTCCTGCATGCCGTCGCTGCCATGGTTGGCGAGGATGCGGTAGCCGGGCTGGTCCAGCTCCAATTGCCGGGCGACGGCGCCGACGGCGCGGAAAAAGCCGGAGATTTCGGCGTCCGTGGCATTGGCGGCAAAATCATCCATCGACATATAGGAGCCCTTCGGGATCACCAGCACGTGCACCGGCGCCTGTGGATTGATGTCGTTGAAGGCAAAGGCGTGATCGTCTTCATAGACCTTGGCGCAGGGAACTTCGCCCCTCAGGATTTTGGCGAATACATTGTCGTCGTCATAGGCCATGGATTACCCCCCGCCTTAACGCATTATTTATCGCGGGACCGCTTTTCCTCGATCCCGGACGTTCCCCCGCGGCGGGCCAGTTCGGCCCACACCTCGGCGGGCTGAATGCCCTCCGCCGCCCAGAGAACCAGGAGATGATACAACAGATCGGCGCTTTCGGCGATCACTTCGGTGCGCCCCTCGGCCAGCGCCGCGGTCAGAACCTCGGTGGCTTCCTCGCCGATCTTGCGGACGATTTCCGGTTTACCGGCAGCCAAAAGCCTGGCCGTGTAGGACCTTTCCAGATCGCCGCCCTTGCGGCTTTCGATCACATCGAAGAGGCGCGCCAATACGTCCGAAGCATGGTCCTTATCGGTTCCGGTCATGGTGCTCATTCCTAATTATCCAGCCGCACTTGCAGCCCGGCACCCCGCATATGAGCCTTGGCCTCGGCGATACTAAAGGTGCCGAAATGAAAAATCGAGGCGGCCAGCACGGCGCTGGCATGACCGCGCCGCACCCCATCCACCAGGTGATCCAGGCTGCCGACGCCGCCCGACGCGATCACCGGAATGGTTACCGCATCGGCGATGGCGCGGGTCAGTTCCAGATCGAAGCCGGCCTTGGTGCCGTCCCGGTCCATGGAGGTGAGCAGCAATTCGCCGGCGCCAAGCTCGGCCATGCGCCGCGCCCAGCCGACGGCCTCGATGCCGGTTTCCCGGCGCCCGCCATGGGTGAACACTTCGAACCTGGTTTCTCCATCGCGCCCCACCCGCTTGGCATCGATGGCAACGACGATGCATTGGCTGCCGAACTTCAGCGCCGCTTCGCCGACGAATTCCGGGTTGGAGACGGCGGCGGTATTGATCGCCGTCTTGTCGGCGCCAGCCAGCAGCAGGTTCCTGATATCGTCCAGATTGCGCACGCCGCCGCCGACCGTGACCGGCATGAAACATTGCTCGGCGGTGCGCCGCACGACGTCGAATATGGTGTCGCGGCCTTCGTGGCTGGCGGTGATGTCGAGGAAACATAGTTCGTCGGCGCCGGCGGCATCGTAGAGGCGCGCCTGCTCCACCGGATCGCCGGCATCGACAAGATCGACGAAGTTTATGCCCTTGACGACGCGGCCCTTGTCCACGTCCAGGCAGGGGATGATGCGGGTGGTCAGCATGGCCTCATTCGCCTTCACCGTTGCCGTTAAGCAGCGCCGCCGCCGCGGCCGGATCGATGCGCCCGTCATAGACGGCGCGGCCCGAAATGACACCGTCCAGAATATCGCCGCCGGCTTCCTTCAAGGACGCCAGGTCTTGCATCGAGGCAACGCCGCCCGACGCGATCACCGGTGTTTTGATGGCGCGCGCCAGCGCCATCGTCGCCTCCACATTGGGTCCCTGCATGGCGCCGTCCCGCTCGATATCCGTATAGATGATGGCGGCGGCGCCCGCATCTTCGAATTTCAAGGCCAGATTGCCGGCCTCCATTTGGGAGGTTTCGGCCCAACCCTCGACGGCGACGCGCCCGCCCCTGGCATCGATACCGACGGCCACGCGGCCCGGATATTCGGCGCAAGCGGCGATCACCAGGTCCGGGTTCTTCAACGCCGCCGTGCCCAAAATCACCCGGCGCACACCTTTTTCCAGCCACATGGCCACGGTCTCCATATCCCGGATGCCGCCGCCGAGTTGGATCGGAATCGCCACTTCGGCCAGGATCGCCTCCACCGCCGGGGCGTTGACCGGGGTTCCGGCGAAGGCGCCGTTCAAATCCACCACGTGCAGCCAGGCACAGCCCGCGTCGGCGAATTTTCCCGCCTGGCCGGCCGGATCGCCCGAAAACACCGTGGCCTGATCCATTTCGCCGCGCAGCAGGCGCACGCATTGGCCGTCCTTCAGATCGATGGCCGGGTAAAAGATCATGGCCGCCAGGTAAGGAAAGCGGACAAAAAAGCCAGGCCGAAACGTTGGCTATTTTCCGGGTGGAACTGGGTGCCGATAATATTGCCGCGCCCGACCATGGCGGTCAGCGGGCCGCCGTAATCGACGCGCGCCAATTCGTCGCCCGGATGGTCGGCTCGAAAGCCGAAGCTGTGCACAAAATAGGCGTGGTCACCGGGGGTTAAGTCTTCGAGCACCGGATGAGAGCTTGGATCAAAATCCAAGGAATTCCATCCCATATGGGGGATTTTCAAAGCCCTGTCCACCGGCTCGATCGCCGCCACTTCGCCCGGGATCCAGCCCAGGCCTTGGGTTTCGCCATGTTCGCGCCCGATGCTGGCCAGCAGCTGCATGCCGACGCAAATGCCGAGGAACGGCTTGGCCCGGCCGATCACTTCGCCGTTCAGCGCATCGACCATGCCGGCGACCGCGTCCAGGCCCAGACGGCAGTCGCGAAATGCGCCGACGCCGGGGAGAATAATGTGACTGGCGGCGGCAAGCGCGGCGGGATCGTCGCTGACCAGCACTTGACCGCCGCCCAATTCATCGGCGGCCCGGGCCGTGGCCTTTTCCGCCGAGCGCAGATTGCCCGACCCGTAATCGATGATTACCACGTTGAGATTGCTCATGCCGGCGCACCCGGTAGGCTGGTGGGCACGGCTTCGAAATACCGGCGGATGGCGGCCTCCACGGTGGTGGCGATCACCGGCGCCCGCTCGGCGAAACCTTGGGCCGACAACTTGGCGCGGCGCAGATCGTTGGCGGTCCAGCCGATGATGGCGGCCAGCCCCAGGGAGGCGGCCGCCGAGGTCAGCGGATCGGCGCCGCTCAGCGCCAAAGCCGCGCCCAGGCCCAAGTTGGCGGCAAAAAATATCAGCGCCGCCAGCCACAAACGGTGCCAGAGGGCCCAGAAAATGGACAGCACAAAGGCCGGCCAGGAAAAGCCTTCCTTGACCGCCTCGGCGTCGGCGATGGGATTGCTCCCGGCGCCGGGATCGCCCCCCGCGCCAGGGCCGCCTTCTGCAATTTGGGTCGGCGTGAATACCGTATAGATGCGCACCCGCGTCTATGCCCTTTCTATCAATTTGGCCTCTGATCCTTGGAATAAATACCGGAAATTCGGACTGCTCTTGGTCAGTTCGCGTCCGACAGCACGCCCTTGGTGGAGGGAACCGAGCCGGGCGCGCCGGCGTCGATACTGATCGCCTGGCGCAAGGCGCGGGCCAGCCCCTTAAAAAGGGATTCCACGATATGGTGGCTGTTCTCCCCATAGAGGCATTCCATATGCAGGGTCAGCCCGGCCGCCTGGGAAATGGCCTGGAACCATTCGCGGAACAGTTCGGTATCCATCTCGCCCAGCTTGGGGGCGTTGAACGAAACCTTCCAGATCAAATAAGGCCGGTTCGAACAATCGACCACGACCCGGCTCAAGGCTTCATCGAGGGGCACCAGGGCGGATCCGTAGCGGGTTATGCCGGCGCGGTCGCCAAGGGCTTCGCGGACCGCCTGGCCGATGGCGATGCCGGTATCTTCGGTGGTGTGGTGAAAATCGATATGCAGATCACCCTCGGCCTTGACGGTCAGATCGATCAGGCTGTGCCGGGAAAACTGTTCCAGCATGTGATCGAGAAAACCGATGCCGGTGGCCACGTCATAAACGCCGCTGCCGTCTAAATTGACCTCCGCCGCAATACGGGTTTCCTTGGTATTTCGCTCGACACGCGCCTGGCGCATGGGACCAACTCCGATGATTTTCGTTAATGGCGGAAATGCGGGCGCACTTGTAGCAAGTTCGTTGCCGCTTCGCCACCCTTAACAATTATTCGCGGGCACGCGCTAGCCGCCATTGACCGGGCGCTCAATTAAAACTAAGTCCTCCTGATATCAGGGCGGTCCGGCGGACTGTCCGAAATAAATCTAAGAAGGAAGGGATGCAATGTCGGAAAATTCCGGCCCGGTCTGGCACGGCACCACCATATTGTGCCTGCGCAAAGGCAACGAGGTCATCGTCGCCGGCGACGGCCAGGTCAGCATGGGCGACACCGTTGTCAAATCGAACGCGGTCAAGGTGCGCAGGCTCGGCTCCGGCGGCAATGTGATCGCCGGGTTCGCCGGCGCTACCGCCGACGCCTTTACCTTGTTCGAACGGCTCGAAGGCAAGCTGGAACAGCACCCGGCGCAATTGACCCGGGCCTGCGTCGAGCTGGCAAAAGATTGGCGCACCGACCGTTACCTGCGCCGCCTGGAAGCCCTGATGGCGGTGGCCGACGAAAAAGTCTCGCTGATCGTATCGGGCACCGGCGATGTATTAGAGCCCGAAGACGGCATCATCGGCATTGGCTCGGGCGGCAATTATGCGCTGGCGGCGGCACGGGCGCTGATCGACCAGGATGGGCTCGAGCTTGAGGCCATCGCGCGCCGCTCCATGGAGATCGCCGCCGGCATTTGCGTTTACACCAACGGCTCCGTTGTTATCGAGAAAATCACCCAATCATGACCAATTTTTCCCCCCGCGAAATCGTATCCGAGCTCGACCGTTTCATCATCGGCCAGGACGACGCCAAGCGCGCCGTCGCGGTCGCCCTTCGCAACCGCTGGCGCCGCCAGCAATTGCCGGAAGATTTGCGCGAAGAAGTATTACCGAAAAATATCCTGATGATCGGCCCCACCGGCGTCGGCAAGACCGAGATCGCCCGCCGCCTGGCCAAGCTGGCGCAAGCGCCGTTCATCAAGCTCGAAGCGACCAAATTCACCGAGGTTGGCTATGTCGGCCGTGATGTGGAATCGATCGTCCGCGATCTGGTCGAAATCGCCATTCACGATACCCGCGAGAGGCAACGCAAACAGGTGACCGCGTGGGCCGAGATGAACGCCGAGGAGCGCGTCCTCGACGCCTTGGTGGGCGATAACGCCAGCGCCGATACGCGCCAGAAGTTCCGCAAGATGCTGCGCGAGGGCGAACTTTCGGAAAAGGAGATCGAGGTCGAGGTGGCCGATCAATCTTCGATGAGCATGCCCACCTTCGACATCCCCGATATGCCCGGCGCCCAGATGGGCATGATCAATCTGGGCGATATCATGGGCAAGGCCTTCGGCGGTGGACGCACCAAGCCGCGGCGCATGAGCGTCGAGGAATCCTACACCATCTTGATGGCCGAAGAAGCCGACAAGCTGTTGGATGACGACGCGGTTGTGCGGGATTCCATCGAAGCGGTGGAAAATAACGGCATTGTCTTCCTCGACGAGATCGACAAAATCACGGTGCGCTCGGAGCGCGGCGGCGGCGAGGTCAGCCGCGAGGGCGTGCAGCGGGATCTGTTGCCGCTGATCGAGGGCACCACTGTGGCCACCAAGCACGGCACGGTGAAGACCGATCACATCCTGTTCATCGCGTCCGGCGCCTTTCATATGGCCAAACCATCGGACCTATTACCGGAATTGCAGGGCCGGTTGCCGATCCGGGTGGAGCTGGCGGCCCTCACCACGAAAGATTTCGTGCGCATCCTGACCGAGCCGGAAGCCAGCCTTATCACCCAGTATATCGCCCTGATGGCAACCGAGGAAGTCACCCTGAGCTTCACCGACGACGCTGTCGACGCGCTGGCCGAACTGGCCGCCGACATCAATTCGACGGTGGAGAATATCGGCGCAAGGCGCCTGCATACGGTGCTGGAAAAATTATTGGAAGAGATCAGCTTCACCGCCACCGACCGGGCCGGCGAAGTCATCGTCATCGACGCCAAGATCGTCCGCGAACGGGTCGGCGATTTGCTCAAAGACGGCGATCTGTCGAAGTTTATTCTTTAGAGGGGGATTAGGCCGGCGGTATAGACTATGGAATTACGAGAGAATCCAGTCTGCCGCTACGCATAAATAGCGGCACCCAAGGTAAGAAGTTCGGTTGGCCATTTTTCTGTCCAATGTGTTTTTTAACAGGCCAATATGCGCCCGGGCACCATAGGGCGGTATAAGTGGATGTCGGAACGTTGATCGGAGTAACCAAAAGGCTTTCTTCGTTTTTGTAACCCAAAGCTCGGTTTCTGGCCACAGTACCCGACTTAACGGGATAAACACCTGAAGCGATTCATATTTTGAGATTTCCAGACCAATGAAAGTCTCTCAATATGCAAAAATCACTGACCAAGTATTTATCCCTGTCGTTAAAAGGCCATATTTCACTTTGGCGCACAAGGCGCGAAACGCTTGTTTGGTTGGTCGCGCTAATCATTCAAACCGGAACCGTCAGTCTGTGGCGTCTTGCGGGGCATGTTGATACGCGGGCCAAAACATTATCAGTGCATCGTC
>JAYGEH010000156.1:0-6676 GCA_046582475.1 Rhodospirillales bacterium
GACAAAGCGTCCGAGGCGTCGCCGGCATCGTTGAGCACGATAAAGGCTTCCGGCTTGATCAATTCATTTTCGTCGGCGCGCCCCACCACGGCGGCTTCCAGCACCTTCGGGTGCTCCACCAGTTTGGCCTCGATCTCCACCGGCGAGCACCAGATGCCGCCGACTTTCAACATGTCGTCGGAACGCCCGCAGCAGAAGAAGAAGCCCTCATCGTCCTTGTAATAGGTGTCGCCGGTGTACATCCAGCCACCCTGCATGGCTTCGGCGGTCTTTTCCGGGTTGCGCCAATACAGCTTCAGAAGCGAATCGCCGCGGATCATCAGGCTGCCGGTTTCGCCGTCGGGCACTTCGTTGCCGTCTTCGCCGACGATGCGGCCTTCGTATCCGGGCACCGTCTTGCCGCTCGAGCCGGGCTTGAAATCGTCGTTCCGGTTGGCCAGGAATATGTGCAGGATTTCGGTGGTGCCGATGCTGTCGAGGATGGTCAGGCCGGTGCGCTCCGACCAGCGTTTCAAGAGGTCCGGCGGCAACGCCTCGCCCGCCGAAATGCATAGCCTGAGCGAGGCCAGATCGGGCTCGCGCTCTTCGAAGCTGCGCAGTTGCGCCGCATAAAGGGTGGGGACGCCGAAATAGACGGTTGGTTTATGTTCCTCGATAATTTCGTGCACGACCTTCGGCGCCGGCGCGCCTTCGAACAGCACCGCTTCGGCGCCCGACCACAAGGGAAAGGTCATGGCGTTGCCGAGGCCGTAGGCGAAGAACAGCTTGGCCGCCGAAAAAACCACATCGCTTTCGCCGAGGCCGATGGTCTCGACGCCGTAATACTGGCTGGTAACCACCATGTCTTTTTGCGCGTGGACCACGCCCTTCGGGTTGCCGGTGGAACCCGATGAATAGAGCCAGAAGCAATCGTCGCCGGGCTTGGCCGCCACCGGCTGCAGTTCCGCCGAGGCGCCCTCCATCCGCCGCAAAAGGCTTTCGCTTCCGCCGGCGGCTTTTAAGGTCACTTCGGGTTTATGCTTCGCGGCTGCGATGGCCGGTTCCACCTCGGCCGCGAATTCCTCCGAATAGACGATGCCGGCGGCCTCGGAATTTTCGATCATGTAGGCGTAATCCTTGGCCCTGAGCAGGGTGTTCAGTGGCACCGGGATAATGCCCGCCTTGATGGCGCCCCAGAAGGCGTAGAAAAACTCGGGCGCATCCTTGACCATCATTAAAAGCCGCTCGCCCTTGCCGAGGCCAAGGCCGGTCAGCGCGTTGCCGGCCCGGCCCACGTTTTCGGCCAGCTCGGCATAGGTGACCGTGCCGCCGCCATGGCAGCGGATGATGATGCGTTCGCCGCGGCCTTCGGAAATATGGCGGTCGATAAACGGCACCGCCACGTTGAAATTATCGGCGTACGAAATTCCGGCGGGTGATGTGGATGTGTCCAGCGTTACCGTGTGATCGGCCATTTATTCCTCCCCTCGCGGCGGGTAGCGCGCGCGCATCGAATGTTAATCGGTTTTCCCCGGCGGGCAAGTGGCGCCGTTGGGTGCGACATGCGACACGCCAAATAACATTAACATTGTTGTCATTTATGCACATTTGTTAACATTCCTAGACATTTTCCAGCGTCTAAAACGTGCCCGCCATCGGTTATTGACGCCAGAGCAATATTCTTGCACGCTTTGGTAATCTGACGTGGAGGCGCGGGCAGGAAATGACAGGCGGCTCGGCCAAACCGGTCATATTCATCAGCTACAGCCACAAGGACGAGCCGGATAATCCCGGTGACGGTGAGGTCGCATGGCTGAGCTACGTGCAGTCCTTCCTCGCGCCGGCGGTCAAAAATGGCGTGTTCGAAGTCTGGGTCGACAAGCATAAAAAAGGCGGCGACAAGTGGGACGCCGAGATCAAAGCCAAGCTCGCGATCTGCGACATTTGCATTTTGCTGGCCTCCCGCCATTCGCTGGCATCGGACTATGTGGTCAAAACCGAAATCAAATTAATCCTCGAACGGCAGGCCAACGGCGATAAAGTCCGCTTCTATCCGATTTTGCTTTCGCCCGTTCCGAAAAAGGGGCTTGAGCTGATTGATGGATTCGACATTCGCCCTCCGGATGCCAAGTCCCTTTCGGGTTTTCGCCAACACGAGCGCGACCAAAGCATGGCCGCAATCGCCGACGAGATCGCCGAGATTGTCGAGCCCATCGCGAAATCGAATGAAGCGGCGTCGAAGCCGCCGCCGGATTTTGTCGACATCGACCATCTGCCCGAGACGCCCTATGAACGCCTGGTCGGGCGCGACGATGAACTGGCGCGGCTGGATGCGGCGTGGGAGGGCGGCCAAACCAACATCCAGTCTCTGGTGGCGGAGGGGGGCGCCAACAAGTCGTCGCTGGTCAACGAATGGCTGCTGCGTCTGCAACAGGAACAATATCGCGGCGCCGAAGCGGTGCTCGGCTGGTCGTTTTACAGCCAGGGCTCGAAGCAGCGGGCGACGACCGCCGAACAGTTCCTCGACTGGGCAATCGGCAAGCTCGCACTGGCCCTCGACACGACCAGCGCCACCGTTAAGGGCGAGGCGATAGCCGAAGCCTTGGCCACCCGGCGGGTCCTGCTATTGTTGGATGGTGTCGAGCCATTGCAGCACGGCCCGGGCCCGCAGTTCGGCCAATTGAAGGACCAAGGCCTGCGCCAGTTGCTGCGCCGCTTCGCCGCGATGCCAACCGGCGCCGATCATGGCCTGGTCGTGCTCACCAGCCGGGTGGCGGTCTTGGATATCGGCAAGTGGAAGGGCGCCGCCCCGGTAACCGATCTCGAAAAACTCTCCGAAGAAGCCGGCGCCCAGTTGCTGAAAGAAAACGGCGTCTGGGGCACGGACGATCAAATTTCAAACGCCGTCGAAGATTTCGAAGGCCAGGCGCTGGCCTTGAGCTTGCTGGCAAGTTACCTGAAAATTGTGCATGACGGCGATGTCCGGCGGCGCGATCATATGGTTGCCTTGATGGCCGATGCGGACGATCCCCGCCACGAACACGCCCGGCGGGTGATGAAATCCATCGAACGGGAGTGGCTGGCGGACAGCCCGGTGCTGCTCGCCATCATGCGCATGGTCGGACTGTTCGACCGGCCGGCGAGCGGCGATTGCCTGGATGCCCTGCGAGCTTCGCCGGCGATCGGCGGGCTGACGGACGCAATCGTTGATCTCGGCCCGGACCAATGGCGGCGCAGCGTCGCCGATCTGCCCCAGGCGCGGCTGCTGGCGCCGCCGGACACGTTGGATCCCGGCGGCCTCGACGCCCATCCGCTGGTCCGCGAGTGGTTCGGCGGCCGGCTGGAAGTGGGTAACGAGGGCGCCTGGCGCGCCGCACACGGCCGGCTTTACGAGCATCTCCGCGCCACAGAAGAAGGCGACACACCGTCGCTTGCCGATTTAACGCCGCTCTATCAGGCGATCTCCCACGGCTGCCGCGCCGGCCGCTATCAAGAGGCGCTCGATGAAATTTATATTGACCGCATTATCCGGCGGCGGCCCGATGGCGAGCTTGAATATTATTCGAAAAAAACGCTCGGGGCGACCGGCAGTGATCTCGCGGCGATATCCTGGTTCTTCGACACGCCGTTTGTGACACCGGTCGCGACGCTCGACGAACACGAAAAGACCTGGGTACTTGCCGAAGCTGCGTTTGGCCTTCGCGGTCAGGGGCGAATCGCCGAAGCCCTACCGGCCATGCGAACTGGTCTACAAAGGGATGAGGCGGTGCCAAACTGGGAAAATGCCTCAATCATTGCCCACAATCTCAGTGAGGCCGAACTCGTCACCGGCGAGGTTGCCGGCGCCATGGCAAGTGCGGCGCGGTCGGTCGAGCACGCCGACGAGAGCGGCGATTCCGCTCGAATGATATTTGGTCGGACAATCCACGCCAACGCACTCCATGCCGCCGGACGCCAGGAAGAAGCCGAAGACCTTTTTGCCGAGGCGGTGCGACGGCAAAGGGAATGGCAGCCCGATTACCCACTGCTTTATTCCCTCCAGGGCTATCATTATTGCGACCTCCTTATTTGCAAAGGCGAATGGGCGGCCGCTCGCGACCACGTGTTACAGACGCTTGAATGGATGAAATTGCCGAGTGCCAGTCTGCTAGATATTGCCCTCAATCTGCTTAGCCTTGGCCAGGCGCATCTGGGTCTCGCCCTGGAAACCGTCGCCTTGCAACCCGCATCGCCGGTTGCCCGTGATGATGCGTCCATTGCGCGCACAAGGCTCGACGAATCCGACCAGGAACTGCGCCGTGCCGGCCAGAGCGATTATATTCCGCACGGCCTCCTGGCCCGCGCCGGTTTCCGCCGCGCCCTCGGCGATTGGCAGGGTGCCGAGCGCGATCTCGAGGAAGTCGAAGAGATCGCCGCGTTGGGGCCGATGCGCCTGCACCTCTGTGATATGGCCCTCGAAGCCGCGCGCCTGGCGTTTGCCCGGATTGAGGCATTCGCGCCGCTCAACGGGCTGGCCGGCGACAGCCCGCCGGAACCCAACCTGCCGGACGCCGCCGCGATCGAAGGGCTAAAAGCGGAAGCGGGAAAGCGCCTGGCCTTTGCAAGCGAGACCATCACCGAATGCGGCTATCACAAACGCGACGCAGAACTCGCCGAGCTCGACGCCATTCTGGCCGGCAAACGGCGGTTTGCCGCGTTGCCACCGCGAGTCTGATCGCCGCGCACATGGTCACGTCCTGAATTGTGAATTCGATGGCCGATTTCGGAAAAAATGCGAACCGGTATCCGGCGCCGCTCAAGGTCCGGAATTGGGCGCAAATTCCCGATCGGTGCTGCGCATCGCGGCGACGGAATTTTGAACGATTGCCATCAGATCAAGTTTCTCTAGAATGGCGGCCAAATTCAATGTCCCAGGGGAGGTTCATGGGCGAACAATCCAAGCAGCGAAAAATTGCAACCGATCTCGCTGCCGATGCGGCCTTGTGCCGGCGCCGGATTGAGGCGGACATCACGGCAGCCGCGCGGGCGCCGGAGTTACGATATCAAACGGGACGCTGAATAAGTGGATACCAACATGCTCGATGCGGCGCTCACCGCCGCCGTGGCATTGTCTGACCCGTTGCGCCTGTCCTTCCTCGGCCTCGGCGTGCTCATCGGCTTGGTGCTCGGCGTCATCCCAGGCCTCGGCGGCCTGGTCGGTCTGTCGCTTTTGCTGCCTTTCACTTTCAACATGGACCCGTTCACGGCGCTGGCCTTCATGATGGGGCTGAGCTCGGTGGTGGTGACCTCCGATACCATCCCGGCGGTCCTCTTCGGCGTGCCCGGCACCGTCGGCTCGGCGGCCACCATCCTCGATGGCTATCCGATGGCGCGCAAGGGCGAAGCCGGGCGCGCCTTCGGGGCGGCGTTCACCGCCTCGGTGATCGGCGGGCTTTACGGGGCCATGATGCTGGCCCTTGCGATTCCCATTATTCGTCCGATCATTTTGCAGATCGGCTCGCCGGAACTGCTGGCGATCTGCGTCTTCGGGTTGTCGCTGGTCGCCGTGCTCTCGGGCTCGACCCCCTTGAAGGGGCTGGCGGCGGCCTGCATCGGGCTGATGGTGGCGACCGCCGGCGACGATCCGCAGACCGGAACCCTGCGCTGGACCTTCGACACCATCTATCTCTATGACGGATTGCCGGTGGTGCCGCTGGCCCTCGGCCTGTTCGCGGTTCCAGAAATCGCCGACATGGTGATCACCCGCCAATCGATCTCGGGCGGCGTCAACATCGGATCGCGCTGGTCCCAGTGGGAGGGCGTCAAGGATGTCTTCCGCAACAAATTCCTGGTGCTCCGGTGCGCCAGCATCGGCTCCGGCCTCGGCGCCATCCCCGGCATCGGCGCCTCAGTCATCGACTGGATCGCCTACGGGCACGCGGTCCGTTCGATCAAGGATTCGGGCAAGACCTTTGGCAAGGGCGACGTGCGCGGCGTGATCGCGTCCGAGTCCTCCAACAACGCCAAGGAAGGCGGCGCCTTGCTGCCGACCATCGCCTTCGGCGTGCCCGGATCGGCCTCCATGGCCTTGATTTTGGGCGCCTTTCTTATTCATGGCCTGATACCGGGGCCGGAAATGTTGGCCAAGCGGCTCGATATTACCTACACCCTGGTCTGGTCCGTCGCCCTCGCCAATATCCTTGGCGCCGGCATCTGCTTTATGTTCGCTAGCCAGTTGGCCAAGGTCGCCCTGATCCGGATCGGGATTTTGGCGCCGGTGGTGCTTGCCATTACCTACATTGGCGCTTTCCAGGGGCAGAATTCCTGGGGCGACATCTCGGCGCTGCTGATCTTTGGTTTCATCGGCTGGATGATGAAGCGGTTGCGCTGGCCGCGGCCGCCGTTGATCCTGGGCTTTGTGCTCGGCGGTTTGGTCGAGCGTTACATGTTCATTTCGGTCGAACGCTACAGTTGGGAATGGCTGTGGATTTTCCGCGAGGGCCTATTCCGTCCCTGGGTGGATATCATCCTGTTGATGGCGCTCTACGGAATTCTGGCGCCTGTCATCCGGCGCACCATCACGCGCATGCGCGCCGGCGAGACGGTGCAAAGGCGCATCCGGTTTCAGCGCCAAAACTTAGATGCCGGCATGGTTTTCAATTTCGGGGTGCTGGCCATGTTCGCGGCCACCATCATCGTCGCCTCGAGTTGGGAATTC
>JAYGEH010000278.1:0-37668 GCA_046582475.1 Rhodospirillales bacterium
TTGAAGTGTTTGCCTATACATTTATTGGAAGAAATTTGTTTAATGATATAAGCTCCCAGACGTAGCCAGTCACGCGCTGATGCCATTAATCCATAGGCTCCCATGCTTTCATTGTTCTTTGCTACCTGCCAGAAACCATCATGAGCTGGCTTAATAGCCAACCAAATTGTTTCTTCAAAAAATTCACTGAGTCTTTTATTTGCGACGTCTTCGACCAATAGACCTGTTGCAAAAGTCGGAAGGCATGACGTTGAAAATGCTAACCCATTGAAAAGAAACAAAACACGATAAATTAGGAATTGTTTGTTTTCAATGGGTTGCGGGAATTGGATTTCTCTAACCGACTTTTGCAACAGGTCTAATGATGCTCTTGTCGTCGAGGATGTCGTAAATCTTAGAGAAGGAGGTTGCATACATTGCATCTCGGAGAGAATTTGCCGTTTCTCGTTGTATTTCCCTGTAAATCTCTGGTTTCTTTCCTTTGCTCCTGCAAATCCCGCCACTGCAAGTAGATAGCTACGACAACACCAAAGAGCGCTAGTCCCGACAAAAGCGCGTTGATGGAACCGAAGAGGTCTCCGATTTGCCCATGCGTCTGGAGGTCATTGAGGCCAAACCAGCGAATAAGAAGCGCGGTCACGACAGGCGTAAGAATCCAAAAGAAAATGATAGCGAGAAACACCCCCCATGCTTTCTTACAGAAATCGCTTGTTCGTGGTGAAGTAGCCATGAGATTCCTTCTATTGCCGAGCCCGAGACCAAACTTTCGGGCGATTATGGGTTGGGGTATCTCGGGACAGTATAATTAATTCAATTTAGCCCCATTCGACAGGGAACCCCTCGCTCTCGACTTCTCGAACTCGCTCATGCATCCATGCATCCGTGACGTCCAGACGGTCGGCGATTGAGAATGGATCGGATCCGGCCTTGAGCATTTTATGTGATCGGCGAATATTGTGCTGTTCTTCTTCTGCTTCCGTGTCCAATACCTTACCCCTATATTTCAAGGCGCCAATGACAGAGAATGGGTTGTCCATATCCAAGTCGAACCGTTTGAAATCGACTTGCATGCTGCGCGCATCTTCCCGGTCGATGCGATTTAAATGTTCGCGTATCCATCGCCAGCAGGCGCGCTGATCGGATCGGCAATTCGCCGGCAGCTTGATATTTTTGTAAGCGGCCAGCCACCGGGCATTATCGAACTGCTTCTCTGAAGGCGGTACAAATTCCTCGCCGGGCTTTGCAGAAATTGGATTTGCGCGGGCCATTCACGAAAACTACTAGATGTAGTAGGATTTTGCAACATCTACCCCAAGGTATGGCGGGTAATGCGCGATGAAGATTTTTGGGATTAACTAACTTCTTGAGCAAGCCATGTTTTGAATAGGCTTGCCGACAAATGTTAGGAGGATCGTAGTGGCAAGAATTTGGAAAATTAGAAAGTTTGACGGAGACGACCATAAGCAGGTGTGGTCAGTATCGGGTGCGCTAAGTGAACCCGAGATTTGTACAATGCTACAGCGGCTTGTCTCACAAAACTTATCAGACGAAGAGATAATTTACGCCTCATTGAGGAAAAATGATCGGCACCACAATACACTCTTGGAGCGGATCGGGCGTGGGACTCCAATTTGTTATGGTGAAGGAATTTATTACACCGCTCAAAGCGAGGAGAAATGAAATTTCGCGGCAGAACGCTTGATCGGATCGCAGATATGATCTGTGGAAACTTCCCCGACAAAGAAAGTGCCAGAATTTCATGACAGTCAGAATTTCATCAAAATTTCATGTCAGAATTTCATGACAGTATACTTAATTATTGTTATTTTATGTCATTAAAGTAAGTATACTGTCATGATGTAAGCTGCTCACAACCTCACCGTTTCTTGTGGTGAAAACTCTTTAACTGCGGCAGGGGGAGCGAGCCATGGTGGCGCCCGGCTGGCCGTCCCAGCCATCCCCAGCCGGGCCAGAGTGGTACCGTTAACCTCAATTTCCTTTACTTTGTTCCATTTTTGTGCTAAGTTCCTGTCTCTTTCAATTTCGACAGAAACCCAGCATTTCCGCGCCCCATACCGGGGCGGGATTGCGGTTGCGTGTCTGGCGTCGCCATGCGCGCGGCGCATAACCAAATAGGTTTTTGGTGCCGTTCGGCTCGGTACAATGACCAAGAATGTATAGGAATGTTAACAAATGACAATGATGTACATGGTATTTCGCGTGTCGCATGTCGCATTCGCCATGCACGGCGTGCATGGGCAGGCGCTAGGCAGGGGGAGCGAATCTCGGCGGCGCCCGGCTGGCCGTCCCGGCCATCCCCAGCCGGGCTCGAGTCTATCGAGCCCGGCTTCCAGGTTTGCATCCCACCCCCCAAGCCGCTAGGGAAGGGCCCCGGCGTTGGCCGACTTTAAATCCGGACCCGTGAAAAAAAATATGACAACCAGTCCCTTCCTGCAGACCTTTCTGGTCTTGGGCGGCGTTACCTTTTTGGGGCCGCTGGCCATGGATGCGGCGCTGCCCGCCTTTGGCGCCATGCAGGCAGGCCTGGACGCCTCCGCCGGCGCCATCAAAATGACCCTGGCGGCGGTTACCGCCGGCATGGCCGCCGGGCAGGTCTTCGCCGGGGCGCTGGCCGACCGCTTCGGGCGGCGGCCCATATTGAACCTGGGCCTTGCCCTGTTTACCGTCGCCGCCTTCGCCATCGCGTTTATGGACAGCGCCGCACCGGTGATTGCCTTGCGTTTCGTCCAGGGCCTCGGGGTCTCGGGCGTCATGATCGCGTCCCGCGCCGTGGTCCGCGACCAGTTCGACGTGGCCACTAGCGCCAGGCTCTATGCCTATCTTCTGGTGGTTGTGGGCTCGGCGGCGGTGATCGGCCCGGCGCTGTTCGGCCTGATCACCGAAAATTTCGGCTGGCGGCCGATATTTTTCGCGCAAGCAGCGATCAGCGGCGCCGGCTGGCTGGTGATCGCCCTGGCCCTTCGGGAATCCCTCGAAACACCGGACCCGGGGGCGCTGCGCCTGTTCGGCCTGTTCGCCGCCTGGCGGGGCATCATCGCCGACAGGTATTTCGCCGTGCACCTGACCGTCGGCATCGGCACCTATATGGTCCTGTTCGCCATCCTCGGCGGCATCGCGCCGGTGATGATGGCGGTGCTCGGGCAATCGCCGGGCGTCTTCGGCACTCAGTTCGCCGCCGTCATGTCGGCCAACCTGATCGGCGCCGCCTTGGTCGGGCCGGCCTTGAAATATCTGGGCATGCGCGGCCTGGCCGCCGCCGGCGCCGCCAGCATGGGCCTCGGCGGCGGTGCGTTCGCCTTGTTCGTGGCCACCGGCCAGGTCTCCGCCGCGGCGCTGCTGGGCCCGTGCTTTATCGCGCTACTAGGCTTCGGGCTGATCAATCCGCTGCTGATCGCCGGGGCGCTGACCAACTTCAAGGCCATGGCCGGGCGCGCCGGCGCCCTCTTTGGCTTGATCAGCCTCACGATCGGCGCGGCGACCATGTTCGCGCTCGGCGCCGCCGATGACGGCACGGCGCGCCCGATGGCGGTCTTGCTGGCTTGCGGCGGCGGCGGGGCGGTGGTGGCCTATCTGGTCCTGATGCGCCCGCTGGTTCCGGCGCGTGGCGGCGGCGGTAGAATATCGTGACCCAGGAAGCGCGCGCCTTCCGGCTGCTGGCCGCCATCCTCGGCATGCTGGTGATGATGGGTCCCATGGCCACCGATATGTTCCTGCCCGTGATCCCGTCCCTGGCCGAGGATATCGGCGCCTCGGTCGGCGAGACCGAGTTCGCCCTGACCGCGTTGTTTTCCGGGATGGCGGCCGGGCATCTGCTTTATGGGCCGCTGTCCGACCGGTTCGGGCGCAAGCCGGTGATATTGGTGAGCATTGTCCTGTTCGTGACCGCGGCCCTCGGCGTCGCCGCCAGCGGCGATCTTCAGGGGATCTTGTTCTGGCGGTTCGTGCAAGGCGTCGCGGCGGCGTCCGGGCGCATCCTCGCCAACGCCGCCGCCCGCGATATCCATGACCGGGAACGGCTCGGCCGGTTGCTGTCGATTATCATGATGGTGGGCGCCACGGTGAGCCTGGTGACCGGCGTATCGGGGGGCATCGTCGCCGAGCATTTTCCCTGGCAGGTGTTGTTCCTGATCATGGCCGGCTACGGCACGCTGATGTTCGGGCTGATCTATTTCCTGTTCACCGAAACCTTAGGCGTCAAAAACGCCCGCGCCATGCGGCCGATGACGGTGATCCGCAACTACGCCGAGATTGGCCGCAACCGGGTGTTCCTGGCCTACGCCCTGGCCGGCGCCTTTCTGATCTCGGGGCTGGCGGCATATCTGAATTCGTCGTCGGGGGTGCTGATCGGCCTTTACGGCCTCAGCCCGACATTTTACGGCGTTTTGTTCGCCATCCTGCCGCTCGGCTTCATGGCCGGCTCGTTTCTGGCGGCGCGCTATGTGGAGCGCACCGGCATGGACACGATGATCCTGATCGGCGCCGTGGTATGCTTGGCCGCCGCCATCGTGGTGTTCGCCCTGGCCCTCGCCGGCCTCCAACACTGGCTGGCGATCATCGCGCCGATGGCGATCTATATGATCGGCTTTGCGTTCGTCATGCCGCAAATCTCGGCCGGCGCGCTGAGCCCGTTCACCACCATCGCCGGCTCGGCCTCGTCCCTGCAGGGCTTTATGCTCAGCGTCATGACCGCCACCGTCTCGGCGCTGCTGGCGCTGTTCGCCGACGGCACGGCGGTGCCCATGACGGCGGCCATGGCGATCAGCGCCAGCGCCGTCATGCTGGTCTATCTGTTTGCCATCCGGCCCCTCGAAGCGGCCAAAATGCCGGCGCCGGGCGGCGACTCAATTGAGGATAAACAACATATATCCGGCGCCAAACAGCCCCAAGACGGCGGTAAAGTCGGCGGCCAATTTTGAAATGCGCATGGTTTCCTCCATTCTGGCGATCGTCTTCTGGTGATTTCTCAGGTTTTTCGCGCTCCCCGGCGCGTTTCCCAAAGGAGCAGACATGCAGCATCGGTGCCAAACGGAGAGAATGTTATAAGATATTGAAATATATAAGATTTTCCATTTGCCATAAATCATCGAGCGGCAATTTTGCGGCAAATTCTGCCCGGCAGGGCGGTTTTTTCCGGGCTAACGCGCTGCAATCAATCGGTGGGCAGCTCGATCACCAGTTCCTTGCCGCCGTATCCGTGGCGCTTGTCGTGGCCCCGGAGGCGCACCTTGGTAATGGCCGCCGGGATTTGCACGCCAACCAGGCTACGAGTGAAGGGTTGCTCGCCAACATGCGGATGCAACAGCACCCGCCGGCCCAGCAATTTGCCGTCCGGGGCCAGGATTTCCCAGCTGTCGGCGTAGTGGTTCCAGCCCGCATCTGCGTGGCGCAAGGTCACCTCGAAGCGCCACACCGAGGCGGCCCCGCTTTGCACCAATCGCGCCTTGGCGGCGACAACCTCCACCTCGCCGGCGCGGGACGGGAAAGCCAGGAAAAGCCCAAACAGCCCAAGAAGGGTAACGGAAAGGAAGATACGGCGGGCAAACATAATGGGTTCCATCCGAATTTCGGGCTTCGGCGCGTGCTTGGCCTTGCACTCCGATTGCCCCGGTGCCAGATTTTCCGATAGCACGAATTCGGCCCGGAATAAATCGTAAGGGGATGCATGGAAGACGCCGCCTTAGACGCGCTGATCAATACCGCCATTGTGCCGTTGCTGGCGGCTAGTGCTGACCGGGATATTGCGCTTTGCCTTTGGCGCCCGGCTGGGGCCGCTGCTGGCCGGCGGCGCCATCGGCCTCGCCTTCAGCGCCGGATATGTGCTGCGCTTGGGGCTCCCGGATTTCCCCCCCGACGCGGCCTTGCAGAAATTGCTCTTTGTGGCCTTGATCGGCGTCGGTCTCGGCTTCATTGCGGATATTCTCGGCGCCGTGGAAAAATTCCGGTTGCCGATGATCCTCGTCTGGCCGGCGCTGATCGTCGCCTGGCTGGGTTGGCGCGAAATGCTCGACTACTCGAGCGAAATCGGCGTCACCATGGCCGTATCCTGGGCCTGCGGCGCGTTCATCATCATCCGCCTGACCGGCCAGCCGGAAGAATCGAAATCGGCGCCCGCCTTGATGCTGCTGTTCGCCGCCATCGGGCTCGGCATCCTGGCGCTCCTCGGGGGCAGCGCAGGGATCGCGCAACTGGCGGCGGCGCTGGCCAGTGCGGTGGCGGGCTATTTGTTATGGAACTGGCCGCGGGCCCGTTACCCCCTAAGCGCCATGGGCGCGCTCGGCGGCGGCGGCGTTTTGCTGGGCTTGGCGGTCAACCTCGGGCTGTTTGCCGAAAGCGCCAGCCGGCCGGCGCTGGCGCTGTTGATCCTGGTGTTCGTGGCGCCGCCCCTGGCCCAGCGCCTGCCCCTCGGCCGCCATGGCGCCTTCGGCCCCATGGTGCTCGGCATCGTCGCCGCCATCCCCATCGCCATCGCCGTATTCGTTGCGCTTTAAAGGCGCCGCCAACATTGTTATAAATTTGCAACTCATCTACCCAAATAACCAGGAGCCATCAATGTACTACACCAAATTTATTGCCATCGCCGGCGCCGCCCTTCTCGGCCTCAGCCAAATTCCGGCACCTCTGTTGGCGGCCGAAACCTATACGCTGGATAAAGCGCACACCCAGATTCGTTTTGCCATCACCCGTGGCGGCTGGACCGAAATCGCCGGCTGGTTCAAGGAGTTTGATGGCACGATTTCCTTCGATGAAGCCGAAGTGAGCAACTCCAAGATCAGCGTCAGCATCCGGACCGGTAGCCTGGATACCGGCTGGGATGCCCGCGACAAGTTTCTCCGCTCGCCGGCTTTCTTCAATGCCAAGGAACTGCCGGAGATGACCTTCACCAGTACGAAAATCGAGAAAACCGGGCCCAAAACCGGCCGCATGACCGGTAATCTGACCCTGCTCGGCAAGACCAATCCGGTGACCTTGGATATCAAATTCAACCGCAAAGCCGCGCATCCGCGCATCAAGAAAACTTTTGTCGGTTTTACCGCGATCGGCATCCTCAAGCGTTCCGACTATGGCATGCGCTTCCTGTTACCCGGCATCGGCGATGGGGTGCGCATCCGTATGGAAGCGCTGGCCGTCAGGAAATAGGTGGCGCGGGAAATTGCGTCAATCCGGCGCCGGTTCCGGCAAGGTATCGGGCCAGCCGGCGAGCATGGCGTCCAGGTAGGTGTGCACCTTGCCGGCGTCCAGGCGCACCGATTTTCTGATCTTGTTGACCTCCCCCATATCCTCAAGCGGTATCTTCAATGAATCCATGAACCGATTGAAAAAATTGAATAAACCGGAAATCATTGTCAGCTCCACAACCTCTTCCTCGGAAAATTCCCGGCGCACGGCCTGGAAGATATCGTCGCGCTCGCGGGCCGTGTTGCGGGTCACATGTTCGGCCCAAAGGACCGCCGCCTTTTCCCGCGCCGTCAGCAAATCGGAAGCCATGAATTCATCGGAGCCGATGGCCATGATTTGCTCGTCGGTAATGCCGGCCGCTTGACCAAGCGACGTGTTATGGGCGAATCAATAGGCGCAGCCATTGACGTGGCTGGTCTTGATGATGGCCATCTCCTTGATGCGGGTGGAGAGGATGCTGCCGGCGCCTTCGCGCTGCATCACCGCGTTGAACGGCAACAGCATTTTCGCGGTCTCCGGCGAGCGCGCGAATACGCGGTAGGAATTGGGCACCCGGCCGAGCATGTCGATGGCGCCCTGGAAGAAGCGCGCCACCTCGCCCTCGGCGCTATCGACATCGATCATTGCAATTCGGGATTCCTCGGACGGCTTCATCGGCGGCATGGCGATCTCCTGGTTACTATATGGTCTCTATAGGTTGAAAACGTACGTACTTTTCCAAATCCGGCGTAAAGCATTATAACTTCCCAGAGGGCCAGGGAAAGGCCAGGGAAACCGCAAACCGCGGTTCGGCTGAACGCCACGCAGGGAACGATACCATGGACCAGGGCATCCGCGCCGTTTGGTACGATCTGGAAGACGCCAAAAGGGCTGATTATCTGACCTGGCTCCATGATGCCTATCTGCCGGAGGTCATGGCGCGCCCCGGAATCCTCTGGGCGGCCCATTACGAAATCACCGGCGGCGGCGCTGCCATGGACCAGATCGGCGGCGTTTTGGCGCGCATGGATGCCGGCACCAACGCCGATATCGGCACCGGCACCGATTATCTACTGCTCATCGGCGCCGGCTCGCCGCATGTGTTCTTCAAGCCCGATTTCGATCAATTGGAACGGGACAATGCCGCCGTCCGGGAAAGGATCTCAGGCCGTATCGGCGTCCGCACCTGCGTATTCGCCGAGGAAGCGCGCGTCAACGGCCCGGAATTCGATTACCGGATCCACGATTCAACCCCTGGCCCGGCCATCCAGATGGGCAGTTTTTGCACCCATTCGGTGGCCGACGAGTTCGATCTGGCCGCCTGGTACGCCAATTACCGGATGCCGGTGATGGCGCGCATGCCGGGCTGCATCGCGACCCGCAAACTGGTCTCGGTGGCCGGCTGGGCCAAGCATTCGGTGCTCTATGAATTTTTGTCCCTGGAGGCCCGCGCCGCGCATTTCCAAACCCACGAATCCTTAGCTCTGGACGAGACCGTCTGGACCTCGAGAATCATAAAATACACCATACACGCGCCCGGCAGCCCCAGCGTCGGCCGCCGCATCTGGCCCCAGCCTGATTAACCGATACCCGACCAACCGCAAGCAGAAACGGAGACCCCATGGCCCTCTTATCGATCCCGTCCAACGACAACGCCTCGCCAATGGCGATGACCATTATCACCCATTCGGACCGTCTGTTCGGGCGCACCGCCAACGCCGTCCGCGTCGCCGCGCACACGCCCAAACTGGCGCAGATATTGTTCGGCTTCATCGTCGCGTCCTTGCGCGAGGAAATCACTGAAAACCTGAGCGTGCGCACCAAATGCCTGGTGATCCTCAAAACCTCGACCCTCAACGGCTGCGCCTATTGAACCGGCCACAATCAGGCGCTCGGTCGGGCGCTGGATTTGGGCGAAGACACCATGCAAGCCATCGAAGGCGATTACCTGGCGTCGGAGAAGTTCAGCGATGCGGAAAAAGCCGCCATGCGCTGGGCCGAAGTTCTGACCTTAAAGCAATATCACGGCGCCCCCGGCGCGCCGCCGCAATCCGAGCCCGCCATGGTGGAGCTGAAACGTCACTATAACGAGGCGCAGATCGTCGAAATCACCATGGTGTCCGGATTTTTCAACTTCTGGAACCGCTTTACGGACGGCCTGCAAATCGATATCGAAGACGCCGGCATGATGACCCGGTTCGGGAAATCGGCGCGCATCGACGCCCACGAATTCACCGACTATATGCGCGCCTGCTGGTGGAATGAAGACAACTAGACCTGTATCGTAACTGGATCAAAGGAGTACAAAAAAATGCACCTGCACGAAATGCCGGACGCGGCCCGCACCGCCCTGGTCAATCAGGAATTGCCCGAATTCGAGCCGACGCCCTGCGCGCCAGGCCCGGCTTTGCGCGAGCGCCGCATCGCCATCATCACCACCGCCGGGCTGCACCGCTCCGCCGACACGCCGTTTACCCCCGGGCTCGGCGAATACCGCATCATTCCCAGCGATATCGACATGGACGATCTGGTCATGAGCCACGTCTCCACCAATTTCGACCGCACCGGCTACATCCAGGATCTGAACCTGGTCTTCCCAATCGAACGGTTGCGCGAATTGGCAGCCGAGCGCGGCATCGGCTCGGTCGCCAAATATCACTACGCCTTCATGGGGGCGACGCCGCCGACGGCGATGCAGGCGGTGGCCGCCGATCTGGCCGCAAATCTCGCCGAAGACGGCGTCGACGGGCTGATCCTGGCCGGCGTCTGACCCCAATGCACGCGCGCCGTGAGCGGGCTTGCACATTACTTCGAGGGCGCCGGCATTCCGACCGTGCTGATTTCCCTGATCCGGGAGCATACGATGCGCATGCAATCGCCGCGCGGCCTGGCGGTGCCGTTCGAATTGGGCCGTCCCTTCGGCGCCCCGAACGCGCCCGATTTCCAGCGCCGGGTCTTAAAGGCGGCCCTCGATCTGCTGCCGCGCATGGATGGCCCGGTGCTCGAGGATTTCCCGGACAATCCGCCGGGCCCGCCCGCCGACATGGAAGGCTGGAGCTGCCCGGTGAACCTCACGCCGCCGCCGGCGGATTTGAGCGCCGGCGCGCAGCTTGCCGCCGATCTGAAGGCCGAGATCGGGCTGCTCGGCCCCTGGTACGCGGAATCGGTGGCGGCGTCCGGCGGGCGCAAACTGACCGGCCAGTTGCCCATGGACCCGGACCTCATCGCCGAATTTCTGGCGGCGGCGTTGGGCGATCCCCTGCCGGCCAGCCCGGTGGCCGATCTGCCCTTCCACCGGGCCTTGAAGCTGTCCTCGGACGAGCTCAAATTTTTCTACTTCCAGGCCGCCCTGGCCCGCCCCGGCGCGATTACCGACGTCGAGATGGGCAACTGGTTCTACGGCGAAACCCTGGCCGGGGCCCTCTATCTCAAGCTCGCCGCCAAGTTCGAAACCTCTGATGAGCCGCCTTTGAAGGCCCTCGGCGAACGCCAGCTGATCCCGGCGCACCAGCGGTTCCGGATGCAGGCGTAGGCGGGCGGCAGAGTTCGAAGTATGACAAAAAAACAGCCATACGCCCTCGCCGATCAAATCTCCAAGCGGTTCTATGGGACCCAAGCGCTGGACAAAGTCTCGATCGCATTCAATGCCGGCGAGGTTCACGCGCTGGTCGGTGAAAACGGCGCCGGCAAGTCGACGCTGATGAAAATATTCGGCGGCATCCTTCAACCGGACAGCGGGCGAATTTTGATCGATGGCGCGCCGGTCCGTTTCCGGTCGCCGCGCGAAGCGCTGGCCGCCGGCATCGTCGTCATCCCACAGGAAATTCAAATGGTGCCGGCACAAACCGTGGCGGAAAACGTGTTGCTCGGCAAAATACCCTCGAAAACCTACCTTGGGATATTGAAGGGCGTCGACCGGGCGGCAATGCACGATCAGACCAATCTGCTGCTCCGACGATTTTTCATCGAGATCGACCCCGATACCAAAGTTGAAGATTTGAGTTTCGCCGAACGGCAAATCATCATGATTGCCCGCGCCCTCAATCACCGGGCCAAGTTTCTGATATTGGACGAGCCGACCGCGGCCCTGGAAACCCGAGAAGCGGAACGCTTGTTCGAGGTCATCGACAGCTTGAAATCGCTGGATGTGGCGGTTGCCTTCGTATCGCACCGTCTGGTGGAAGTCGCCGAAATCTCCGATGTCTGCACGATCCTTCGTGACGGCCGCAACGTGGAGCACGGGTTGGAGGGCGTGCCGGACCAGGACGCAATGATCCGCCTCATAACCGGCCGGGATTTGGACCAAACGCATCTGGATGGCGCGCGCACCCTCGGCGAACCATTACTCTTGGTCGACCGGCCCCATGACCACACGGTATCGGTCGCGAAAAGCGAAATTCTCGGTCTTGCGGGGCTGCTCGGCGGCGGCATGACGGAATTCCTGAGAGAGGTATTCGGCGCCGGGCCCAGCGGCGTATCGATTACCCTCAACGGCCTGACGATTGACATTTCATCGCCGGCGGACGCGATCAGGCATGGAATCGGCCTGGTTCCCGGTGAACGCAGCCAAGGCCTGATCATGGGGTTGACCGTCCGCGAAAATATCGTGCTGCCCAATCTTAATAAATTTCAAGATGCAAAGGGCCTGGATTACAAGCTGATCGACGATTTCGTTACCGATCTGATCGAGGCGGTCGATATTCGCCCCCGTGACCCGGCCAAAGCTGTTAAGGAATTATCCGGCGGCAATCAGCAAAAGGTTATCTTTGCGCGCTGGCTTGCGGGCCATGTCGATCTTTTGTTGCTGGACGAGCCAACCCATGGAATCGATGTGGGCGCAAAATCGCAATTGCATGGGCTGATGAACGAATTTGCCGGGCGCGGCGGTGGTATCGTTTTCGCGTCTTCGGAAATGACCGAGATATTGTCGATATCGGACAACGTCCTGGCGATGCGAAGCGGTGAAATAGTTGCGCGAATTTCCCGCCAAGACGGGTATAATGAAAAAGCGCTGCGGGAGGCGCTTGGCGGAAAGGCCGGCGCCGCAAAATAGGACGACGGAATTGCAGTTTGCGCGGGAGCATGTTGAAACAGATGACGTCGCCCAACCAGGCGGCCTGGCGGCATGGATAGTCGAAAGGCGCACGCTGCTCTGGGGCCAGATGCCTCTGGTGGCGCTCATTGTTCTCTGCCTGATCGCGGCGATACTGTCCGACCGATTTCTTTCGCCCATAAATATTAACAACGTCCTGGTGCAAGGGGCGGTGTTGACCGTCATCGCTATCGGCATGACGTTTGTTATCGTCGGCGGCGGCTTCGATTTGTCGGTGGGATCCACCGTCGCCCTGTCCGGGGTCGCGGCGGCCTGGGTTATGTTGGAGACCAATCTGGTATTTGGGTTGGCTGCCGGCATCGGCATCGGCGCGCTGGTTGGCCTGGTGAACGGGCTGATCGTTACCAAGCTAAACGTTAATCCTTTTATCGCCACGCTCGGAACCATGGTTCTGGTGCGCGGATTGACTTTCGTTTTGACCGATGGCCAGCCCATCGTCGGCGACGAGGGTTTGCCGGAATTGTTTCTTGATTTCGCATTGACTCGTTTTCTCGGCATTCCCTACCTGGTCTGGTTGCCGTTGTTTGTGTTGATAATCTTTTCGTGGCTGTTGCACCGGACCGCCTACGGGGTTCGGGTTTTCGCTACCGGCGGTAATACCGAAGCTGCCTATCTGGCGGGTATAAATGTCGACAGGATCAAATCATCGACCTATGTCTGGTGCGGCGCATTGGCCGGTGTCGGCGGGGTTATGCTGGCGTCACGGCTGCAGTCCGGTCAGCCGACCGCGGGCGGATTTTACGAGTTGACGGCGATTGCCGCGGTTGTTTTGGGCGGCGCATCGCTTTATGGCGGCGAAGGCCGGCTATACAAGAGCGTCATTGGCGTGTTTATCATGATCGTTCTCGCCAACGCCCTAAATCTGGTGAATGTGCCGTCCCATTGGCAGCAGATTGCCATCGGAATAGTCATTGTCGCCGCCGCCGCCGCCGATCGCTGGCGGCATCGTTAGCTTTGTTGAAACGCGTAAATTATGAACTAGGGAGAAGATCAATGAAAAAAATAACAGCCGCACTGTCGGGAGTTCTATTCCTGGCCGTAGGTTTAACCGGGGTGAACGCCAAAACAATTGGCGTTTCGTTGTCGTCCGACACCAACCCGTTTTACATCGCCATGCTCAAAGGCATAAAGGCGCGCGCCAAAAAGGCCGGCTATGACATCAGCGTGGTCAACGCCGAAGAAGACATCGCCAAGCAGCTCAACGGCGTCAACGATCTGATCGCCAAGGGCGTCGATGGCATTCTTATTTCGCCGATCGACGCCAAGGCTCTGTGTAGCGTCTATGACAAGGCCAAAGCGGCGAATATTCCGATGATGTCCATCGCCCGCGGCTCTGCCTGCAAGAACCAGCTTTTGCATGTGGGCCTCAACGAGCTTGAAATCGGCCAAAAAATCGCCGCCTGGACCATTGCCAAAATCGGCGGCAAGGGCAAGGTCGCGATGCTGTCCGGCCCGGCCGGCGCCCAGGCGTTCATCAATTTCGCCAAGGGCTACGCCCAGGAAATGGGCAAACACCCGGGTATCAAGGTGGTTTTCCGCCGCGAAATGCTGCTGACCCGTGAAAACGGCCTAAAAAACGGTGAGGACGCCTTGGTCGCCAATCCCGATCTCAAAGCGATTTACGGCGCCAATGACGAGCTCGGCATGGGCGCCGCCCAGGCCGTCGCCGCCGCCGGCAAGACCAAGGATATCATCGTCACCGGCATGAACGGCATTCCGCCTGCGGTGGCGGCCGTCAATCGGGGCTTTATGGATTTGACGGTGGCGCTCAGCCCGTTTGCATTCGGCAATGTTGGCGTCGATACCATGGTGTCGCATTTGTCGGGTAGGGGGTTTGGACCCAAGGTGCTGGTCAATTATGTACTCGTCGACAAGACCAACGCCAAAAAGTTCATCCGTAAGAAAAAGAAAAAATAGAGCATTGGATTTGAGGCAGCCTCGATTTGGGGGCTGCCTCATTATTCCGGCTAGAGCGGTTCCGAATAGAAATGAATCAATTTGATGGGAACAAATCGGTTTTCCGGGTAGGCGAGGTGCGTAGCGCGATGCCTTCGCATCGGGCAAGCGCCGCAACGCACCCGGGGAGCCGATTTGACCCACCGGAGGCCGGGTGCTTTCGATTCGTGGACATCGTCGCACATCTTTGCCGATGCACCGCATCGCCATGCGATGCGCTCCTCGCACACTTGGGATAGAAATGATGGCAAAATCATCCCGGTCAAATGGTTCATATCTATCCGGAACCGCTCAAACCAAATTGAAAAGGTATCGCCATGTCGGACCGGCATGATGCGGCGCTGATTTCGGCGCTTGAGGATGTAAATTTCCAACCGCTCTGGGATCGCTTCCAGGTCTTGACGCCGATCAATCCGGACGCCAAGGACAAAGCATTCCTTTGGAAATGGGACGATATCGAACCGCTGACGGTTCGTGCCGGCGACGAGGTCGCCATGGAAGACGCGGAACGGCGCGCCGTCATCATGTGCCATCCGGCGTTCGATGGAAAAATTGAAACCACTTCGAATTTGATCTCCGCCTTCACCGTTCTGCAGCCCGGCGACAAGGCGCCGCCGCATCGTCATACGGCCGCGGCAATTCGTTTCGCCACCCGGTGCGAAGGCGCGCTCACCATCGTCAACGGCCGCCGCTGCGAAATGCGTGAAGGCGATCTGGTTTTGACGCCGCCGATGTGCTGGCACGGCCACATCAACGAAGGCGATCAACGCACCACTTGGTTCGATGCCGCCAACATGCCGCTGATCGGACATTTGGATGCAAATTTTTTCGAACCGGGCGATCGCAACATTAACGATTTCTGGCAGGTCGGCGCGGAGCAGGAAACCGTTTGGGAGGGCGCCGGGCTGATGGCGACGGATGTCGATACCGCGCAGACCTCTTCGCCGAAATTCCGATACCCGGGTGACGTGACCCGGGCGACGATTGACGTCATGACGCCGGCCGACGACGGCTCCAAGACGCTTCGCTATGTCAGCCCCATCAATGGCGGCCCCGTTATGCCGACCTTGGATTGTTACTACATGCGAATTGGGAACAGAGCGACCCAAATAAGACGGGTCACCCACAATCAGATATGCCTGGTGGTCAGCGGTTCCGGGCGTTCCACGATCGGCGAGGAAACGCTCGAATGGTCGCGCCACGATACTTTTACAATTCCGCACTGGTCATGGGCGACGCACCAGGCCACTAACGGTGACGCTGACTTATTTATCGTCACCGATAAATCGGTTTTCGAAAACCTCGACTTGGTTCGCGAAGAAGTGCTGAACGGATCGGATGTCTGAATTTACAGGTATCGGCGCCAGTGTCCGGCGCAAGGAAGATCGCCCATTTCTGACCGGCGCCGGCACCTTTATCGATGACTTGGAATTTCCCGGTGCGCTTCATTGCCATGTACTGCGTTCCCCGCACGCGCATGCGCGGATCAAAGCGATTCTGACCGGCCAGGCTGCAAATGCCCCGGGCGTTTGCGCTGTTTTCACGGGCGCCCACATGGCGGCGGATGGGATCGGCGAAATGGCGCCGCTCTGGCAGATTACATCCAAAGACGGCTCGCCCATGAAAGAGCCGCCGCGCTGGGCCATCGCTCGGGACCAGGTTCGCCATGTGGGAGAGCCGGTGGCGGTCGTCATTGCGGACGATCTCGCCGCGGCGGCGGATGCGGCCGAGCTGATCCAAATTGACTACGATATTCTCAGCGCCACCGTCATGTCCGAAAACGCATTGCAAAGCGGCGCGCCGCAGCTTCACGAGGCGGCGCCCGGTAATGTCTGCTTTGAGTGGGAGCGCGGTGACAAAGAAGCTGTCGACGCCGCCATCGCGGTTGCCGACCGGGTTATCAAACTCGATTTAACCAACAACCGGCTGGTCGGCGCGGCGGTTGAAACGCGGGGTGTCGTCGGCTGCTGGGACGCTGCGGCGGCCTCTATTATTCTCTATTCAACGACCCAGACACCCCATCACATCCGCAAGGTTGTCGCCCGGCAGTTGGGCCTTTCCGAGAACAAAATTCGCGTGGTTTCGCCGGACATGGGTGGTGGTTTCGGCAACAAGGGCAAGCATTATCCGGAAGAAACCATCATGGCCTGGGCGGCGGCCAAGCTCGGCCGGACGGTCAAGTGGATTGCGCGGCGCGACGAAAGCTTTGTCTCCGACACCCAGGGGCGCGACCATCAAACCCATGCCGAGCTGGCGATCGACAGGCACGGAACATTTCTCGGCCTCCGGGTTCAGACATTGGCCAATATCGGCGCCTATATTTCAACGTTCGGCGCCAATATTCCGAGCGCCATCTATACCGCGCTATTGTCAGGGGTTTACAAGACACCCGCCATCCATGTGCAGGTCACCGGCGTCTTCACCAACACCGTGCCCACCGACGCCTATCGCGGCGCCGGACGGCCCGAGGCCTGTTACCTGCTCGAAAGACTGGCCGACCAGGCGGCCAGGGAAACCGGCATGGGCCGGCTCGGCATCAGAAAGCGCAACATGATTGCCGCCGCCGATATGCCCTTCACGACGGCGATCGGGCCGACCTATGATTGCGGGGATTTCCCCAAAATATTGGACCGGGCGTGCGAAATCGCCGGCTATGCCGGCTTCGAGGGGCGCCGTGCGGACGCTTTAAAGAACGGCCGGTACCGGGGTCTCGGGATCGCCAGCTTTGTCGAATCATCGGGCATTGCGCCCTCGCGAATGGCCGCGGCAATGGGCGCCCGCGTCGGGTATTTCGAAGCGGCGCAAATTCGCGTCGATGCGGATGGCGGCCTCCGCGCCATGCTCGGCACCCACAATCACGGCCAGGGGCATGCGACGACGTTTGCGCAAATATTGTCCACCCGTCTCGGCGTTCCATTTGCGAGGATCGAAATTATCGAAGGCGATACAGGCGCGGTGCCAATTGGAACCGGCACCTTCGGGTCGCGCTCCATTGCCGTCGGCGGATCGGCCTTGAACAATGCCGCCGACAAAATCATTGCAAAGGGCCGCAAAATTGCCGCCCATATGCTGGAAGCGTCGCTCGGCGATGTGGAATTCGCCGACGGCGCCTTTGCCGTCACCGGCACGGACAAAAGGATCGCCTTCGAAGACATAGCCGCCGCCGCCTACCGGCCGGCCGATTATCCGCTGGAAGAACTGGAACCGGGCCTCGATGAAACGGCCTATTACGATCCGCCAAACTTCGCTTTTTCGAACGGCGCCCACATTGCCGAAGTGGAGATCGATGCCGAAACCGGCCGCATCGAATTGCTTGGCTATGTTGCCGTCGATGATATCGGCACGGTCATCAACCCGATGATCGTCGAAGGCCAGCTTCACGGCGGTCTGGCGCAAGGCATCGGCCAGGTGCTGATGGAACACTGTGTCTACGATCCCGGTAATGGGCAATTGCTGACCGGATCGTTCATGGATTACGCCGTGCCGCGCGCCGACACCATGCCTCAAATCCTTTCCGAGCTTGATGAAAGCCAGCCCTGCACCCACAATCCGCTGGGCGCAAAGGGGTGCGGCGAATCCGGCGCCATCGGCGCGCCGGCGGCAGTGGCGAGCGCGGTATTGGACGCGCTTTCCGGGTTTGGCGTGGCGGAAATTCAAATGCCGCTGACGCCGGAAAGTATTTGGCGGGCCATAAATACGGCCGAAGCGTAGCGGTGTTAATAAATTTTGCGGCCGATTACGGCCGTGTTCCCGGCTATAGGGAATCGGCCAGCGGTTTAATCGCCCGGAAGGCGGTGACCGGATAAAACTCAATATTTAACAAACCGGCCTTGGCCAGGGGCAAGGTCGCAAATTTCTCCCGGGCCTCGGCCTCGCTTGCCGCTTCGACAATCGCCACCGCGCCCCTGCCTTCGGGAATGGAGTAGAGTTCCCGGACAAAATCGTCTGCCATGAAACCGAGGACGGTTTTCGCTTCCGCCGCCAGATACGGTTCGAATTCTTCCGGTGCGTGGTCATCGCTGCGGAGGGAAATCACGACGATTTTCATATCAACGTCCCCTGTCTGCGTTGGTGCCAGGCGTCATTCTATCGGGTGGCGGGTTGCGAAAACAGGCCCTCGCCGGTCCATAACCTTGGCGGTACACCATAATAATGAGGTTGGACCGGAAAATTGATGCGAAGGCCGAGCGCAATGTGGTGGTGGGCCAGTTCGGGACGGTGATGAGCGCGCCGGTTCCCATGCAATCGGCGAACGCCGCCAAGGCCGCCCTCGATGCCGAAAAATACGGCCCGAATCGGCGCTGGCGTCATCACCTTCCCCGGCCGGTATTTGCCGCCATCCGGCGCTTCCATTAAGCTTTGCGCGTTCGAATCCAAAGCGGGGAGGCTTTGATGCCAGAATGGTTGGTCGAATTTCCGAAGATGGACCGGGACGCCTTGCGCAGCCTTTCGAAGGCCATCGACGAGGGCTATCGCGGCTTTTCGCGGGCCTATGGGGAAGGCATCGAGGATTTCTTCGATCCCTTGCTGTTCGCCTTGGTCTGGTTCGAAAAATTATTGCTGGGCGCGCCCTGGCTGCTGGTGCTGGTTATCCTCGGGCTAGCGGCCTGGTTCGCGGCGCGCAGCTTGCGTCTCACCGCCGGCGTCCTCATCGCCTTTCTTGCCATCGGCTATCTGGGCATGTGGGAAGACACCATGCGCACCCTGGCGATCATCTGCGTCTGTACCTTGATCGCGGTTCTGATCGGCATTCCCGTCGGTATCGCCATGGCCCGCTCGGAGCGCACCCAGAGCCTGGTCACGCCGGTCCTCGACGTGATGCAGACCCTGCCGATCTTCGTCTATCTGATCCCGGTGGTGATGCTGCTCGGCCTCGGCAAGGTGCCCGGCGTCATCGCGGTGGTCATCTATGCCATTCCGCCGGTGATCCGGCTGACTAATCTGGGCCTCAGGCTGGTGGACCCCGATGTGCTCGAAGCCGCCGATGCCTTTGGCGCCAGCCCGCGCCAGCGATTGCTCGGCGTGCAGTTGCCCTTGGCCTTGCCGAACATCATGGCCGGCGTCAATCAGACCATCATGATGGCGCTGTCGATGGTGGTCATCGCCTCGATGATCGGCGTCAAGGGGCTCGGCCAGCCGGTCCTCAGGGCGGTCACCAATCAGTATTTCGCCCTCGGCCTGTTTGCCGGCGGCGCCGTGGTGGCCCTGGCCATCGTCTTCGACCGCACCAGCCAGGGCTACGCCATGCGCTTGCAAAAATTCCGGCAGAGTTGAGCCGTTGCCCGAAGCCAGGACCAAGATCCGAATCCGGCGGCTCTACAAGATCTTCGGGCCCGACCCCTTGGCGGCGCTGGCCTTGACCGAGGCCGGCATGGGGCGGAGTGAGCTTTTGGACAATCATGGCCATGTGCTGGCCCTCGGCGGCATCGATCTGGAGATCGCGGCGGGCGCCATCCATGTGGTGATGGGCTTGTCGGGATCGGGCAAATCCACCCTGGTCCGCCATATCAACCGCCTGATCGAGCCCACCGCCGGCGGCGTCGCCATCGACGGCGAGGATATCTTAGCCTTCGACGGGCGCCGGCTGACCGATCTGCGCCGCCGCCGTATCGCCATGGTGTTCCAGCGCTTCGCCCTGTTTCCGCACCGCACCGTGGCCGAAAACATCGCCTACGTGCTGGCCATCCAGGGCGCCACCAAGGCGAGCCAGACGCAATCGGCGGCGCGCTGGATCGAACGGATCGGCCTCGCCGGCTTTGCCGATCATTATCCGAGCCAGCTATCGGGCGGCATGCAGCAGCGGGTCGGCCTGGCCAGGGCGCTGGCGACGGAGCCGGAGATCCTGCTCATGGACGAGCCGTTCAGCGCCCTCGATCCGCTGATCCGGAGCGACATGCGGGGAATGCTGCTGGAGCTGCAGGCGGACCTGAACAAAACCATTGTCTTCATCACCCACGATCTGGATGAAGCGCTGGCCGTCGGCGGCCGCATATCGATCCTCAGGCACGGCGCCATCGAACAGACCGGCGCCCCCGAAGACATCGTGCTCAGCCCGGCCAACGCCCACGTCGCCGAATTCGTCGCGGACATCAACCGGGGGCGGCTGCTGAGCGTGGCGGCGATCATGGAGACCGGAGCCAGCCTGGCCATTGGTCTGGCGATCGAAGCCGATACCGTGCTGGAAGACGCGGCGCACAAATTGGCGGCGGCCGGCATCGGCGAGGGCCGCGTGGTGGACGCCGACGGCGAGACCCTTGGCACCGTCCGCCTGGAACGCATCTTGGCGGTGATCGCCAGGCCGGCATCGGCATCTTAGGCGCCGATCAGGCCGTGTTTCTTGAGCCGGTTGCGGAACTGATGATAGCCGAGCCCCAGATGCAAGGCGGCCCGTTTCTGGCTGTGCCGGTTGGCGGCCAGGGCTTCGCCGAGCAGCCGCCGCTCCAGCGCCGCCATGGTGTCGCCGAGGTCGATGGCGGTGAGGGCATGCAGGCTTTCGCCATCGGCAATCGGCGCGCCCATGGGCGCGGTCTCGGACGCAGCAGGCGGCGCCGGCCGGTAGGGCGAGGCGAAGGGATCGAATTGGATGGCTGGGATGGGTGTATCGGCATCGCCGTGCAGATAGACGGCGCGCTCCACCACGTTGCGCAGTTCGCGTACATTGCCGGGCCAGGGGTGGGCGGCCAAGGCGTCCGCCGCTTCCCGGGCGAATCCGGGAAAGCCGTCCCATTGCAGCTCGGCCGCCATGGCGCGCCCGAAATGCGAGGCCAGGAGCGCAATATCGGCGCCCCGGTGGCGCAATTGCGGGATGGTCAGCACGTCGAAGGACAACCGGTCGAGAAGATCGTGGCGGAAGTGCCCGGCATCGGCTTCGGCCGGCAGATCGGCGTTGGTGGCGCCGATTACGCGCACATCCACGTACAAGGTTTCATCGCCGCCGATGCGTTCGAAACTGCCATATTCGACGGCGCGCAGGATCTTTTCCTGGGCCTTCAGGGTGGCGCTGGCGATCTCGTCGAGAAACAGGGTGCCGCCGTCGGCCAGCTCGAAGCGACCGGCGCGGCGTTTGTCGGCGCCGGTGAAGGCGCCGGCCTCGTGGCCGAACAGCTCGGTTTCGAGCAAGGTTTCCGGCAGCGCCGCGCAATTCAACTGGACGAAGGCGCCCTGCCAGCGGTTGGATTGGAAATGCAGGCGGTTGGCGACCAGCTCCTTGCCGGTGCCGCGCTCGCCGATGATCAGCACCGGGCGTTCCTGGGGTGCGGCCAGCGAAACCCGCTCCATCAACTCCAGAAAAGGCGGCGATTCCCCCACCAGGGGCGGCAATTCGGGACGTAATGTCATAATTTATAATATAACGAATAAATTAAATATTTCACTAATTAATTAAATTATATACAATTAAATCAATGCCGCGTAATTTGGATATATCCTAGTTTATGGTTTAATATCAAAGGACTAAAGTTGAAATACCGAGATTGGCACGCATTCTGCTATTAATAGGCCAGGAACGCACCAAAGCAATCATTCAGGAGCCTGTCATGGGTATTTTTTCGAGACTGAGCGACATCGTCAATTCCAACCTCACGTCGATGCTGGACAAGGCCGAGGATCCGGAAAAGATCATCCGCCTGATGATCCTGGAGATGCAGGAAACCCTGGTCGAGGTGCGCACCGGCGCGGCGCGCATCATCGCCGACCGCAAGCAAGCCGAGCGCACCCTCACCCGGCTCGACGACGCCGCCGGCGAATGGCAGCGCAAGGCCGAACTGGCGTTGTCCAAGGGGCGCGAGGATTTGGCCCGGGGCGCGCTCTTGGAAAAAGCCAAGCTGCAGGAAACCGCAAACCTGTTGCGCCAGGATTTGGACAGTCTCGATAGCGCCCTTGGCAAGCACGACACCGACATCGCCAAGCTGGACGCCAAGCTGCGCGAGGCCAAGGCCAAGCAAAAAAGCATGCAGGCCCGCCAAAAATCGGCGGACAACAATCTCCGCGTCCGCCGCCAGGTGCATGACAGCCGCATCGATGATGCGTTCGCCCGCTTCGAGAAGATGGAACGCCGCATCGACGACGTGGAGGGCCAGGCCGAGGCTTTCGATCTTGGCCAAACCAAGACTTTGTCCGAGGAGATTGCCGAATTGGAAGCCGACCAGGCCATCGAGGGCGAGCTGGCGGCCCTGAAAGCCCGCCTCGACAAGCAAGCGGGAGCCACCAAAAAGCCGGCGTCCCGCCGCAAATAGGAGCCCATTATGTCCGGATTTATGCTGATACCCCTGGCGGCGATGTTCATTGTCGTGGTCCTGCCGATCTGGATCATCGCCCATTACGGCACCCGCTGGCGCACCAACCGGGTGATCACCTCCGGCGATGAAAAGCTACTGGCCGATTTGTGGGACATGGCGGCCAAGATGGAGGACCGCATCAATACCCTGGAGCGCATTCTCGACCAGGAAGCCGCCGATTGGAGGACCCGTTCATGAGCGATGGCAACAAATACGGCGATAACCGGCCGAGCCCCAACCGCCTCTACCGGGATCCGGAAAACGGTATGCTTATGGGCGTCTGCGCCGGCATCGCCGATTACTTCGGCGTCGCCCCGGCTGGCGTGCGCATCGCCGCGGTGATTGCCTTGTTTGTGTTCACGGTGCCCATCTTCCTCGGCTACATCCTCGCCGGATTCTTACTTAAGGCGAAGCCGGCGGGCCTTTATGCCAGCCCCGAGGAAGAGGATTTCTGGCGGCGCACGCGCATCGATCCGCGCCGCACCGTGTCCGACATCAGCCAAAAGTTCCGCGAGATCGAACGCCGCATCCGCGCCGCCGAGGCCCATGTCACCTCTTCGGAATTCAAGCTGAAGGGGGATTTTCGGGATCTGTAGGCATTCCACGACCTAAGCGCACGCAAAATTGAACAACCGCGCCGTTCACCCGGCAGGCCCGGAATGCTATGTCCAGCGCAGCAAATTTAACTATCGGAGATGCCATGCCCAAATCCAGAAAACGCAATCGCTCCAAATCGCAAACGGCGCAATCGGGCTCTGGCGACGTCAATTGGGGCGGCGCGGCAACGTCGGGCGGCGTACCGTTGAAGCTGATCCTCGGCGTCATCGCCGTGCTGGTGGTGGCCGGCGGTGGCACTTGGCTCTGGCAGACCGCCCAGGCCAGCCGCGAGTTTGACGCGCTGGCCGGTGCCGGCGGCGACATCCTGGCCCGCGTTCAAACCCCGCGTGACGACGGCCAGGGGCATCTGAGGCATGGCGAAAGCCGGCGCTACCGGGACGCCTACCCGACGTCCGGTGCGCACGCGCCGATCCCGACGCGCCCCGGCTTTTACAACGTCGTGCAGCCGCCCACCGGCCTGGTGCACGCCTTGGAGCATGGCGGCATTGTCATCTATTACGGCCAGCCGGCGCCGGCAACCATCGCCCTCTTAAAAGACTGGACCGGCCTCTACCAGGGCGTCTGGGACGGCGTCGTCGCCGTGCCGCGCCCGGGCCTTGGGCAAGGCGTGGTGCTGACCGCGTGGCAGAAACGCCTGCGCCTCAAATCCTTCGACGCCAAATCGGCGGCCGCCTTCATCGACGCCTTCCGCGGCCGCGGCCCGGAAAACCGGGTGCGCTGATGGCCTTGGTGAAAAGCGCCTTGGGCGCCATCAATCTCGGCCTCGCCGTACGCGCGATATTGACGGCGGGGCGCGCGCATCCGCTGTTGATCCTTGCCAACGCGCCGATGATATTCCGGGCGGTGCGGTGGGCGGTGCGGAAGTTAAGGCGGCCGAGGTGTTGATGAAGGCGGTGACGGGCGTTTTCGGGCTGGCGCATTATGGCGCCTGATATAGGAGATATTACTTTTTTGGAATTCACGGAATTGAGCTTTCCGCGTGGGATTAGCGGCGGCCACGAATTTTTCGATAGCATCGCGCAACCAAAAAACGGATTTTGCACCAAGTTTTTTCAGCGCTGGGCAGCCATTCGCAGCCTCTACATGCCAAATTATTGCTTGATAAAAATATGGATCACCGTCCAGCGCTCGAAATACTAGGATTGTGCGTCGATCTCTTGTCGCGATGACCTCTGCCGCAGTGCTTCCTGAAAGGCAGGCGATGTTTGCGAGCACAAATGCCCGCCGTTGCCGAAAGGAATCTCCGGTCAAAACCTGAAATCCGTCTCCGATATCGGCTCGTATATTTATTATGCTGGATTTCATCCAATGCGGCACATTTCCAATGAAGCTCTCCGTCATCGTTGGATCGACGGTAGATCCATGCAAACTATCAAAGCTTTGTGAACCGCGTTTGCTGGCCTCATCGATCCGATCAAGCGCCATTTTGCGCCGTTTGGAGTGGGAAACGCTGGATTTAATTACCTTAATTAGCTCTTGCCAATCAGTAATAGGTAGGCGTGTCGCGGCATCGAAATCGGCGCCGGTTATACTAACCAAATAAAATTCAGCTCCTTGCAGATTAGCTGCCCTAAAATCCGCCCCCTGCAATCGAGCAAAGTTCAATTTTGCCCCTTCCAGGTTGGCAATCCTCAGATTCGCCCCTAGCAGGCGGGCGTGGCTCAATTCCGCCCCTTGCAATTTGGCAGAGCTCAAATCCGCCCCCCGCAGGTTGGCACTCCACAAATTCGCGCCTTGCAATTTGGCAAAGCTCAAATCCGCCCCTTGCAGTTTGGCACGCCTCAAATCCGCGCCTTGCAAGCGGGCTAAGGTCAAATCCGCCCCTTGCAGAATTGCCCGGCTCAAATTCGCCCCTTGCATGCGGGCTTTGCTCAAATTGGCCCCTTCCAGGTTGGCAGATCTCAAATCCGCTCCTTGCATGCGGGCAAAATTGAAATTCGCATTATACAACTCGGACCCTCGGAAATCGGCTAAGCGGAGATTGCAATCGACCAGCACCAGCCCGACCGCATGGTCGCGGAGCGCTATGTCTCGGGATCTATTCGTATTTAAATACCGCTCGATGGTGGCGTCAGGCGGCGGGGCGGCGATGAGAAGTTTGTCTCTGATGACAAGATGGCGGCGGATGAATTTTTCTTCTCCATCCAGCAGGGCGCCGGTCAAATAGAGCGGCAGGTTTTCGTCCTGCCAGGAACCGGGGACCACGCCGACCAAGATCGAGGCACCCAAAACGGCCAACAGGACCGTTACATGAATTGTCGATTTCGCCATATAATGAGCGTTGGTGAGAAGACCGCCACGCCATGGAATATAGGCCAACAGAGCCAACATTGCGGCCAGACCGCCGATAGCGGTAATTGAAACGGGAGACACCGCAACATTTGCCGCATATAATTCGGCCATAATGAGAAATAGGGCCGAAAGGAGGCCGATCCCTAATATTACGCCCGTCGCCGCCAAAATGCGCTTGAGTTTGGCGTAATTACGTTCGGTGATAAACGCCTTGAACGGTACCGGAAACGCCCACTGAATGCCCACCCGCCAATGGCTGAGATGGCTGTCGAGGATCGGCAAGAGGGCGGCGATCATTCCCACATCCAGTAAGAGCATGCTCCGGTGCAGCCAGGTGATCACCTCGGACTGATAGGCGAGGAAGCGGATTTGCATCCAGAGCAGCAGGAAGATCGGGATGCCGATGGCCATGAGCCAGGTCATGGTGCGCAGCAGCCAGCCGATCAGCCCGTGATGGCCATCGTCGTCCCTCGCGTTGGCGCTTTGACCGTCTTGCGGGGCAAAAGCCTCGGAGTAGGGCAGGGGAAACAACAGAATCCAGCGCGACGGCCCACCTTGGGCGACGTTGGAGCTGTTGGCGTCGCGGAAGCGGCGGATGCGCCGGGACAGCATATAGAATTGCAAAAGCAGGTTGAAATGCAGGATCACGTAAATTGGTCCCGCCGCGACATAAAATCCGACGATCGGCAAGGTCACGTTCAGCAGCGGCAGGTTGATGGAGCTTTCGCGCAAAATTTGCTCGTCAGTGGTGGCACCGATCAGGATGGCGAAATACAGCCCGGCCAGGAGAAAAACCAAAAGCACGTTGCGGGTATTGCGTGCGGCGTCGTTGACTGAAACCAGTAATTTGTCCACATATTCGGTTTCGTCAGCCATGCGCCGGTGTATCCTCCGCTAGCCCCGATCATCGTTACCTGGTTGCCAGTCCGAAAGACTACACAACCCTGCGGCGATACAAAACCGGTAATGTGCCTCTGCCTTGATCGTCTGCTGTTGAACCTTACCCGCTGGAATGCACACCTCGGAACGGTTATCATGCGCCCAAACTCACAACGGAGGCTCCCATGACCAAAATCTATAACCCCGATGGCGTGTCGCCGCCGGTAGCGGCTTATTCCCATGCGGCCGTCGTGCCCGGCGGTACCGAATTATTAATCATCGCCGGCCAGGTGGGCGTTGATGCGGATGGCAATCTCGGCGACGGCATCGCCGAGCAGGCGGAACGGGCGTTTCGCAATATTGCAACCATCCTCGCCGCCGAAGGATTGACGCCTGCCGACATCGTCCGCCTGCAGGTGTTCCTTACCGACCGCGCCGACCGGGAAGCGGCAGGACAGGCGCGGGCGAAGGTGTTCGGCGACGCCAAGCCGCCCTCGACGCTGCTGGTCGTCGCCGGGCTGGCAACGCCTGAGTTCCTGATCGAAGTGGAGGCCATGGCGGCGCGCGGCTAGGTTCCCGCCGAGACCAGGGAACAATGTCCAGGACTTTTATCCTGTTGATCATCGGCTATCTGGTGTTGGCCGGCGGCGCCGTCGGCATCATGATGGTCAACGGCATGTTCGCGGCCAAATCGAACACCGATAATGCGGAACGCGTCGCCCGCGGGCTGGCCGTCTATGCCGCCAATTGCGCCGCCTGCCACGGCAGCGACCTGAAGGGCCAGCCCGATTGGCAAACCCAGCGCGCCGACCGCACCTATCCGCCGCCGCCGCAAGACCACACCGGCCATACCTGGCAGCATTCGGACGCGAATTTGTTCGACTATATCCGCGATGGCGGCGAACGCTTCGAGCGGCGCGCCTTCAAGACCGACATGCCCGGTTTCGGCGATTCCTTAAACAGCGCCGAAATCTGGGCGGTCATCGCCTACGTCAAAAGCCATTGGCCGAAGGAGTTCCTGGCCAAGCAGGCGCGCGCCAACTTCCTCGGCGGCCTCCATAATCACTGAGTAGGAGTGTCATAGGTCATTGAAGATAAAGCGTAATTTTAATGTTGCTATTTAGTTCTAAAATATGTATAAGCTTTCCCAACGCCAACAAAATGCCAACGGGAAGGAGCCAAGCCATGGACGTCTTCGAATATGTAAAGGATTTCACCGCCCTCGCGATTCTTTTCACCGCCGCCTATCTGTGGATGATGGTCCTGTAGGCGGAAACCCCTTGCGGAAGGCGCGCCGCCTACCAAATAACAAGGGGTGTTCCTGGAAATTGTGAATCACCTGTGACCGGACCGGGACGGCGCCGTTGTGAGCAAAAACCGTAACAAACCGTCATGACCGTAAGGGGGGGGTACGAAAATGTCGCGTATATTTCGCGCCGGCTGGGGATTGGCCCAGGGGGCTTTTTTTGGAGGACACCCCCAACCCCAATGCCGGCCAGCCGGCGCCCCGTTGGCATGCACCGAACTGGGAGCATGACGATAATTGTACAGGAATGATGAGGAATGATGAGGAATGTACATGGTGGATATTGCGAAAATATGTCGCACCACGGGCGCGGCGCGGCCAACGAATAACATTTCGAGGTGCCAAGACGGACGGCCAATCGGCCAACCCCCCATTGGACCGGTGTGCCATCCCCGATTGGCCTGCTCCTTTTGACCCCCATTTACCCCCACCGCCCCCCATGGTCGTTTTCGGCGGTTTGTGTCGCATTTGGGGGCTCCATACCAGGGGTGGTAGTTGACCGTGGGGCAGCCAGAATCGGGCATGGTCGGATCGCCACCCGGTGCCACCCGGCAGTTGTCCGGGAATCAGGTATCGGGCACCGGGCGCGGTTTGCCGTCTTTATCGAGGGCCACGTAAGTGAACACGCCCTCGGTGACCTTGGAGGGCGCAGTCTGGGTATAATGGTTGGTGGTCCAGGCTTCGATGGCGATGGTGAGCGACGTGCGTCCGATGCGCCTGATATCGGCGTAACAGGTGAGCCGGTCGCCAACCTTGACCGGCTTATGGAACTCCATCTCCTTGATGCCGATGGTGGCGGTGCGGCCCTTGGCGCGGCCGCTGGCGGCGACGCCGCCGGCGATATCCATCTGCGCCAACAGCCAGCCGCCGAAAATATCGCCGGCCGGGTTGGCGTCGGCGGGCATGGCCACGGTCATGATGGCAATCTCGCCCTCAGGCGATTCGGCGGCGGAATCGGCGGCCATGGCTGGCCCTCCTCTGCGAAATAAATTGGAGTCAATTGATACCATATATTGACATGTTCACTCCACCAAACACATTATCCGGTGATACCAACGGTGATTCTCGGGCCTTCTTCGGATGGTTTCGACGACGGCCGAATACCCCTGGGGTAAATGCAGCACCATGAACGATTTGTTTGAAAACGCGCCCAAGCCCAAGAAAAAGGGCGGCAAGACCTATTCGGCCAAGGATATCGAGGTTCTCGAAGGGCTGGAGCCGGTGCGCCGGCGCCCCGGTATGTTTATCGGCGGCACCGACGAGCGCGCCGTCCATCACCTGGTGGCCGAATTGCTCGACAACGCCATGGACGAGGCGGTGGCCGGCGAGGCCAGCCATATCGATCTGCAATTGGACGCCGGTCACTGGGTGACGGTGCGCGACAACGGGCGCGGCATTCCGGTCGACCCGCACCCCAAGTTTAAATCCAAATCGGCCCTCGAGGTGATCCTCACGACGCTGCATTCGGGCGGCAAGTTTTCCGGCAAGTCCTATGAGACCTCGGGCGGCATGAACGGCGTCGGATTGTCGGTGGTCAACGCGCTGGCCGATTCCTTGAGCGTCGAGGTCGCCCGCGATAAAAAATTGTGGACGCAAAGCTATGCGCGCGGCAAGCCGGCCGGCAAGCTGAAGAACGCGGGCTCCGTCTCCAACCGGCGCGGCACCACCATATGCTTTCATCCCGACCCCAAGATCTTCGGGGCCAAGGTGCATTTCCGCCCGGCGACGCTCTACCGCATGGCCCGGTCCAAGGCTTATTTGTTCCGGGGCGTCGAAATCAGCTGGACCTGCGCCCCGGAATTGCTGGCCGGCGACACCGAAACTCCGCAAAAAGCGACCCTCCATTTCCCCGGCGGGCTCAAGGATTATCTGGGCCTGACCCTGGATGGGCGGCGCACCATTACGCCCACGCCCTTTGCCGGCCAGGCCCAGCTCAACGGCGGCTCGGGCACCGTCGAATGGGCCATCGCCTGGCCGGAAGACGAGGACGAATATTTCAATTCCTATTGCAACACGGTGCCGACGCCCCTCGGCGGCACCCACGAATCGGGGCTCAGGTCGGCGCTTTTCAAGGCCTTGCGCGCCCATGGCGAGCTGATCGGCAACCGGGCGGCGGCCAAGATCAACGCCGACGATGTGGTCGGCGGCGCCTGCATAATGCTGTCGTTGTTTATTCCCGAGCCCCAGTTCCAGGGCCAGACCAAGGAAAAGCTGGCCTCGCTGGAGGCCGCCAAGCTGATCGAGGTCTGCCTCGGCGACCATTTCGACCATTGGCTTTCGGCCGATCCGGTCACCGCCGGGCGCCTGTTGGAAGCGGTGATCGAGCGCTCCAATATCCGCTTAAAAAGGCGCCAGGAAAAGACCTTGAAGCGGCAATCGGCGACCAAGCGGCTGCGCCTGCCGGGCAAACTCGCCGATTGCACATTGAACGCGGCCGCCGGCACCGAAGTGTTTATCGTCGAGGGGGATTCGGCCGGCGGTTCCGCCAAGCAAGCCCGCGACCGCAAAACCCAGGCGGTGCTGCCCTTGCGCGGCAAGATTCTGAACGTCGCCAGCGCCACCGCCGACAAGATGGCGGCCAACCAGGAATTGAACGATCTGAACGAGGCCCTGGGCTGCGGCACCGGCGACCGCTACCGGGAAGACGATCTCCGCTACGACAAGGTCATCATCATGACCGACGCCGATGTGGACGGCGCTCACATCGCCTCATTGCTAATGACCTATTTTTTTAAAAAGATGCCACAACTTATTGAAAATGGTCATCTTTATATTGCACAGCCACCTCTATACCGCATTGTCCAAGGGGGCAAGACCGCCTACGCCATGGACGATGCCCACCGCGAGGAATTGATGGCAAAAGAGTTCACCGGGCGCGGCAAGATCGACATCAGCCGCTTCAAGGGCCTCGGCGAAATGCCGGTGCAGCAGCTCCGCGAAACCGCCATGAGCGTGGCCACCCGGACACTGCTTCGGGTCACCGTTCCGTTGCGCCACACCGACGACGAAAAGCGCGAAGCCCGCGAAACCGAGGATCTGGTCGAACAGCTCATGGGCAAAAAGCCGGAACTGCGCCTCGCCTTCATCCAGGAACACGCCAAGGAACTGGAAGACGGGCTGATCGATGTGTGATGTGGGGGCCGTTTATGCTCCCCGCCACACGACGATCGAATAGGCCTCGTGGAAGGCGCTGCCGAAGCCCGAACGGTGGGTTTTGAGAATCTCGATCCGGCCGGCTTTGGCGCGGGCGCGAAGGGCCGGCAGGAAGCCCGCCAGGTAGCCGCGTTTGCGGTGATAGGCGAGGGCGGCGGCGTCGAACGGATTTGCTGCATCGTAGAGCTCGGCGATGGGTTCCACGTGCAGGGCCAGGGCGGGCCGCAATTGGATCAGGTAATCCAGGAACGGCTCGAAGTTGGTGCCCAATTGCTCCATGGCGTGCAGGGTCATGACACCGGCGCCGGCTTCGATGGAGAGGTTTTCGCGCCCCTCCAGGCTCGCCATGTCGAAGCGGACGCCGTCCATCGGGGCATTTTCGGCGGCCGCGATCAGGCGCACCAGCTCTTGCGACGGCTCCGCCCAGTCGGCGCCGGTGAGGCGGAGGCCGGGAAGGAGCCGGTGCAATTGATAGAGGTTCTGGCCGGTGCCGCAGCCGAACTCGACCACCTGGGCGAGCCCGGCGAACAGGTCCTGGAAGAGGACGGCGCGCATTGCGGCATAGAGGCGGGGCTCGAAATCGGTGTTCACGGCGCGGATATAGCGGCCCTCCAGGCGCAGCACGTCATGGCGGAAATATTGCGGTGCCAGGGTGGTTTCGGAGACGCCGCCCTGGCGCACCCGCTGCAAAATCTCGCCCCAGCCGCGCTGCCAGCGGCCAAGAGCGTCCGGACCGGCGGTGGTCAGGCCGTCATCGTCCAGAATATCGCGGGCGCGTTCTTGAATCGCCGCGGCTTCGGCGCCCTCCAGGGACCGGTAGGCGAGGCCATCGGGCGCCGCCGCGCCGTCCCTATTGAGCAGGCGGGCCAGATCATCGCCGGTGATGCGATCGGTTTCAGCCATCGCGGCGTTTGATCGGGAATTGGGCGGCGTAGTCGTTGGAAGTGGCTATATCGGGGCCGTCATAATCGGCGAGCGGTGCGTCCGAGGTGAGCACCCGGCCGGCGCCGATATCGGCCCAATGGTTGGGCGCCAGATAGTTGCCGAACCGGGTGCCGGGCGCCGGTGCGTCGCTGGCCAGGGTCTCGATCGGCAGGAAGCGGAAATCGATGGACAGGCGCAAACTGTCGGAATTTTTCTGCGTCGCGTGGATCAAAAACGGATCGGCCAGCAGCAACGAGCCGGGGCTGAGCCCGGCGTCGTATTCGCGCCCGCCCAGGGTCAGATGGGCGCCGGCATCGAAATCATCGAGCGGGCCCATGAGGTCTTCCGGGAAGGCCAGCGGCTCGATCCATTTGATGCCGGTTTTGCCGGTGGCGCCGAAAACCGGAAGGAACACCATGATGGCGCCCGCCGGCTCGCCCGCCCACATGTCCGAATGCATCTTCGCCGATGCCCTGGGCCGGCCATCGATGGCCGCATCGGGCCGCCCGCTGACCAAGCGGATATTCACCGGCGCGTGCACGGCGGCGGCATGCTCCGGCAATCGGAAGGCGGCGAATATTTCGGCGACGGCCTGGTGCACAAGATTATAGGCGGCGGTGGATTGGCGTTTCGGCAGCACCAGGCCGTTGGGGGTGATATTGGGAAGGCCCGCCAGGGCTTGCCGTTCGGTTTCGACCAAATCACTGGCCAGATCGAAATCCCGGTCCTGGTAATAGCTGTCGAGGGTCACATAGAGGTAAAGATTGACCGCAGCCTTAAGCCGCCGAAATAGGGGCGCGTCCACGGACAGGGACTTCAACAGCGGGAAATCCTGGTCCAGGGGCGCCGGCCCGCAGATGCGGGCGAGGCGGCCGGCGCGGTCCGGAAAGGCGGTGTCGGTTGCCATGGCTGTTTGCGCCCCTATCCGGCCATCGACAGTTGCCGCAGCGCTTCGAGGGCGCCGGGCTCAAGTTGCGGTGACATATAATCCTCGATGGGCCCGAAAAAGGATTTTATGTAAAACAAGGCGCTGGCATCCAACCCGGCGCTGCGGCTGGCGATCAAATCGATAAAATTATAGCTGGCGTCCACAAGCGCCGCCGATTCCGCTGCCAAGCGGGCATAGTCCTGGTGCGCCTCGCCGGCATGGAAATAGATGGGCACCCGGGCGAACAGGCGGTGCCGCCGGTTGGTGCCGGTGAGCAGGAACAAGGCCAGATTTTCCGCCGTTGGCGGCGGGCCCGATTGGCGCGCCGCCCGATGATCGTCGCCGGTGAGCTTGCAGACCAGCATTTCGTCCGAATCGGCGGCCACGTAAATCTTATCGTCGGGCGTGGTGCGGAGCGCCATATCGTAATCCATGGTGCTTTGCGAGCGCGCCATCTCAGGGGCAAGGGGGGCCATCAGGGGATGCGGCAGGAAGGCGCGGGTGAGCAGGCCGCCGTCACCCAGGCGCCAGATTAGCTGGCTCGGATAGGGGGTGAAATTCTCCGCATCGACGCAAAAGGCGTCGGTAAAATGGTGGGTTGCCGCGAGCCCGACGGCGGCCAGTTGGCGCCCATCCACCGGTGTATTTTGGCCGAGCCGTTGCCGCAGCACCGGCGCCGCCGTGGTTTCCGACAAGCGCAGCACATTGACGGCGGCGGCTGCATAGCCCTGGCGGCGGCGCTGATCAAGCGCGGCGAGGCTGCCGTCCGACAGAATAAAATTGGCATCCAGGAAAATGACCGCGGCGGCGCCCTCGTCCTTGACGGTTTCATGGAGGTGGCGCACGCATTCCCGCTGCAAAACATATTTGTATTCCGGGAACGCGATACCGGCGGCGTGGGCAAGGGGCGAGACGCCGCGCACCCGAATGTCTTCCATGATATAAATGCGTCGCCGGCAATGGGCGTCCAGCCCGGCGCTGCCAGCCTCCAGCATAGGCGCGGTCTCCCGGTCCGTGTAGGTATGGAAATCTACATCCGCGGCCGCGGCCAGAGCCGGCAGATTGCCGGGCATCATCAGGAACGGCAGCGCCAATTCCAGATGGGCGCCAGCGAACGGCTCGCCCCACACCAGGACGAAGACATGGTACTTCATGCCGATCCCCCGATCTCCCAGGCGGGCAGGGCGCGCGCCAGGACCCGCCGCCAGAATGCTTCAGCCGAATAGTTGGCGCGCGCGTGGGCGGCGCCGGCGGCGGCGATTTTCGCGCGCGCCTCTTCGTGGGCCAGGTAATGGCGGACCTGTTCGACCAGATCCCGCTCATCGGTGAAGGCCGCGTAATGAACGCCGGGGGTGAACCACATTTCGGTTTCCCGGTTGGACTCTTCCATCAGGAGGGCGCCGGACAGGGTCGCCTCGATCACCCGCCCCTTGCATTGATTGCCGGGTCCGTCGAGGGCCGGGCCCGAGAAATTGATGGTGATCCTGGATTGGCGGAAGATGCCGGCATAGTCTTGCGGCGGCAATCCGCCCTCGATCTGGCCGCCGCCCTGGCGCACCTCGATGCCCGCATCGGCCAGCATCCCAAGCGCCAGTTTGCGCCCCGGGTAAACCCGGACGCTGCCGAGGAAGCTGACATCGATGGGCCGCGCACCTTTGCCTTCCTGGTAGAGGTCCGGGTCCTGGGGCGTCCAGGTTGGGAGGAACTTGTCCGGCCAGGCGCCGTTGGCGGCGTAGTTGGAATAGCAATCGACGATCACATTGACATCCACGAACGGCGCGTAGGTATCGATCCATTCGATGGCGTAAGCGTCGGTGGTGTCGAAATAGGCCGACACGATGGGGATTCCCAAATCATCCCCGATGCGCGCAAGGGTCTCGGGCGCCGGGTTCAAATCGGTGCCGCGCACCATGGTGAGGAAGATCATTTGGGCGGGGCGCGCCCGGCAATATTCGAGCAGATGGGCATCGCAGCGCTGCTTGGTCTGGTGCGCCACTTCATCGAAAAAGAACGTATCCACATATCCGAGCCCGCAGGATTTGAGCGATCCGATAAAATTGTGATGCACGTTGGAGAGGCCGTGGCTGGGATCGCACTCGGCCCATTTTTCGGTGACGCAGAGGATGCGGGGCAGGCTCATGGCATCAGCCCTGGTAATCCGCGTTGACCCAAAAATTGGCATCGCCGCGCCGCCCGGGAAAGCTGTCGGTCAATATCCGGCTTTCGCATTTCTTCAGATTTTTGAGGTAAAGCGGCGGGATATCGCCCGGCCCCAGGTGATCGGTCTGGTGGTTTTGTTCGAAAAAAATACCGCTGTTGCCGATCAAGCGGCTGGCGGCCTTACAGTAATCGTGGATCTGGGCATCGGACATTTCCGCAAGCGACAGGGTGTTGATGACCAGGTCGGCGGGCAGGGCCGCGTCTTCCAGGTCGTGATGGATGGTATTGGGCACGAACGAGAAGCCGGGCGCATCGGGCAATTGGACCGGTCCCTGCTGCTCGAAGCGGTTGTCCAATCCGGGGAAAAGCGTTGTGCAATAAACCGATGAGAAGGCCAGGGATTCCGCGATATCGATGATCGCGTATCGGACGCGCATCTCGAACAATCCCATCAGATAATAGGCGAGGCCGCCGAAGCCGCCGCCGATCTCGACAATGCGCAACACGCCGTTTGCCGCTTGGGCCGCGCGCAGGCGATCGATGAGCCCGTTTTCATGCATCAAGCACAGCCGTTCCAGATAGGCGTAAGTGTCGTCGTTGACGATGGCGCCATCGATCAGCCAGCCGATCTCGCCGAATTTGCGTGGCGGCGAGGCGCGCAATTCTTCCGGCAGGGCGCCGGCGACGGCGACATAATCGAACACCGCCTGAGCCGGCGGCCCGGCCAAAAATCCCAGCACCTGGTCCCAATTGCCGGGCAGTTTTTTCGACAGCCACGGCCTTTTTCCCGCCAGCTCCAAGGTGGCCAACTGATAGCCGGTGAAGGAATGGCCGTAGAGGCGCATTTTCGAAATGATGTCGCGGTCGCCCGCCGCCAGCAATTCATACGACGTCTGCGCGTTGCGGGTGGCGCCGTCCAACTCGAAGCTGGGCTGGCTGTCCGGGTGCCAGCCTGCGTCGGGCAACCATAGGGCGGCCCGCTCCGGCGCGCCGGCGATCAATTGGGACCGCCTTTCGATCGCTTCGCCGGCGGCGTCCAAAAGCCGAAGCGCGGCTTCAAATTCGGCGTCGCTTAAACTGGACGTTTCGTCGGAAAAAACAAAACCCTGGAACACGCAATCACCACCCGAGCGGACATTATTGGGGCCACCGTCATAGCGTGGCACAACCGGCTTAAGATCAAGTAAAATATGAACGGCGCAGCCCACATGGGGATGGCCCGGTCGGCCATGTGGGCGTCTGTCCAGGCACCTTGCCATGTGATTCGCTGCCGCCGCATCAAGGTTTGGCGACGGTGAATTCCTGATCGAATATCACCCGGCCCTTGTTGAGCACCTGGAACCGCCATGTCCCTTCGATGTTGTATTGGGCGAGGCTCGGCCCGTATCCCCAGGTAAAAAATTGCCGCGAATTGGATTTGCCGGCGCCGTGCCGGATTTTCCCCGATATGGTGCGCGTCATGCTCCCCGATACCTTTACTTCCTTTGGCAACGTCACGCGCACCTCAAACTTGATACTGTCGCCGAAGGCAATGGCCGGCATGCGCCAGCGCACCCCGAACCGGTTGCCGTCGATCAGCGGCGCGATGTCGGTCTCGATGATGCGGAACTTGGAACCCCGGACCTGGGTTACCCTATTGCCGAGGCTGTCCCTGCCGGCGGCGCGGTCTTTGCCTTGGCGGGCAACCTCGAAATAGCCCCATATCTTTTCGGTCAGGGTGACCGTCTTGCCGCGCTCAGTTACGACTTGTGTTTGCGCCCATGCGCCGCCGGCCAGCATCATCGCGGCGGCGACGGTCAAGGCAATGGTAACGAGCCTCATGGGCATCATTATAGCCTGACCAGCGTCTAACTTGGCACCTCGGTTTCTGAGGCGCACCCCCAGCTTCATGAAAAAGTTTGAAACACAGAGGGCACAGAGGCCACAGAGATATTTCCAGCATTTCTTACTTAACGTGCAATAATGTATTAATCTCGTGCGACATAATTCCCAAATTTCGACCATGTACAATCATCGTCATTTATCGTCATTCCTCGTCATTTATACACACATCGGCCCGGCCCACTAAGGCATGGCCCACCGGCGTCTGTCTTGGCAACTCGCTACATGATTCGTTTGGCCAGACCGGCGTCGATCTTGGCACCTGTCTGTGATCGGAGCACCCCCGCCATTATTGAGAAGGAATCACCACAGAGACGGTGAGACGGTGAGAAGAAAAAGTTTGAAACACAGAGATCACAGAGGTCACAGAGATTATTTCCAATAAATCCCCTATGACGGGTAGGTCCAAATAAATCTCGTGCAACATCCCATTTGACCCCCCTTACGGTCATGACGGTTTCTCACGGTTTGTTATGGTTTCTTGCCGCATCGGCGCATTTATTGAGCTTATCGGCGCAGCCCACTTGGGAATGGCATGGTTGGCCATGTGGGCGTCGATCTTGCAGGGAGCGCCCCAATATCCCGAGTTGCCAAGTACGACGCGCGCGGGCCGGCCATACCATCCCCGGCGCGCTGGGCCGTTCGGCCCGGCGTGGGATCAATTCTTCCTATTCACAATGTTCAAGAGCTAATCGGCGCAGCCGGTCTGGGGATGGCTGGGTCGGCCAGACCGGCGTCTGTCTTGGCACCTCGCTACTTGATTCGCTCGGCCGTTCCTCCTCGGCCACGCGTACCCCAACAGCCACGAGCACACCTAAGTTATTTAGCCTGTGGAACGGCATACGCAAGGGGTCGCCGGTCCAAATACTATTGCCCAAATATATGGGGATGCGCCTATTGAACGGCCCACGCTTGACCACGCGGGGCGGCGGGTCTACTTAAAGCGCCCAACCCAATGGCGAATGTAGCTCAACTGGTTAGAGCACCGGCTTGTGGTGCCGGGGGT
>JAYGEH010000370.1:0-4006 GCA_046582475.1 Rhodospirillales bacterium
ACCATACTTTCTGACCAAACCGGTCGGTTCGTGGAGTCTTAAGGTCAGCCCCAACGTCAGGACGATCTGTGATTTCACACCAGAATCGCTCGCCGGGAAGATCGTCCCACCAGTCGGCCATTTGAACCTCCAATATGTCGAATTCAGAAAAAGTAAGGGATGCTACCCCCAGGAATCATGACCTGCCCCCAGAACCTGTACCACTCGTTATGTTAGTCCGACGGCTTGTTTCAGGTGTCCGTCTGGTGTCCGGATAACGTTGCGCCGATAGACGCACCGCACTAATACGAATAGGTAGGTGGGTGTCAGGGTGCTGAGACGGTGTTACAGTCTCGGCATGTCGAAGCTACGTTTATTAACACTCGTATCGATGCTGATAGTAGCGATTGCATCTGCTTGCACGGATAGAGACAGTGTGGGCATCTCGGCCGAAGACGCAGCCGATGCGTCCACATCCACGTCAATATTCCACGCAGACCAAACATTCACCACCGACTCATTTATCGCAGTCGGGTGGAAAAAATCTAAAGAGTATGACACTGCAACTGTTCCAGAATCAACTGAGATTTGGTATGGATTTTTCAATCAGAAAGATATCGAGATAAGATTTTACGAATCGCACGAATCTGCTCTGGCACATGGAGTGCCCCTCGCACAGGAGTCCTTAAAAATGGACCCAGGCGCAAGGATCGGGGGTGTTAATACGGTCAGGACCGGCTACAGTGCCTACGCCGTGGCAGGAAACGTTGTAATGATGTGCGAGCTAGAGTTGTCCTCATGTGAAACTCTGATCAAGGCACTCGAAGCTACCGGTCCAAGCTGATCTAAGGTTTCCAAACTCCTGATGGCAATTTGTGGTGCAGTTGTAGTGCTGTGACCACTTGGTGGCTGTCAGGGTGCTGAGATGTCGGTCAACGCCATAATTTGTTTATGACGAGGCTTAGTACAGTCGCTACCATCGCTACTGCTATACCGATTTTGAAAAACCTGCCCAATTAATCATGATGCGTGACCTGCCCCCATAACCTGTACCACTCGTTATGTTAGTCCGACGGCTTGTTTCAGCCTTATTGTCTCCGGTGCTGGCGGTTGACACCAGCCTGATCTCTCTATTACCAAAACCGTCCCATTTTGCTGAAGTCCAACACCGCCGCAGGGGGTAAATAAGGGGTAAGAAACAGAAAAGTCCCCGCATTTCTACGAGGACTTCTTCAGTTTGATTTACATTTGGAGCGGCGGTGGAGATTCGAACTCGCGACATTCTGCTTGGAAGTTATATTCGTTCTGTTTCTCAGTGTCTCAGGATGACCATCACCTTCAGTTTGATGCGAACTTAGACAATCCCTATATATGTCAGGTTGTCTCAGGCTGTTTTTATCCGTCCGTAGGTGTAAAACTGGTGAAAACCCTAAAACAGTCGGTCAGCTCGCTACCGTCTGCGGTACGTTCCTGGATGTAGTTGTGGAAGCCATCAGGCCAACTTTATAGAATACGCAAATTCGATACGATACGAATTATCCCCCTGCCACTGTTTGGACCTCGAGCCTTGGGGGATCGTCACGTTTTCAGGCCTACAGTCCAAAACGTTCAAAAGAGGAAGCTGATGAAGATTCACTGTTTATTAACCGAGCGGTCAATGACTCTTTGCGTAAAGCAGGTATTGATGACGTCTTTGCTGATGCTCGCAATGGCAGCGGTCTCCTGTGGAGGAGATGAGTCAGTTGTATTTGACGGTCAGGGCGGAGGGAGCGATTTTCCGAAGGTCATCCGTATGATTGAATCAACCACGATCTTTACGGAAGACGACGTGAAAGCAATTGGCTGGAAACCACAGAAACATTTCCTGCTTGAATATCAGGGGGCCACGCTTGCCAAGTGGGGATTCCTGAACACCACTGAAGTTGGTGTACTAATCTACGCAAACGCCGAAGACGCGAAGACTCTTGGCGTTGCAGCGGCCGAGGCTCAAACCTTCCATAACGAGGATGGAGAGGCGCCGGGTGACGGTACCATGGACAGAACTTCATGCCAGAGTGCCGGCTGGCAGTCGGCTGTGAAAGAAATCAGGGGCAGCCGGTCAATGGGCCTGGCCTCGTATATCTCTCCACAAGAAGACAACCCGGTTCCTCCCAGTCAAGGCCGTTTGCCGTGCCCGGTCCGGGTACCCACGTACAACGATTACACGGTGATTGGAAACCTCGTAATGATGTGCGAAGGCGACGAAGGCAAGCCGGCTAACCCATCCAGGAACTGCAAAGAGCTGGAGACTTGGTTAACGAAGTAACTGGCAGGACTCTTTGGTAGTAAACGAACAGGACCAAGTGGAATGCGAAGGCTGGCGACATTGAGAGCAGAGCATTACGCTCTCCGGTCTCCGCTGCCGTGAACCGGCATGGCATTACGGGTGCATGGTAAAAATTATTTGTTAGGATCGCGACTTACAAAATAAAGGAAATGTTTATGGATAGCAAAGAACTTTTGGGTTGGTTTAACCACCGTGTATACCCGATGTTTGCAATAGTTATTGCGTTTTTCGCTTTCTTCGCCCCTTTTGTAGCATTCATCGGAGCTGAGCATCCCGATCTCGACACTCCTCTGATGATTGTGTCTATCGCTTTTTCTGTTTTGACGCTAATCATGGTTTGGTCGACGATCTTCGACATGAAAATACTTGCTGAAGAGATGTCTCCTGAAATGGCTAACTCAAAATGGGGGCAGTCATTCAAGGGATTTACTGTTTTCGCGGTAATTTTTACCGCACTGATACTGTCGGTTCCGATAGCTCATTGGATTGTTTTGTTCGGCTAGCAGATCCCCGTCTCCCGCTCCAAACTGCCACCAAACTGGAGAAGTCCTTGCAGAAATGCAGGGGCTTTTCGCGTATTTGTTGCAAAGTTGTTGCAATAGCGCCAAATAAATGCCCATTTGAGGTCGCAGACAGTTGCCGATAGACGCACCGTACTAAGACAAATCATTAGGTGGGTGTCAGGGTGCTGAGGCTGGATTCTATTTGTAACAAATAATCCAAACATCTATGTGAAGCGAACAGGAAGAGTAATCAGAGACGACAGTGGTGATTACTGGGAGGTGCTCCGTCAGAATTGCCTAGGCCCGCTGCTTCCTTTTTCGCATTGCATGTGAGTGTACGAGGAGGAGTATGGGGGAGAGGATGATCCCAAGAACCCCTAGGACCCTGCGTCCTTGTGCATCAGACGAATAGGAGTCCAGCTCTGGAGCAGGTTCCATAGTCTCAGCTCTATTCTTGGCTTCAGTTTCCGGGAGGAGTTTTGCGGCCCTTATTGCCGTGGGCGTCGGTGCAGGTACCTGGGCAACCTGCGGGACTGAGGTCGGTGCGGCTGGGATCGGTGTCTTTGTGACGGGAGGGGGTACTCGGTTGGACCTGCCTGCAGATGAGTCCTCCTCCTCTTCGTTGATCCTCAAAGGCAGGTTGGATATAACCCCTTTCACGGTGTTTACGGAGACTGCCAGTACACCGGCTATTTCCTTGTCTGAAGAACCTGCCTGGAGGAAGTTGGTGACGACCATTTCCACGAGCGATTCCGATGGGGATGTCCTTGCCTTTGCGACATATGCCTTCACAACGTTCACAGAGACGACGAGCTTGTCGGCGATGTCCTGACTGGTTGCCCCTGCCTGGACAAGATTCGATACGGCCATGGATCGCAGCTTGTCCGTAGGTGCGACCAAAAGTTGTACAGGCCTTCTGGAGAGAGGTTCGGAGGCTATGACAACCGGCTCCGGAGTGGGAGTGGGTGTAGCTGTGGCTGCTAGAGGTACAGGTGTCTCGGTAGGCGGCACGGGCGTGGCAGTCGGAGGTAGAGGTGTAGGAGTCGGAGGTAGAGGTGTAGGAGTCGGCGGGACAGGTGTAGCTGTTGGTGGAACCGGTGTTGAGGTAGGAGGAACCGGTGTTGCGGTAGGTGGAACAGGCGTTGCGGTAGGTGGAACAGGCGTTGCGGTAGGTGGAACAGGCGTTGCGGTAGGTGGA
>JAYGEH010000396.1:0-2747 GCA_046582475.1 Rhodospirillales bacterium
AACTGCCAGATGTTTTCGACCGGGTTGAGTTCCGGTGATTTCGCCGGCAAGGGTAGCAGCGTGATATTGTCCGGCGTCTCCAGGGTTTTTGAGAAGTGCCATCCGGCCTGATCAACGATAACGATGGCATGGGCTCCGGGTGCGACGGCTATGGATATCTCCTTCAAATGAAGGTTCATGGCGTCGGTGTTGCAGCGCGGTAGGACGAGGCCCGCGCCAACGCCCCGGGCCGGACAGATGGCGCCGAAGATATAGGCCGAGCGAGTGCGCTGGTCTTTGGGGGCCTGGGGACGCGTTCCCTTTTTCGCCCAGCGTCTTGTGATCTTGTTCTTCTGGCCGATCCGGGCTTCGTCCTGAAACCAGATTTCTATATTCGTATCTAGCGGGAGAGCGGCGCGGATTTCCGCCACTTGGGCGGGGAAGTTTTTTTAAACGCCGGTATCGCTTCCGGCTCCTGGGCATGATGTCGGGGGCGTGCCGAAAGCTTGACGTATCCCAAGCCATGCAGCTCGCGGCCTATGGTCTGACGGCTCACCGAAACGCCGAATTCCTCCCACGCCCATTGCGCCAGATCACTCAAGCGCCACCGAACCACTCCATCGACTGCCGGGAGCGGGCCGCGCTCGACGGTCGCCGCAAGCGCTTGACGATGATCGTCATTGAGACGAGAGACCGCGCCCGGCGGTTTCTTATCCACCAAGCCGTCCGGCCCGCCAGCGTTGAACCGCAACACCCAATCCCGAATGGTCTGAAGACCAACGCCGCCGACGCGACTAGCCCGACCGCGCGCACCGCCGTCATAAATCTCCGCCAAAGACAAAAGACGGCGCGTCTGCACCGAAGCATCACTATCCCGCGCCAACGCCCGTAAATCATCCGACGTATAATCAGATCGTAGTTGGATCGCAATTCCCATGAAAAACCTCCTTATGTCCTTCATCTTGAATCACGACCAGACTAAACATTGGTTAATGAGTCTCTCTCAGTGGGCATTGGTATAAGACCCATGGAAGGAATTCAATCGTGGAGGAGACGGCAAAGCAATGATAGATGCAAAGGAGATAAATTATGGGCAACAGCAAGGAAAAATTCGGCAACCCCCGCCCCGGCCGCTGCACCCGGCGCCCGGCCCGGCTGACAGCCATCCTGGCGGCGGTCCTTATGGTGATCGGCTCATTTGTCTCAAGCGGAACCGCCAGCGCGCAGACCGCCAGCATCGACCGGGCTCTGGTCGTGAAACAACTTCTCGAAAAGCACGCGGAAAAACCGGTCGGCATGGGTATCGCCGCTAACGGCGGAGTTGTCGAGCTGTTCACTTCCCCGGACGGCGGCACCTGGACGCTGATCATGACCATGCCGAACGGCAAGAGCGTCATGCTGGGCGCCGGCCAGGATTGGGCCACCGCGCCGGTCATCGCCGCCGGCCGGAAAATCTGAGCGCGCCATTTATCCTCGATAACGAAAATCCCTACACCCAAAACGGCCTGGCGCCATTCGGTTCCGGGCCGTTTTGCTGTCCGCGTTCCGGCCGGTTTCCTGCCCCATCCATCACTTAAATGGGATTTCTCCCACATCCCCCTTTTCCTCGTGGGCTAAATGCGGTAATTCCTAGAAATAATAAAAAATTGGGAATTAATAAAAATATTGGAGGCGCGCATGGCCAATGCAAATACGGAGCCGGCCGCCGGCGGTTTGATAAATCAGATCACGGCCGATGGTTACAAGGCGGGAATGCGCCAGCTTGCCGCGAGCGTCAATATTGTCGCGGCGGAATTCAACGGCTCCCGTGACGGCTTGACGGCGACCGCCGCCTGCTCCATTTCGGCGGAACCGCCACAGCTTCTGGTCAGCGTCAATTCAACCTCCGGCGCCCACACCATTATCCGCAAAGCCGGCGCCTTTTCCCTCAACATACTGGCGCGCGACCAGGAAGACATCGCCAAGCGCTTCGCCGGCATGGACGGCGCCGAGCGCTTGGAACGGTTCGACCTCGGCGTCTGGGAGACCATGGTCACCGGCGCGCCGCTGCTTTCCGGCGCGGTCGCCAATTTCGATTGCGAAATCGAGCAGATGGTGACCGCCGCCACCCATACCATCTTTATCGGCCAGGTGATCGCCGTCACCTCGCGGGAAGACGGCCGCCCGTTGCTGTACGGCGACGGCAAGTTCACCGGGCTCGCGGAATAATCCGTCCGGCCGGTTAGGCCAGTTCCGGATAAATATGAATCAATTTGATGGGAACAAATCGGTTTTCCGGGTAGGCACGGTGCGTAGCGCGATGCCTTTGCATCGGGCAAGCGCCGCAACGCCGCCTTAGAAGCCGATTTGACCCACCGCAGGCCGGGTGCTTTCGATGCGTAAACGTCGTCGCACATCTTTGCCGATGCAATGCATCGCCATGCGACGTGCTCCTCGCCACGGGGCAAAATCATCCCGGTCAAATGGTTCATATTTATTCGGAACCGCTCTAGGGAGACGCCGGTGGCCGGCCCATCGTGATCAGAATAGCAGCCGCCCGAACAGAACGATTGACGTTCCGATCAAGACCACGGCGAGGATCTTTTTGACCGCCGTTGCATTGATTGCGGCGGAAAACCGGGCGCCGAAAAAAACCCCGATCAACAGGCAGACGGCGATCAGGAAACCAAGCCGGAAATCGATAATACCGGATTGCCAGTTGCGCAACGTGGCGAACAGGCCAACCGGAATCTGGAACACCTGGCCGAGGGCGATGGCGGTGAGCACCG
>JAYGEH010000431.1:0-14488 GCA_046582475.1 Rhodospirillales bacterium
CGCCACAGTTTGGCAAGGCTGCTGTGAAAGCGCTTGTAAGCGGGCCGCGCGATTTCCAGGGCTTTTTCGTCCGTGTCGGCGATGACCATATGACGGTTGATCGACTGCGCTATGCCGCCCGGAAAATTGGCGTCCAGGCCCGGCTTGCCGCCCCGCTTGGCGATGCCGCCCCGAAATTCGTCGAGGCAGGCTTTGGCGTGTTCGCGGGATCCCAGTGTGACGAAATTATAGCCCATCCCGGCGATCGCCGCGCAACTGGCCGGGTTCGACGATGGAAACCAGATCGGCGGATGCGGCGTCTGCAAAGGCCGCAATTCCATGGGCACGTTTTTATATTGGAAATGCTTGCCGTCATGGTCGAGCATTTCGTGGGTGAGGCCATAGATCAGCGCCTCCAGCGCATCCAGGAACACTTCGCGGGAGGTTTCCGCGTCCACATTGTGGAAATTCAACTCGAACGGCGAGATCCCGCGCCCGACGCCCACCTGCAGCCGTCCGCCCGACAGATGATCGAGGATGGCCACCTCTTCGATCAGGCGCAGCGGCGAATAGAGCGGCAATAGATAGACCAGCGGTCCCAGCTTGATTTTCGATGTGGCCTGCGCCACGGCGCCCAGGAACACGCCGGGCACCGGCACCATGTTCAGCGGCGTGGCGTGGTGTTCGGCGACGTGATAGCAGTAAAAGCCGGCCTTCTCGGCGGCCTGGATATATTCGATGCGCTGCTGGAACTGCTCGGTCAAAGCAACATCCGAGCGGTCGACGTGATCGAAAATTCCGAAATCCATGCTGGTATACTCCCCGGTGGCCTATGTCATCTAATTTGCACCCCAACGCCGGCGTTGCAAGGATTTCGGCAAGCAGCGCGCCCGGCCGAGGTTCCATTCCGCCATTCAATAGTGCAGGATACCGGCGGCAACCGGAGGACCGCAATGATCGCCTTGAAGGAAATGTGTTACGTGCGCCTGGGCACCGGTGATGTGGATGGCGGCGTCCAATTCGCCACCGAAATCATCGGGCTGGAGGAGGGCGCCCGGGACGGCGGCGCGGTCTATCTGCGCTCCGACGGGCGCGACCATACCCTGGTCTATTTCGACGGCGATCCCGATGATCACACGCTGGCCATGGAAGTGGAGAATATGGCCGCGCTGGATGCGGCGGCGGCCCAATTGCAAACCCTTGGCCTCGATGTCGCGAAGGGCTCGGACAAGCAATGCGAAGCGCGCCGGGTCAAGGCGTTCATCAATTTCGCCGATCCCAGCGGCAATGCGATCGATCTGGTGGTGCGCCCTTATTTCCACCGGGCCCGCTATTTTCCCTCCCGCGACGCCGGCATCACCGGTTTCAGCCATATTGGCCTGCGCACCTCCGATCCGGGCCGGGACGAGGAATTCTGGTGCAAGAACTTCAATATCCGGGTCTCCGATTGGCTCGGCGCCTGCGGGCTTTTGACCTTCGATCAGGTGCATCACCGCATTGCATTGTTTCCGTCCGATGGTCCCGGCGTCCAGCACATCAACCATCAGGTGGAAAGCATCGACGATCTCATGCGCTCCTGGTATTTCCTGTCGGACCGGCAGGTTCCCATCCGTTTCGGTCCCGGCTGCCATCCCACATCGACGGCCATGTTCGTCTATTTCGCCGGTCCCGACGATATGACCTTCGAATATTCCACCGGCGTGCGCATGATCACCGATCCGGAAAACGACCGGCCGCGCCAGTTTCCGGCCGGCCCGGAAGCCTTCTGCATGTGGGGCGCCATGCCCGACATCCCCGAATTCCAATAAGCGCCAACCGTGCCCGAAGACGATCACCAAGACATTCAGATCCGCGTCCGCAAGGCCGCCCGCGCCCTGGCCGGCGCCGGTCTGGTGCATGCCTACGGCCATTGCAGCCAGCGCATCGACGATAAAAGTTTCCTCGTTTGCGCGCCCAAACCGATGCGGCTAATCGCGCCCGGCGAGGCTGGCGATGTGGTGCCCATCGACGGCGCCCTGCCGGACGGGGTCTTGGGCGAGGTGCGCATCCACCAGGCGATCTACCGCTTGCGCCCCGATGTTGGCGGCGTCGCGCGTACCATGCCGCCGAATGCCATGTCGCTGTCCACCCTGGGTTTGACGCCCAAGGCCCGGCACGGCTTCGGCGCCTATTTTTACCCGTCCGCGCCATTGTGGGACGATCCTTTGCTGGTGCGCAATGACCAAGCCGCGGTCAGCGTCGCGGAAACCTTGGGCGGCGCCCGCGCCGTGGTGATGCGCGGCAACGGCGTGGTCAGCGCCGGCGACGATATCGAACAGGCGGTGGTTTTCGCCTGGTTCCTGGAAGACGCGGCGCGCGCCGAATGGCAGGTGCTGCACGCCGAGGGCGCCATTCAGGCGGGCAAGGCCGAGGAAATATATTTCAGCGCCGAGCAGGCCGAAATTCGCGCCGTCGGCACCGGGCGCATCTATGAGCGCATGTGGGAATTCCTCACCCATGGCGATCCGGAATAGGGCGGGGCCGATCATCCAAAATCCGCTGGCCAGCGACGGAGTAAATCCATGCGTCCCCTGAAATTCGGTGTCACGGTTAATGACCAACAGCGCGCCTCGCCCGGCTTTACCCTGTTCTCGCCGTCTTATGGGCGCGCCACCTACCTGATCGGCATGGAAGGCGAGATCAGGCATCAGTGGGCGCTGCCGGGAAAGCCCGGCACCCACGCCAGGCTTTTGCCCAGCGGCAATCTGCTGGCCGCCATCCAGACCGACGAGGGGCCCAACTTGATTTTCGCCGGCGGCCACCTGATGGAATTCGACTGGGATGGAGACCTGGTTTGGGATTGCCGGGACGACGCCCAGCATCACGATTTCTACCGGCTGGAGAACGGCAATACCGGCTATTGGGGGGCCGAATTGCTGCCGATCGAGGCCGCCGCCCGGATCCAGGGCGGGCGCCCCGGCTCGGAGCACGACGATGGCATCTGGGGCGATTACTTACGCGAGGTGACACAAGCGGGCGACACCGTTTGGGAGTGGCACGCCCACGAGCATTTTCCGTTCGAGGATTATCCGTTCAAGCCGCACACGCCGCGCCACGAGTACGCCCACCCCAACGCCTGCTTCCCGCTGGCCGACGGCAATATATTGGCGAGCTGGCGCAACATCGACCTGATCGCCATCATCGAGCGCGCCAGCGGCGCCTTCAAATGGCACATGCAGGACCGGAGCTGGGGCGGCCAGCACGATCCGTGCATGCTGGCCAATGGCAATATCACCCTGTTCGCCAACGGCACCGAACTGCCCGGGCAAATCCATTCCCGGGTAATCGAATTGAATCCCGAAACCAAGGAGACGGTGTGGGAATACCGGGGCGCGCCGCCGATGACGTTCTTTTCGTCCCATGTGTCGGGCTGCCACCGGCTGGAAAACGGCAACACGCTGATTTGCGAAGGGCTCTTGGGGCGTATTTTCGAGGTCACCCCAGACGGCGACATCGTCTGGGAATATGTGTCGCCGATTTTTCACGACCACCCGGCGGGCTATAAGATCAGCCAGATGTTCCGCGCATTTCGATACGCAGCCGATTCGCCGGAGATCGCCGGGCGGGTCAAGCTGCTGGATTAAGGGCGGCGCGGCAGGAGGTATCAGAGATGATAAAAGTCGATAAAACGCTGCCCATCAATCCCGACAAGTCGGGCGCGGTCCCCATCCTCAGCCGCGATCAGGTGTGGCGGGGGCTGATGATGAAAGTGGATGACGCGCGTCCGTTCGTTCCCCTGATGACCAAATGCGACGTTACCGAAAGGTGGGACAACGGACTTCTCCGGGACATTATTTTTGACGGCATGTCGCTCAGCGAAAAAATCACATTTTACGGCCAGGAAAAAGTTGCATTCGAGCGGGTCGGCGGGGGCGATGAATTGGGGACCATCTGGAACGAAATCATCGAGGACGCCGACGGCGAATTGCACCTGCGCTTTGCGTTTGAACTTGAGGTTCCAAATCTTTCCGAAGCGGAAGAACGGGACTATCGGGAAAACCGGGCCGGGGGATATTTGGCGGCGGTGAAGGCCACCTTGGACCACTTACGCAAACTATCGGCGCAAGGCAAAATATAAACCTGCTTCCTATTTCATGACAGTATACTAAATTAATGCAATATTATAACAATAATTTAGTATACTGTCATGAAATAGGAAGCTGCCGCCGCCATCTGTCAATTTACCAAGGATCTGGAAGCGGCCATCTTCGCCGAGTTCAGGAATGGGTCACCGCCGTTCAACGTCCACAATGTCGTTAAGCTGCCCAAATACGAAGACTGGGCGATGGTCGAACAATGGCTTCCGATGAACGCCTGGCGGGTTTTGTTGGATGGTTGGATGGGGCCGTTTCCGTGGGATCCAACGGCGAAAAGCTATATCGTTCCCGCTCGCGCGGCGTAGTAAGGACTTGTCCGGCAAGGGGGTTTGCGCGGGCCCAAATTAGGCGCCAAATATCGGCATCGAAAATCTTGGTCGATTATCCGCTTTTGGCTGCCTCGGCCAGAAGTGGAATTTGGGCGCCCTGGTTGCGCGCCTTGAGATTGGCGGCGACAATGGCCACGGTCACTTAATCATAGCGGGCGGGAGGCCGGGCGATGCGGTTCATGGTTCAGATGGTGGTGCGGCTGCCGGGCGAGTGGCCGGCGCAACGGCTGGAGGAAATCGGCAAGGCCGAAAACGCGCGCGGCCATGAATTGATCAATGCGGGAAAGCTGCGCCGGCTTTTCCGTATCGTCGGCCGGCGCGCGAATTTTTCCATCTGGGACGCCGCCAGCCTGGAAGAGTTGCACGAAAACTTAAGTTCGCTGCCCATGCATCCCTGGATGGACATCACGGTGACGCCGCTGATCGAGCATCCATCGGAAATCGAGTTTAAGGAATTATACGGCGCGCTTCCGGCGCTCGATTGACCGCCCCGCTAGAGGGCGGCGGTGACCATGATCTCGACGAGAACGTCTTTGGTAAGCCCGACGCCGACGCAGGCGCGGACCGGCGGGTGGCCCGGGTCCATCCATGCCATCCAGGCCTCGTTCATCTGGTCTTTCAGGGCTTGGTCGGAAATATAGACGACGGCGCTCAGGATTCGGTTTTTATCGCTGCCTACCTCGGCGAGGATGGCGTCGATCTTGGCCAGCACGTCGGCGGTCTGTCCCTTCATGTCCGCCGTCTTGTCGTCGGGGACGATGCCGGAAAGATAGGCAATATTTTCAAAGGTGACGGCGCGGCTGTTCCAGGCACCCGGTTGAATTCTTTCGATGCTCATGTTGGTCTCTCCCTGAAGGCGTTAATTTTAGCCGTCTAAATGACCGTCCCGGCTGGCAAAAAGTTTTTCATCCGAATAGCCCATGGTATCGGGGCGGCCCTTGCCGAGCATGACCTGGAAATAAACCGGCTCCAGCGAGTCGTTGATATAGCCATGAACGACGCCCGCCGGACAGGCCGCGCATTCCCACGGCCCCAGCCGTGTCTCGATGTGCTCGCCGGTTGCCTCGTCTTCGAAGAACACGGTGAGCAAGCCTTGCAGCACGAAAAAGATTTCCTCGACCTCGTGGGTGTGCGACGCATTGCCCTGGCCCGGCTCCACATACATGATCGAAAGGGTGAAGTTGCCGGGCGGGATGGCCTCGGTGTCGCCGTGCTTGCCCGATCCTCCGGCGCCGATGAACCGGTGCTGGGCCCGCTTGAAGCCCTCGATCTTGGCATCCTCGAAGGCCTCCCAATCGGACGTAATATCGCGGAACCGGCGCACATAGCGCGACGCAATATCGCTGATCGCAACGCCCTCCAGATGGTTGGGCCTGGGATGACGGGCGGTGATGTTCATGGCAAAAATCCTCCCATGGAATGGCTGGCCGGTGGCGGTGCCGCCCGGCCGGATCGCCAGAGAAGCACAATTTCCATCGAAGAGAAACTATTTGAATGGCGGCCCGATTGGTCTAGCGTTGGCGCCCTTATAAAATCTTACACCGAATTCGGGGGAAACTTCATGGATCTGGGACTGAACGGAAAACGGGCCATCGTCACCGGCGCCAGCCGCGGCATCGGCAACGCCGTCGCCTTGGCGCTGGGCGGCGAGGGCGCGCGCGTCTGCGTCACCGCGCGCAACGAAGAATTGCTGGCCCAAACGGTCAAGGACATCGACGCCGCCGGCGGCGAGGGGATGAGCGCGCCCGCCGATCTTACCGGGTTGGACGGATGCCAATCCGTGGTCGATGCCTGCGCCGCCAACTGGGGCGGGGTTGATATTCTGGTCAATGTGGCCGGCGCGGCGAAGGGCGGCGATATCCTGGATTTGCCGGCCGATCTGGTCAGCGATGCCTTGGCGCTCAAATCCTTCGGCTATTTGCGCATGGCGCAATTGGTGATCCCCCACATGCAGACCAACAAGTGGGGCCGCATCGTCAATATCGGCGGCGGCGCGGGGGCCAGTCCGGCGCGCGGCAATATCCCGACCTCGATCGCCAACGCCATGGTTCTCAATACCACAAGGGCATTGTCGGACGCGGTTTCGGGGGACGGTATCTTGGTGAACGTGATCAATCCCGGCGTGACCAACACCCAGCGGGCGCGGGACACCCAGCAGGCGCGCGCCGATAAAGAAGGCGTCAGCGTCGAGGATTTGCTTAAAGATCTGGGCTCCAAGCTGCCCGCCGGGCGCATCGCCGAGCCCGAGGAGATTGCCCGGGTCGCCTGTTTCTTCGCGTCCGCGGCCTGCTCCTACGTGTTCGGCTCATCGCTCTATATGGACGGCGGCCAACGCCGCTCGACGCCTTAAATAAAGAGAAGGAGGCGGGCATGGATTCAAAAGTAGATCAGCCCGGAAAGCGGCCCGGCAACTGGGATGCCGAGATGGCGGCGTTGCACGAAAAGACGCAAGAACTCGGCCTTTACGAGTTCTGGTCGGTGGGCAAGGAGGGCGAGCACGAGGCGGTGCGCGATCTCGCGAAATTCCAAAAAGCGGTGCCCCATATCTGGAAATACCGGGACATCCGCCCGCTGCTGGTCAAGGCCGGCGAGCTGATCCCGATGGAAGAGTCCGAGCGCCGCTCGGTGATCATGTGCAACCCGGCGCTGGACGGGCTGATCGCCACCACCACCACCATGTTCGCCGCCTACCGCATCAACAACCCGGACGAGATCGCGCCGGCCCACCGCCATTCGCCCAACGCCATCCGTTTCGGGCTGACCGGCCACACCAACTTCACCGGCGTCGAGGGCGAGCCGATCACCTTCGGTCCCGGCGATCTGGTGCTGACCCCCCACGACACCTGGCACAATCACGGCAACGCCGGCGAGGGCGACGCGGTCAATCTCTCGGTGCTCGACATGCCGCTGGTGAACGTGCTGAACGCGACCTATTTCGAAAGCGACTATTTTGAAGCAGACAAGGCCGGCGTAACCCAGCGGCGCAACACCCAGGCCGACCGCTTCCACCCGGATTATTCGGCCCGCACCTATGGCCAAGGCGGGCTTTTGCCGCGCACCGTCTCGCATCGGCGCGGCACCGGCAACGCCTCGCCCATGTATGTCTATCGCTGGGGACCGATGCGGGACCTGCTGGAAAATTTGCGGGAATCCGGGGCCAGCCCCCATGACGGGGTGATGGTGGAATATGTGGATCCCACCTCGGGCCAGCCGCCCTTCGCGACCATGACCTTCTTCGCCCAGATGCTCAGGCCGGCCGAGAAAACCCTGAGCTCCCGCCAGAACGCCAGCCTGATCTATACCGTGTTCGAGGGCTCGGGCCACTCCATGATCGGCGGTGCGCGCTTCGATTGGGAGCCGTTCGACACCTTCTGCGTGCCCGGCGGCGAATGGGTCAGCCACGTCAACGAAACACAAGGCGGCGGCGATGCGATCTTTTTCGTTTCCTCCGACGAGCCGGTACTCAAGGCCCTGCATTTCTACGCGCGCCACGGCCTGGGCGAAGACGGCGAGGAAATATTGCTCGAATCCTCGAACAAGTGGTGAGGCTTGGCCGGGTCAAGCTTCGGCGATATTATGGAACCGGATTTTATATAAGGAGGTATGGACATGGGTGTAACACTTGAAAGTTTTTCCGGCGACTGCCGCCAGGCGCTGAGCGCCGATTCGGGCAAGGCCGGCGTTGAAAAGGTGCGCCAGCTTCTGGAAGTGGCCTTGAAGGACGAGGCTTTCACCGAGACCCATCTGGGCGCGCACGCGGACAGCCCGCGCAACATTATCTACGAAGATCCGGATTTGAAGTTCTGCATCATCGCCCATGTCTATAAGGGCGCCTCCGCCGGCAATCCCCACGATCACGCCGACTCCTGGGCCGTTTACGGCCAGGTCGCCGGCGTCACCCGCATGACCGCGTGGCGCAAGCTGTCCGCGCCGGACGGCGCCAAGCCGGGCCAGGTGGAAGAAGTGCGCACCTTCGATCAGAACCCGGGCGATGCGTCGGCCTGGCATGTGGGCCAGTTGCATTCGCCGGCGCGCGATGGCGAAACCCGCCTGATCCGCATCGAAGGGCGCAACCTGGAAGGGGTCGAGCGCGACAAGTACGAACGTCCCGCCGCATAGGGAAGTCAATATGAACGGTCAAGACGCGGCTATGGTGAGCGCGTCGGATTTGCGCGCCCGGATCACCGGCGCCGGCGAATTGGCGCTTCTCGACGTGCGCGAAACCGGCGTCTTCACCGGCGCCCACATTTTGCAGGCGCGCTCGGTGCCGCTAAGCCGCCTGGAAATACTGATCGATGATCTGGTGCCGAGGAAATCGGCGCCGATCGTCGTCTGCGACGCCGGCGGCGGGCTGGCCGAACGGGCGGCGGAAAAGCTGGCCGGGTTCAGATACGCGGATGTGTGCATCCTGGCCGGCGGCATCGATGCATGGCAAGACGCCGGATATATTCTGTTCTCGGGCTTCAACGTGCCCTCCAAGGCGTTCGGCGAGTTTGTCGAGCACCGGGAAGATACGCCCAACATCTCGGCTTCGGAATTGCACGCCTTGATCGAAGCCGACGCCGATCTGGTGATCCTCGATTCGAGGCCCTATGACGAATATCGCCGAATGAATATCCCGACCGGCATCGATGCGCCGGGCGCCGAACTGGTCTACCGGGTGCACGATATGGCGCCGGACCCTGAAACCCTGGTGGTGGTCAATTGCGCCGGGCGCACGCGCAGCATCATCGGCGCCCAATCGCTGATCAATGCCGGCATCCCCAACAAGGTGATGGCGCTCACCAACGGCACCATGGGCTGGGTGCTGGCTGGCTATGATTGCGGCAAGGGCTCGACCGACGTGGCGCCGAGCCCGGGGCCCGAGGGATTGGCGCGCGCCCGCGAAGCCGCCGCCCGCGTCAGGCAACGCTACGGCGTCAAATTTACGTCCATGGCCGAGGTGGATGGCTGGCGCGGGGACGATACCCGCAGTCTTTATCTTCTCGATGTGCGCACCGCCGAAGAGTTCGAGGCCGGCCATCTGGCCGGTTCCATCCATGCGCCCGGCGGCCAGCTTGTGCAGGGCACCGATATTTTTGTCGGCACCCTGAATGCGCGCCTCGTGCTGATCGACGATAAAGCCGTGCGCGCCGTCATGTCCGCCCACTGGCTGATCCAGATGGGCTGGACCGACGTGCATGTGCTGGAGGGATTGGAAAGTGCGGATATGGTGCAAGGCCCGCACCGGCCGCTGGTGCATGGGCTGGAGGGCGCGGCGGCAGAGGAAATTGATGCCGCTGCCCTCAAATCAATGCTCGATCGCGGCGGTTGCGTGGTGGTCGATCTCGCCGACAGCCGCGTCTACGGCCAGGGCCATATTCCCGGCGCCTGGTTCGCCGTGCGCTCGCGCTTGGCAACCGGCTTGAAGGCGCTGCCGGCCCACGAAAATCTGGTGCTGACCTCCGATGATGGCGGCATGCTGGCGCGGCTGGCGGCGGGCGAGGCGGCGGCATTGTCATCGGCAACCGTACGCGTCCTCGCCGGCGGCACAACCGCCTGGACGGCGGCGGGCCTTGGGCTGACCAAGGGCCCGGAAAACCTGGCCGACGAAGCCGACGATGTGTTCCTGAAAGCCTATGACGGCCCCAAGGGCGGCCCGGCGGCCATGCAGGCCTATATCGATTGGGAACTGGACTTGCCGCGGCTGATCGAAGAAGACGGCACCTCGGACTTCAAGACTTTTCCATAGGCGGATTTCGTTGATATTCCATAACGCCCGGTTGTAGTCTTAATATTGTAGCCTGGACAGTTAGCCGGAGTATTATCATGATTTGCATCCGCAACGGTCTTTTGTTCGTCGGGCTTTTTCTGCTCGGCGCCTGCGCCGGCGTCGAGGGCGACGTCCTTGTCGCGGTGCCGGCGTACCAGGCGCAAACCGGCGCCTCTCTGTTATCCGCCGCGCCGCCCATGGCGATCCGGTTCGGCGCCTTTCGCCGGAATGTGGGCACCGGCCAGCTTGCCGGGCGCATCGGCGAGCGCAAGACCATCGGCAATATATCCCTCGGCCTGGTCACCGCCAGCCCGGCGCCCGGAAAATTGGTCCGCGATGCGTTCCTCGCCGAGATCAAGGCCGCTGGACACCGCAGCGATAACTCCGCCGCTGTCTCGTTCGAGGGCGAAGTGCTGCGCTTTGTCCTGCGCACCGATGTCACCGCTCTTTACTGGGATGTGGTTCTCGACGCCGGCATTTCGGTTTTGGTCCAAAACCCATCGGCGCGGCGGACCGGCAATTATTCGGCCGTTTGTACGGAACGGACCTATGCCTGGCCCGGCGTGGATATTATCGCCCGCGTGATCAACAACTGCCTCGCCAAACTGACCGGAAAATTCCGAAATGACCGAGCCATTGCACGCCTGCTCGCCGGCAGCTCCTAGTGGCCTGTGTCATCTAATTTGTACCCCTACGACGGCGTTGCAAGGCTTCCGGCGAGGAGCGCGCCGCGCCGTGATGCCAATCCACCACAAGGGGTGCGCGCCTTCTCGGGACATGCGCACCGCGACGCCATGGGGCTGATCGCCGGTATCCCGGTAAGCAGCGTGCCGAGCGTTGCCATCGACCTGCGCCTCGGCGAATTCCCGGGCGCCGCCGCGACAGCCCCGGTCTATCAAATCCATAGGTTCGACGGCGATCGGCGCTTTGTCACCGAGACCAGGATCGCCGCATAGGGAAAGATGCCATTGCTCAGTCGATGATGTGATAGACCGGCGCCTTTTCCATCGTCCACTCGCCGCTTTCGCGGTCGAATTGGGAAAGCGTGAAGACGTGCCAATCATCATCGTCGAGCTTCATGTGATCGCCGCGGTAGTAATAGCCCGGCCACCGCGTTTCCTTGCGGAACAGCGTATGATGGGTCACCGACTCGGACGCCAGGAGCCGGTGATGCAGCTCCCAAGCCCGTTGCAATTGATGGATGTCCTCGGCCGCCACATGCTCCATGTCTTCCCTCAACATGCCCAGCAGTTCGAGCCCGCGGGTGAGCGACGGCTCGTTGGTCATATAGTTGGTGCTGGTGCCACCGACATACTCATCCATGATCTGTTCGAGGCGCTGCAGACCGTGGAGCGGCAGCAGGTAGCTCGGCGAGACCGTGCCGCCGACGATCTCGTTGCGGCCGACCTCATAATTCTCGAGAGGCTTGAAGATGACATCTTTCAGGTCCTCGTACTCGGCCTCGCTGGCCTCGGGCTGGTCATTGCCCATGTCCATCACGTACTTGACCGCTGCCTTGGCGGCGATCCGGCCCTCGGTATAGGACCCTGACGAGAATTTGTGGGCGCTGCCGCCGATGGTATCGCCGGCGCCAAACAAACCGTCTACGGTCATCATGCGGTTGTAACCCCATTGGTATTCGGACGGGGCATAATCTTCGGGACCACTGGCCCAGGCGCCGGAACAGGTTGCGTGGGAGCCCATGACATAGGGCTCGGACGTGGTCAATTCGGGATTGATCTCCTTGGGGTCGATGTTCTGCGACGCCCAGACGACGGCCTGGGAGATGGTCATGCCGAGGAAATTTTCCCAGCCGACCTTTTCTTTGTGCGGATCCTGGAAGGCTTCCTTGGTCACCATGCGGATGGGACCGCGCCCCGCCGCGACCTCCTTGAGAAAGGCGTGATTGCGCAGGCACGTGGGGGTCGGATGATGGTCGATATATTCGCCGACCAGTTCCTTGGTGTCGTCGTACCAAGTGGACTCGTACTCCTCGCCGTAGCCATTTTCGGTGTAGGTCTTGAGGTGCAGGAAATAGGCACCGACCGGACCGTAACCGTCCTTGAACCGGGTCAGGACGATGCGGTTCTCCATCTGCGTCATCTTGGCGCCGACTAGGATCGGCAGCGCGTATGCCGAGGCGCTCGACCAGGGCGCATACCAAGTGCGTCCCATACCTTCGCCCACCGCGCGCGGCTTGAAGATGTGCGATGCGCCGCCGGCGCCGACGATGACGGCCTTGGCGCGAAAGACGTAGTAGTCACCGGTGCGGACGTTGAAACCAACGGCCCCGGCGACCCGGTTGGCCTTTTTTTTGTCCATCAACAGGTGGGTGACCATGATCCGATTGTAGATTTCCGTGGCGGCCTTGCGGGCAGCCTCGGCGACGATCGGCTTGTAGCTCTCGCCGTGGATCATGATCTGCCAGGCGCCCTCGCGCTGGTAGCGTCCGGTCTTGGGATCCTTCATGATCGGAAGGCCCCATTCCTCGAACTTGTGCACCGTGGAATCCACATGCCGTGCGATGTCGTAGCCCAAATCCTCGCGCACCAGACCCATAAGGTCATTGCGCGCGTAACGGACATGGTCCTCGGGCTGATTCTCGTCCCACTGCATGCCCATGTAGCAGTTGATGGCGTACAAGCCCTGGGCGACGGCGCCGGAGCGCTCTATGTTCGCTTTTTCGACGCAGACGATATTTAAATCGCGTCCCCAATAGCGCGCTTCATACGTCGCCCCGCAGCCGGCCATGCCGCCGCCGATGACCAGAATATCCGAATCGACAAAAACTGTTTTCCTGCCTCCAAACCAACCCATCAGATCACTCCCACTCGGAGTTGATCCGGGCGCAACGCGGGCAGCCCGCCCTCAATGTTCAGCGCATCGGGCTCATGCGCCAGATCCTGGGTATTGAAATCGTCGGCGCTGGGAGCGCTGTACTCCGCCGGCCCCTTGATCGATCCCCAAGGCGTGGTGCGGATCGGCGAGACGAAGTTCTTTTCCCTTCCGTCCCGGAACTTGAGCCGCCAGGAAATGGTCGCTTTCTCCTCTTCGCGGAGCACCCGGACAGAGTGGCCGAGCGGCGCAAAGTCGGCGTAACCGCGCACATCGATGGCGTCCTGCGGACAGGCCTTTACACAGGAATAGCACTCCCAGCACATATTGGGCTCGATGTTGACGGCACGGCGGTGGGTTTTGTCGATGTGCATGATGTCGGACGGGCAGATGTCGACGCATTGTCCACAGCCGTCGCAACGGGTCATATATACAAATGTCGGCATGGTGGTTCGCTAACTCCTAAATCGAGGGCCGCCTAAGGACCGATCAATAATGATTGGGCTGGCTGCGGGTGCTGCCAAATGTTGCGGGATTGTCGGACGGCGCCGGCAGGTTGCTGCGCGTGCCGTTCGCGTTGGACATACGTTTCTCGAAGGCGGCCGCCGGCTTGAAGAACATGTGCGAGAACTTGGACCATGGAACCGATCCGAACAGCACGGTCGTGGCCAGGATGTACGCGCCGAGAAATACGGTCGTCCACAAACTGCCCGCTGCCTGCAAAATGGCCCAGATCAGGCCCAGCGTCACGCTGGCAAGAAGCGACAGGATGAAGAGATCGGCGCGCACGATGCGCAAGGGCGAATGGCCCTCGGCGACGACATCGACGCGAATGAAGAACCAGAACCAGTAGCCGCCGAAACACACCATCAGGGCCCCCGCATACCACAATTGCGGCAGGATCGCCGGCGTGGCGGCTTCGGGCGCCGCGTACCCGAACACCATGACGGTGGTGGTCACGGCATAGATTACAAAACCGTACATCGCCAGCAGGTGGGCGATCCGGCGCCTGAGATTGCAGAATTCGCCGGACGTTATGGCGTCGACGGCAACGGTTTGCACCGCAATCGATACCATCTCGCCGGCGCCGACATCCGTGCCTTGCGATTTCGCCTTGCGCCAGTTTTGGAAGAAGTATTTGGCGCTCTTCTTATGCACGACATCGAACAGGGTGCCGGCCACGACCAGAATGATCATAACCACCACATAGGTCTGCATGACGGTGGCGGAAATGGACGCCGAAAGCTCGGCAAATGGATTGCTGGTGAACATCAATTAGCCCCAACGCTGTTTAAAAATCTTGGCCTTGGGCGCCAAATGATAACACGGGTGTGTCAGCAGACAAAGTGCGCCGGCGGGCCTGGACGAGACCGGTTTAGAACCAGTCCGATTTCACTCAGCGATCTTTAAAATACGGGGTAAAACGAGTCAAACTTTTTTACACAATTTTTTAGTAA
>JAYGEH010000594.1:0-5977 GCA_046582475.1 Rhodospirillales bacterium
CGGTGTCGGCGACGACGATCAATAACGCACCCGCGGTTTGATCGGCCCGCCGGCCAATCCTTGCGGGCGTTGATCGGGGAACGCCGAATGAGACATTAAAGCAAAACATGAATATTAGCGGGATTTCCATTCTTCCACCCAAAGCGTCGTGGTGCCAAGATGGCCGGTTGGCGTGATGCCGGTCAGCCATTTTGGGAGAATGTAGGCATTGGCCCGGAAATAAAGCGGTATGACCGGCAATTCGTCCGCATAAATGCGCTGGAAGCGGTGCCACAAATCCCGCCGCGTATCACGGTTCAACTCGACCTCGATGCGTTCAATCAGACTATCCATCTCGGCGTTTTTAAATCCGGTATAATTCTGGCCGCCCCAGTTATTTTCCTTGGCCGGTATGTGTTTGGAATGCATGGTCGAGCGGGGCACGCTTTCGGGCGCGCTGATCCAGGCAAACATGGCGAAGGATGAGAACTTGCGGTGGGTGACGGTTTGCCCAAAAAACACCCGCGCCGGCTGGTTGCGGATGCGAACGTCGATGCCGGCTTGCTTCCATTGACTTTGCAAGACCTGCTCGACCAGTTCGCGGGTGCGGTTGCCGGCGGTGGTCATAATTTCAAAGGACAGCTTCTTGCCCGCCTTGTTGTGCCGGATGCCGCGCCGCTTCACCGACCACCCGGCTTCATCCAGCAGCCGGGCAGCCTTTTTTGGATCGAACTGGTAAATCGGAATATCGGTGGTATGGATCCAATCCAAGGGGTTGATATTGGTATGGGCGACGGGCTGGCGGCCTTCGAACAATTGCTGGGAAATCGCTTCGCGGTCGATGGCGTGGATCAAGGCTTGGCGCACACGGCGATCTTTAAGAACGGGATTGTCGAGATTGAGATCGATATGTTCGTAAATAAGCCCCGGCTTATAGGTGATGTTGAATTTGCTGCCATGGCGTTTATCGAAGGCCAGCGCCTGGTCGATGGTAATGCCGAGATCGCCTGAAATCATGTCGATGGAGCCGGACAGGAGGTTCGATTCCAAGGCCGCCGTATTGCCGATGACACGCACGACAATGCGTTTGAAGTTCGGCTTTTTGCCCCACCAGGATGAATTCGGCCGCAGCACCACATGGGCGCCGGGGCTGACCTCGGTTACCCGGTAGGGGCCGAAATAGAGACCCTTGTTGGTGGTGTCGGTCACATAGAGGGTGCGGTTCTTGTATTCGGCGGGGTTGGCGTCGAAAACTTTCTCTTCCAGATGGGCCGGCAGGATTTCGAAGCCGCTGATCGAATTGTAATCGAAAAAAACCTTGTCGTAGTGCAGGGTGAAACTCTTGTCGTCCTCGGCATCAATGCCGTAGACGCGGCGGTAAAATTCGAGCCCGCTGAATCCGCTCAAAGGGTGCCGTCCAGCGCGCCAGGTAAAGACAACGTCGCGGGTCGAAACCGGCGTGCCGTCACCCCAATTGGCGTCTTTGCGCAGCCGATAAGTGACCGCGATACCTTTTTTCCCGTCCGGCGTGGCTTCCAGCCTGGCCAGCCCGTTTTCCAACGTGGGCAGGGTTTCGCACAGCATGCATCCCAATTTCCATTTGGCGTTGTGCATGGTCAGCGGGCGCCGGGTCATGCCCAGAATGTAGCTTTTGGCGAGCATCGAATCGATGTTGGGATGAAAGGTGGAAGGAAACTGCGTGGTACCGATGGTCAGCGTTTCATTCGCCGTCGCGCCGAGCGCCGGTGCGGCCATCGCAATCGCCAGCAAAATTATTTTCAAAATATTCAACGCCTGCCTCCAAGCCATGAAATGTAACCCTCGGCCCGCCTTTCGGCAATCGGCTCCGTGCTCCGGGCGAAGAGGCTCACATCAATTTGAGGAGGGGACCTTGCCATATTTGGCGTCGGCGGCGGGTCAGTCCGCCGCCGCTTTGCCGCCATGAGCGGCCGACCACGCAACCGGGTTGGCAAGGAAATCGCGCACCCCGGCAATTTCATCATCGGAAAAATATTTACCGGCCTCGGCGGCGGCGAGAACGTCATGCCAATCGGCAAGATAATGCAGGGTCGTGCCGGCTTTTTTCATGGTTTCCTCGGCGCCCGGAAACGCCCGGTAATAGAAGACCACGAAGATATCCGTGACCACGCCGCCGCCCAGGCGCAGCGCATCGATAAAGTTGATTTTGCTGCCGCCGTCGGTGGCCAGATCTTCCACCAGCAAAACCCGCTTTCCGTCCTCAAGATCGCCTTCGATTTGGGCGTGGCGGCCGAACCCCTTGGGTTGCTTGCGCACATAGAGCATGGGCCGGTCCAAGGAATCGGAAATCCAGGCGGCATAGGGTATGCCGGCCGTTTCCCCGCCGGCGACAAGATCGATGGCTCCCGCGCCGATGTCACGCTCGATCAATTCGACACCGAGCTCGATAACCCGGCGGCGCTGCGCAAGATAGGCGATAAGTTTTCGGCAATCGATATAGACGGGACTGGCCCAGCCGGCGGTCAGAATGTAGGGCTCCGAGGGGCGGAAATTGACGGCCCCGATTTCGATCAAAATCCTGGCCGCCTCTTCGCCGGCCGCGCGCCGCAAATCGGATGCGCTTTCATTTACCATTTGTTACCCCGCTGCATGCAATTCTACGCCAACTGTTTAGGTGAGATTCGAGGACCTGACAATTCTCTCAAGGTAATTTTCAGGCCAAATGCCAAAGATCACAGGTGGTGAGTAAAGGCGTGAACCAGCTATCGAAACCTCATAGTTCGCTGGCCGAGCGGACCGCGTTCAATCTCGGCGCCGGCCGCCTGTCGGAGGCCGAAAGCGGATGCCGCCGCATGCTCGCCGAACGGCCCGATGATTCTGACGCGCTGCGCATGCTCGGCACCATCGCCTTTCGGTCCGGCAGGCCGGACGCGGCGCGGCGTTTGATCGAAAAGGCGGCTGCCGAAAATCCCCTGGATGCGGAGGCGCAGAATGCGCTTGGCCAGGTGCTTATGCAGATGGGCGAGGGTGCAACGGCCATGGGCGCCTTCGAAACGGCGCTCTCCTTGGCGCCGCGCAATCTGGGCGCGGTTATGAATTTGAGCGCCTTGAAGCGTCTCGGGGGTGATTGCGATGGCGCGCTCGCTATTTTGATTCCGGCCTTGAAACAGGAAAGCGGCAACCCGGATATTCTCAACGAAATCGGCCTTGCCCACCTGCACGGCGGCCACGCCCAATCAGCCGTGGAGTGGCTGAGCCGCGCGGTCCGGATGCAGCCCCGCTCGGCCATATATCATAACCATTTGGCGTTGGCCCTGGAGGGCATGGGCGATGCCGAGGCCGCCATCGGCGAGTATGACAAGGCGATCCAAATCGATCCTCAATATACCGAGGCGCGCTGGAACCGGGCGGTGGCGCTAATGGCCCTCGGCCGCTACCCGGACGGGCTCCAGGACTGGCACCTCCGCCGGCGCCACCGGAGCTATCGCGCCAGACGCATCGGCCTGCCCGAATGGGACGGCAAAAAACTGGATTCCGGGCGATTGCTGATCCATGCCGAACAGGGCCTTGGCGATCAAATTTTATACGCCTCGCTGTTGCCGCTGATCGCCGGGCGCGCGCCCGAACTTACCCTGGAAACCGAGCCCAGGCTGGTGCCCCTGTTCGCCCGGTCGTTTCCGGAGACGGAAGTTATCGCCGTCGCCGGCGAGCCGGGTCCGGAAATCATAAGCCCGCAAACGGTTGCCCGCCATTCCATCGTTGATCTGGCGCGGGAGCTGGCTGGCAAGCCCGATACCCTGTTGCCGGCGGCGGCATATCTGCAGCCCGATCCCGAGCGCCGCGATGAATTCCGCGCCCGCCTGCTAGGTTTCGGGCCGCCGCCCTATGTGGGCATATCCTGGCGCAGCGGCGCCGGTGTGAACGGCAACGCCAAATCCATCGACCTGCATCGCTGGCAGAAAATTCTGCTGCAAGGTCCGGTGACTTTCGTCAACCTGCAATACGGCGACACCGATGGCGATGTGAAAAAGGCGGAGCGCTTGACCGGGGCGCGCATTTATACGGACCCGGAATTGGATCGCTTCGCCGACCTGGATGGTCTGGCGGCGCTTATCGGTGCCCTGGATCAGGTCATTACCACATCGAACATTACGCCGATGATCGCCGGCGCGGTCGGCGTGCCCACATGGATCATGCTGCGCAAATCGCCGTTCTGGTATTGGGGATTGGCCGATGCCCAATCGCCGTTTTTTGCCTCGGTGAAATGTTACCGGCAAGAGACCGCCGGAGAATGGGACGGCGTAATCGAACGGGTGGCGCATGATTTTCGCCGCGCGCTGAAATACTGACGCGGGCGATAAGGGATGCAGCCGCAAACCAATATCTTAGGCAATTCTTCCGGACCGCCGCCGGAGAATTCGGTGGATAGCTATTTGGAGCGCGCCATGTTCCTGCATCAATCGGGCGCCTTCGGCGCGGCCGCAAAAGAATACCGGCGCGCCTTGAAACGGGCGCCCGAGCGGGCCGATATCCTCCACCTGACCGGCTTGGCGGCGCACCAGTCGGGACGCAATCTGGACGCCGTCAAGCTAATCCGCCGCGCCATCAAACGCGCGCCCAGGGAGGTTTCCTACCGGGTCAATCAGGGAATAGTCCTGAACGCGCTGGGCCGTTGGCTGGAAGCGGAAAAGGCCTGCCGGGCGGCGCTCAAACTCCAGCCGGGCCATTCCGAGGCCTATAACAATCTGGGCCGCGCCTTGGTGGGGCTGGGCCAGGGCGATGCAGCGGCCCGGGCTTACAAAGCCGCCATTGATGCCGATGCGGCCAATGCCGCCGCCCATAACAATCTCGGCCTCCTTCATATGCAAAAAGGCGGCGCCGCCGAAGCCGCCGAATGTTTTCGAAGTGCCATAGAAATCAATCCCAAATTTACCTTGGCGCTCACCAATCTTGCGACCGCCTCGATGAGCGCCGGCCGGCTGGACGAAGCAGAGCAGGCTTGCCGGCAAGCCCTGGCGGCCCAGCCGGACCTGATCCCGGCCCTGCACAGTCTGGGTACGGTGAAGGCGGCCCGGGGCGAACGCCCGGCGGCCGAGGCGTTATTTGAACGGGTGCTGGCCCTCGATCCGGGCCATGAGCTTGCGCGGATAAATCTGGGCTCGGTGAAGTCGGCGGAAGGCAAATATGCGGAGGCCGAGGCGGATTTCCGCATCGTCTTGAACGTGGCTCCCGATAACGCCGAAGCGCATTTGAACCTCGGCTTCTGTCTAGCCGACCAAGGCCATCTGGACGAGGCCTTGCAATGCTTCCGGCGCACTGTGGCGCTCGAGCCTCGAAAGATCGAAGCTTATTACGCGCTCGCAACTTCGAGCCAGCCGAAATTTAATGATACCAACCGGGCCAATATCGAGGCCTTGTCCCGGGCCAAGGGCCTGACCATGGACCAGCAGGTCAAGCTGCAATTCGTTTTGTCCAGCATCGCGCTGGGCGACGGTGACCGTCCGTTGGGATTTCATTATTGCCGGCAGGGAAACGAGATCAGAAAAATCATGCTGGGTGGCGAGGGTCAGGCGTTCGATGGCGCCGACCATGCCGCCCGCCTTCAGGCCATGGCGCAAACATTTTCGCGGCAATTTATTGAGGCAAGAGCCGATTGGGGGGAGCCGGACGCCGGCCTCATATTCATCATCGGCATGCCGCGATCGGGAACCACGCTTGCCGAACGTATCATCGCCGCCCATCCGGGCGTTCAGGGTCTCGGCGAGCGCGACGATATTCCCGGATTGATCCAGCAGGCGGCCAATATCGGCGGCGAAGGAGTGTGTTTCCTTGATGCGGTTTCGAAGCTGAGCCGGGATAAAATAACCGATCTGGCCCGCATCCATTTGAGCGCAATTTCGGAATTGGCGCCCGCGGGTGTCATGCCGGCCGACAAAATGCCCTTCAATTTCATCAATCTCGGTTTCATTGCATTGTTGTTTCCGAACGCCCGTATCATCCATTGCCACCGTGATCCCCG
>JAYGEH010000071.1:0-4825 GCA_046582475.1 Rhodospirillales bacterium
AGGGGAATTTGCCGACGCCGGTGATCATCTATTCGGCGGAAGAAGTTTCCAGCGACATCGCCGCCAAAGTGGAGCATGCGCTGGTCAAGTCGCAGACCTCCAACGACGATCTACTCAACATGATCGAGGCGATGGTCACCAAGCCCGGAACAGACGCCCAATGACCGGCACCATAAAAAAAGTGCTGGTCGTCGAGGACGAAGACGATATCCGCGAGGTCCTGTGTTCGGCGCTGGAGATTGTTTGCAAGTTTACCGTCGAGCCTTGTGCGTCCGGTGATCAGGCGATCGCAAAGGCAGCGGCATTCGATCCTGATCTCATACTCGTGGATGTGACGATGCCGCGTATGGACGGGCCGACGACCTTGGGCAAATTGCACGAAATCGCGGGCCTGGAGACGACGCCCATAATATTCGTGACCGCCAAGGCGATGCCGGCTGAACTCGCGCATTTCAAGTCACTGGGGGCGCTCGGCGTCATCGTAAAGCCTTTCGACCCGATGGCCATTTGCGATGAGAACAACGCCCTTTTGCAAGCTTAAAGCATCTTCGCTTAAGGTTTTGGGATTTGGAAATCATGGAAGACTTGAACGGCAAGGGCGCGTTTGTGACCGGCGGCGCGTCGGGAATCGGGCTCGGCATGGCGCGCGCCTTCGCCGCCAACCGCATGAAGGTGGCCATCGCCGACGTCGAGGCCGGGCCCCTAAAAAAGGCGGAAGCCGAATTAACGGGGATGGGCGCCGAGTGCCTTGCCATCCAGCTTGACGTGGCCGACCGGGAGGCCATGAACGCAGCAGCCGAACGCTGCGCCAAAGCCTTCGGCAAGATGCATGTTCTTTGCAACAATGCCGGCGTCGGCGGCACCTGTAAGCCACTGGACGAAGTGACCGGCGAGGATTGGGATTGGGTGCTGGGCGTCAATCTTCTCGGCACGGTCAACGGATTGCAGGCGTTCCTGCCCAAGATCAAGTCCCACGGCGAGGGCGGCCATGTGGTCAACACCGCCTCGATGGCCGGCCTCCGCGCCGATCCAAGGCGCGGCCAGGGCATCTACATCACCACCAAATTCGCGCTGGTGGGCCTGTCCGAAGCCTTGGCCCCGGACCTGGAGCCGCACGGCATCGGCGTGACCGTGCTGTGCCCGGGCTACGTCAATACGCAGATATTCAAGGCCGGGCGCAACCGGCCGCAAAAGTATGGCGGGCCGTTCCAGCGCGACGAAAACTCGGAACTGGCCGCCGGCGCAAAAAGCGGACTGGACCCGAATATGCTCGGCGATTTGGCCGTCGAGGCGATCACCCAAAACAAACTCTATGTGATGACCCACGACACCGAGCGGGACATGGTCGAAGACCGCCACGCCAATATTATGAAGGCGTTCGACGAGGTGGCGGCGCGCAAGGTTTGAAAACGCTTGGGCGCGCCGTTCTCGGCCACCAAATTCGAATTTCGAGGAATTCAGGACGCCATAGGGCTTTCAGGGAACACCTGCTTGCCTGGGATTTTGCGTTTTCGTGAGAAAAATATGACGACCACAAGCGCCAGCAACATAAAACCGATGGCCACCGGGCTGGAGAATAAAAACCAGGGATTGGCACCGGTCACTGCGAACGCCTGGCGCATGGCTTCTTCCAGGTTGTTGGCCAGGATAAAGGCGATAACAAACGGCAGTACCGACATATCCAGTTTGCGCATGAGGTATCCGATCACGCCGAACATCAGAGTGACATAAACGGCGAACATGTTTGTTTGCTGCACATAGATTGAGGTGAGCGTCAAAAGTAAAATGACCGGCAAGAGGCGCTGTTTTGGTATCCGGATCATGATGCCCATGGACCGCATGAAGATCCCGCCCAGGGTCCAATTGAGACCATTGGCGAAAATCATCGCGGTAAACAGGCCAAAGGCGATCACCATTTCGGAATTGATCTGATCGGGTATAAGCCGGAAAACCTGCGGACCCGGGTTAAATCCGCCGATCGATTCCATGGCCAAAATGATAAACACCGCCGAGACGTTGCCCGGGATGCCGAGGGACAGAACCGGTATGAGATTGGCGCCCTGAACCGAAGAATTTGCCGCTTCGGTTGCCGCCACCCCTTCGGGCGCGCCCTCGCCGAAATTGGGATCGCCTTTGTGCATTTTCTTTCCGCTGGCATAACCCAATGTGGCGGCCAATGTTGAGCCGATCCCGGGCAGTGCGCCAACCACGGTGCCGATGACCGCCGACACCCCAATAAACGGGAGGATGGTTTTGATGTCGCTAAAATGGAGTTTGTTGTCGCCGGACATCTCACTCGTTGTGATGGCCGCTTTTTCCTTTATTTCACGCCACATGGTTTCGAGGCCCTCGAATATCGCACCGAGGATGAGAACTCCCAGCACGGCACTGACCAGGGGCAAACCGTTGGCCAGCCCATCCGTGCCCAGGGACAATCTCGGATAGCCGTCCTCGCCAGTGCCGATATAGGCACAGAATATGCCCAACATCGCCGACAGCAAACCCTTCCAGACGTTGCTGCCGACCACCGATGCGATGAAGGCCAAGGACAAAATAATCAGCGCCGCCTTTTCCGGAAAATCAAGAAATCGTTCGACCAGAATGGCGAGAGACGGAGCCGCCGTGATCAGGACTATATCCGAAAATGTATCGCCGGAGACCGAAGAGAAATGGGCGATGCGGAGCGCCTTGCCGGCCTTGCCCTTCTGGGCCATCGGATAACCATCTAGGGTGGTCATCAACGAATCGGGCGTGCCTGGCGTATTGAACAAAATGGCCGGCACGGCACCGCCGATGGTCGAGCCTTTCATAATGCCGACCAGAAACCCAAGCACAGGCAACAGGGCGCTGGCTTCGAAGCCGAATATGGATATGAGAATCGGCAGGGAAATTGCCATTGCGACCGGGCCGCCAAGCCCGGGTGTGGCCCCGACGATGACGCCCAGCACAAAGCCAAAAAACACCATCGTGACGGTGATCGAAATCGGAATAGAGCCGAGCGAGAACACCGGATCGGCGGTAAATACCGCCACGATGCCGAGCCAGATGTGATCGAGAATGCCCATTAGAAATCACCGTTGGGCGGCAGCAGAAGATTGTCGAAGGGCACGTCATAGAGGAGGACCAATGCCAAGACCGCCAAGGCCGCGACCCAGGCGGCACTGTGGGTGATCTTGTTTTCGACGACCCGGATAACGCCGAAAACCATCACAAAACCGCCCATCGTGTAGCCGAGATATTTATAAGGAAAAGCCGCTTTCAATTGGCGATAGGTTCCGACCTCGCCGCCAAAGGCATTGATTGCCTCGACGACAAGCGGGCCGGTATAAACCATCAACACCAGCCCCAAGACCATGGGAACAGCAATTAGCAATAGAAATTTATAGCCCTGCCGGTCCGGGCCTGGCTCCGGTGGCCCGCCATTCTTTCTGGCCCGCAGCACCGCGAAAACTACCATGATCATCGAAATCACGAGAATTGCCGCCGCCGCCAGAGTGGGTGCCATGGCGTCGCCGATAGTCGTTCTCCGGCGGAATGTTTCAATCACGCCGGTTTCTATGTCGGTGGGTATCCAGACGACGAGCGTCAGAACGCTGGCACTCACAAAGAATAGCCCAAGGCCGATGGTCCAACGTTCCGATTGCATGGGCGCGACGGATAAAAGAGCCGGACGAGCCGGCCCTTTTCCTCAGGCTAGTTCATGACTTTCATCAACATCTTCGAATCCTTGATGTTGAACTGGATATAATCGTCCAATTTTTTGCCGGTAATGACGTCCGGACCGCCGTAACGGCTGGTGACAAATTTGGAGGCCTTTGTATTTTTATCATTGATTATGTCGCCGATGGCGTCGGCCAGGGCTTTACGGATATTCGCCGGCATTCCGGCGGGTCCGACAAATATAAATTTGGCGGCGATATCATGGGGAATGCCAAGTTCGATCAAGGTCGGCGCATTCGGCGATATCTTGATGCGTTCACTAAGACCGGACGCAAGATTGACCATCTGACCGGCTCTGACGGCTTTGGCCTGAATGCCGGCGCCATAGCCGAGATCGACGTCGCCGGCGGTAATCGCGTTCATCACTTTGCGGCCGCCGCGCAGGATGACCGTATTAAACTTCACGCCAAATTTTTTCTCGATCAGGAAATTGATGTCGGCATGCTTGGGGCTCATGCCGGCAAATTTGAAGACTTTGCCGGTTTTGGCCTCGGCAATAACGTCCATGAATGTTTTCCAGCCCCTACCGGTTTTGGCGACGATGCCCATCTGCGAGCTGGTTGTGGTCGCGATATAGGTGAAGTCGTTCACCGTGTAACCGGCTTTCTTCGTCGCCAGCATGGCATAGCCGAACGACTCCGTCACCGCCATGCCGATGCTCAATCCGTCCGCCGGCATGTTCTTGAGTTTTCGCGCCATAATACCGCCGGCCTTGCCCGGCATGTTTTGCGGAATGATTTTCCAGCCTTTACGTTTCTCCAATTCCGCCGCGATCAGGCGCGCCTGGGTATCGGTTCCGCCGCCAGCCGAAAAGCCGATCAAAACCGTGATCGGTCCGGCCGGTTTCCATTCGGCCGCATTCACGGTGCTTGAGGGCGTCATCGCCATTAGTCCGCCCATGGCGGCAATGGCTAGTCCAATCGTGATTGATTTGAAGGTCATGATTTCTCTCTACTGATTGATTTGAACAACTTTATTAGCTTGTTGAGACATCCAAACGACATCCACCGATTAAAGCAATGCGTTTCTCGCATCACGGCTGGCGTGGGTTAAACAGGAAGACCGGACTGCTCCAGGCCTGGAACCCGTCTTCCGTGGTCACCGC
>JAYGEH010000088.1:0-6171 GCA_046582475.1 Rhodospirillales bacterium
GGCGTCCCAGCGGTCCGGGGTGCGCCCCTCCACCAATCTGAGCCAGACCAGGGAGGCGGCGATGTAGACGCCGCCGTAGGCGGCGAAGGCGCGGCCGGCGAACTCGGTCTCGATGCGGGTCAGCAGGTACGCGAACAGGATCAGCGACACCACCCCCGGCAAAAGCCACCAGACCGGCTTGGCCAATCTGAGCCAACCCCAGAAGGCGAACGAGCCGGCGATCTCGAAAAACGCGGCGCCCACATAGATCAATCCGGTGCTGAGGTGCGTGCTCATCTATTCGGGCTCCCGTTAAAATCCCGGCCCGGCCAGCACCACCGAGGTTGCAACCTGGCGGGCGGGAATATTCCAATAGGTTTGCAAGAGACGGTCCTTTTCCGCCCGGACCACCCGGCGGAAACCGTGGCCCACATAAAACGCCACCGCCCAGCTCGCCGCCGCCCAGGTGCCGACCAGCAGCGGGCGTTCGGCCCGGCCCATGATATCACGCAATATTTCGCCGCCGATACCCTGGCGTTGGAACTGGGACCGCACATAGGCGTGGCGGATCAGGGACACCGGCGCGCCCGCGCGGCCAGGATTGGCATTCCTATCCTGCAATCCCATCACGCCGGCCAAGGCTCCCGAGGCTTCGGCGCCCCGGAAGCGGACGCCGGCGGCGATTTCCCCGGCCAGTTCGTCCTCCCCCATATAAGGCTCGTGCCAGCGGTCGGCCGGAATAACGCCCTTATAGGCGATGGCGGCTTCGTTGATGATCTCATAAATGGCGCCGAAATCACCTCCGTTGCAGTCGCGGATCATTGTGGTTCCCTTTTTTAAGGCTTGGGGAAGCAGGGTAAGTCCGGGGCAGACCGCGAACAAGCCCACCCGGACCAACACCAGGGTCGTTGGCGGCAAATCTTGCGCGGGCGGGTGCCGCACGCCATACTCGCATCGTTGCCAACCGCGAGGCCGAAGGACGAGGATTTTGCCATGAGTGACGCCGAACGCTCCAACTCAAGCAGCCGCATTGGCGGCGCCAACCGGCAGCGATTTAACGCTGGCCAGCATATCTTCCGCGAGGGCGAAGTCGGCGATTCGGCCTTTATCGTTTTCGACGGCAACGTCGCCATCTACCGCCTGACCGAGGAAGGCGAAGAGCACCTGGCAACCCTGGCCAAGGGCGCCATGTTCGGCGAGTTGGCGCTGATCGACGACGACGTGCGCATGGCATCGGCAAAAGCCGTCGGCGGTCCCACCGAGCTGCTGGTGGTGTCCAGGGTTATGTTCCAAAAGAAAATGGACGGGCTCGATCCGTTCACCCGGGGCTTGATCAAGATCTTGGCCGACAACGTCCGCAACGCGCAGAAACTAAAAGCCTCGCCGCCATAAAACGATAGAGCCGGACTTCCCATAAAAAGAAGCCGGCCGCGATTGCGGCCCCAAACTATTATATAAAAAAGGAGCCGGCCGCGATTGCGGCCGGCGAGTATAACAGGGAGGATTCAATCGGAAGACCCGATTTTCGGAGAAATTCTCCGGGTTTCGGGGGGATCTCGGGGGAGGAGGATCGCTTCCGATGGCTGTACATTAGCCGAAGCACACAGCGCAGTCTGTGAACAAGTTCACACAACGTAAAAAAATTAATTCCCGGGTTTGGAAGCGGCGGTGCCGTCCGAAATCCGAAATTCCGCTGCCCGGAAGGCGCCGGGATACCCGGCACCTAATCCAGATCGCGGACGATCTTCCAGCCGGCATACATGACGGCGCCGCCGATTAGCAGTCCAAGGGCCATCATAACCCACAGCATGGCGCTCTCCCCTTTGAGGCACTATCCACCATTGGAACACGAAACCGCACCAATTGGCGAATTTTCATTGGGCTTGGATATAAGCGATGGCTTCGATCTCGATCAGCATATCGTCGTTTACCAGCCTGGACACCTCGACCATGGTGGAGGCCGGGCGCGTGGCTGTGAAATATTCCCGGCGGATTTCGTGGATGGCGTCAAAATCCCCCATATCGGTGATATAGACGGTGACCTTGGCCACGTCTTCCAGGGTGGCGCCGGCTTCAGCCAATATTTTTTTCAAATTCTCCAGGATGTGGCGGGTCTGCGCCTTGATGTCGCCCGGCGCAAAGGTGCTGCCGTCGGCGGCGCGGCTGGTCAGGCCGGACACATGCACCACGTCGCTGCCCGCCGGGATGCGCGCCGCCTGCACAAACACGCCTACCGGCGCGCTCAATTCATCGCAATGAAGGATTTCATGGGTCATGGAATCGCCTTTCAAAGTTACTGCCCGGTCCACGATTATTTGAAAATGCCGGATAATTGGTGATAATCATGACCCGGCGTTGGATAGCGCGGGCGCAGAAGGGACTTAACAGATATGGCATTGATTGGCATCGAAAAACTGGTCTTCGGGGTCGAAGACCTGGAACTCTGCAAAAAATTCTGGCGCGACTTTGGCATGGCGGTTGTCGATGACAGCCCCGGCCATGGGTTGTTCGCCACCACCTCGAACGCCAAAGTGGAGGTGCGCAAATTGGACGATCCCGCCCTGCCGCCGGCGCTCGTCGAAGGCTCCACCGTTCGTGAGACCATCTGGGCGGTGTCCGATCAGGGCAGCCTCGATGCCATCGCCGAAGACCTGGCCAAGGACCGCGAGGTGACCATCGACGGCGACGGCACCGTCCACAGCCTGGATCCGGAAGGCTATGGCATCGGCTTTCGCGTCACCGAGCGCATCGAGCTTGCCGATCCCGGCACCAGATACAACGTGCCCGGGCGCGAAGACCGCGTCAATGTCTTGGCCACGTTCTACGACGGCGCCACGCCCCGGCATCTGGCCCATGTGGTGTTCCTGGTATCCGACAATGAAGGCACGGCGGCCTTTTACCGCGAACGCCTCGGCTTCCGGCTGACCGACGCCTATACGGACCGGGGCAAATTCCTGCGCTGCGACGGCGCCATCGATCATCACAATATTTTCCTCATGCATGTTCCGGGGCAGATCGGGTTTCACCATTGCGCCTTTGAGCTGCGCGATATCCACGAAGTGTTCGGCGGCGGGCTGCGCATGAACGAATTGGGCTGGAAGACCCATCTCGGGCCGGGCCGGCACAATGTGACCTCGGCCTATTACTGGTATTTCCGCAATCCGTCGGGGGGCGCGGCGGAATACGGGTTCGATACCGACCGCCTCGACGATGCCTGGGAGCCGCGCCTGATCGAGCCCACCGACGGGGCCTTTGCGGAATGGTCCCTGGAAGACGGGCTCGGCCGTTTCGCCGGATTGCAACGGAATGTGAAGTCGGCGGACGCCGCTTAAAATTGGCCCCCTTGGCAGGAGGTGGCGGGTGCCCAGAATACCGTTTATCAAACGCGACGAGGCAACCGACGAACGGCGGCGCATCGCCGGTCCCGTGGTGAAGATCGCGCCAATGAGCGAAGATCATCACCATTGTAATCACTTCGTAGGAAAATACCTCGGGCCATGGAAAACTCCTCTGTTTCCCATGTTGAATCACGGCCAAGCTAACAGAACATTAATGAGTTAATCTTTTTGCAAGTTGGTATAACTCCTATAAAGCAACGATCCTATAATCCTCCTAGCCAACTCAGATCATTGTCTATATTTGGAAATGTCGACAAATCCCAAAGGAGTGCTTGCCGTGTGGTTCGGCAAGTTCCCAAACGTTAACAACGTCCGGTATGGGTCAAAAGCCGTCATTCAGCGTAATTGCCCTAAGAGTCCGCTTCCGGGGGTAAAGCAGACACCAAATTCACAAGCCGGGAGGTCCGCTTATAGCCCAGAAGCGGACATGCACCCCCATACAATCCTCAACACGAGCCCTCAGTGATTTGCGTACAAATCGCTTATATGCTGCTCATATTTCGCGCTCGTATCGGCCGGATCCATACCCGAGCGCGCCGCCACGATTTGCGGCGGTGAGGCAACAGCCTGCACGTCCAGTTGAGCATCCGCATCCCACAATTTCGATCGCAGGAATGACCGCGCGCAGTTGTAATAGACCTGTTCGATATGGATGATTAGGGCCGTCTTTGGCGCCTTGCCCTTCATGCTCATTGGTTCCAGCAATGTAGCGTCGTCGGTTATCTCGGCCTTTCCGTTGACGCGCAAAACATGGTTGATTCCAGGAATGAGGAACAGCAATCCGACCGCAGGATTCTTTAATACCCTTTTATTTGTGTCCTGGCGGTTATTGCCGGCCCGATCCGGGATCATCAAGGTCTTGTCATCTAATATGCTGACAAAACCCGGTTCATCTCCCTTGGATGCGACGCTCCCTTCGGTCCCCACCATGACGAGCGGCGAGTGTTCGATGAACTCCCGGGCGAACGTGTCGAGCTCGGGTGTTTCGATAACCTTAACTCTCTCATTCGGTTCGTCATAGATTTCGCGTAGCCGTTCGATGCTGGTGACCCGGCTGGCATCCTTCACGGATTTAGCGATAGGAATATCTGGCATAACAACTCCTTCCTATTGGATTTAATATAAGTCTATCACATTGTAATTCTCTCGCGAATGTCCTCTTCAGGGACCAAAGTTGAGAATGTCCGTTTCAAGATCGGGCGCACCAATGCAATAAAGTTGTTTAAATTGCCGAGTTGATAGGATAGTTGGCAGTTCATGTATTCTGCCGCCACCCCCATGACGCGCTTGTTCGGCGGCATCGGTGCCGCGCTAAGCCATCCAGAATTTCGCAACTACTGGATCGGTGTTTCTGTTGCGACCATCGGGCGCTGGATGTTGAAAGTGGCAATCGGCTGGTTGACTTGGGAGTTGACCAAATCCACGATCTGGCTCGGCATTGTGGCCGGTGCCGAAACATTTCCTCTTATCATTCTATCCCTGGTTGGCGGCGCGGTCGCTGACAAAATCGGATATTTGCGAATAATGTGGGTGAGCCAGATGCTCATTGGCAGTCTCGCGACGCTTTTTGCCGTCCTGGTGTGGACCGATCTGATTACCATCGAAGGCGTCGTAGTGTTGACCATTATCCTGGGATCATTTGAAGCCCTGAGCGGTCCGGCGCGGCTTTCCATCGTCAATTCACTCGTGCCAAAAAAAGATCTGTCGGCGGCCATTGCCTTGGGATCGGCGACCTATAACGTCGGCCGGGTTGTCGGTCCGGCCATAGCTGGCGCGCTCATCGTTGTTGTCAACAATGGGACGGTGATTGCCGTCTCGGCTCTGACTTTCTTTGTGTTTTTTGTGATTTTGCTGGGCACTCATATTGAAGAGGCCCATTCCAAGTCACCTCGCTCTCTAAATCTTGTCAGCGATATGAAGGAGAGTGTGGTCTATGTGTGGAACCATGCGGGTATTTTTTACCTGATGTTTTTGCTGGGTGCGACGGCCTTGTTGATCAGACCTTATATGGATTTGGCTCCTGGAATATCGGTTAATATGTTTGGGCAAGGTGCGACCGGCATGGCCATATTGCTGTCTTCCACGGGCGCTGGTGGATTGATTGCAGGTTTATATTTGGCCCAGCGCGGCGAAACCCGGGGTCTGACACGGCTGGTGACCGGTAGTTTTTTAGTCTCGGCAATCTTTCTGATTCTTTTCACCATTTCAGGCCATATCTGGCTGGCGGCGGTGGCACTATCGCTGGTTGGATTCTTTATATTACTTGGTGGTATCAGCTCCCAAACGCTTATCCAAAGCGTCGTTGAACCTCGCGTTCGGGCGCGGGTGATGAGTCTCTACATTATAATTTCTTGGGGCGTACCTGCCATCGGTGCATTGATCATGGGCTGGCTGGCGGATTTTGTCGGCCTCCAGATCACCCTCGCCGGCGGTGGAGTTCTGACCCTACTCGTCTGGCTCATCATATTCCGCCAAGGGCCAAAACTTAGCACCCAATTGGAAGCAGCGAATGAATCCTAGCGTATTGAAACAGCATCCATTGACCGTTTTTAGGTTGCCATATTTCGAGCATAAAGCTGTTAATCGGCGGGTTCGATAACATCGTCTTTGGTGCGGATGTTGCGTCCCAGGCAATCTGTTAGGCAAATAGTTAACAACGTCCGCTCTGGGTCAAGAGGAGACGTTCAGCGTATCTGCCGGATTCGTCCGCTTTCGGGGTAAGAGAGGTCATCGATTTGTCGCCGCAGAATGATGGCACTTAGCTGCCGTTTCGACCGGTCGGTGACAATGGGAG
>JAYGEH010000089.1:0-3232 GCA_046582475.1 Rhodospirillales bacterium
GATAATCCAGGCGTCCCAGAATGATATCGCATGGCCGATAAATTTCATGGTGTAAAAAATCTCGGCAACACCCAAGACCCAATTCAGGAACGACAGCATCAGGGCGGTCACAAAGCGCGCCCGCTCATTGGTGTAAAAATGCACCAACCGGTCATCCACGTCTTCGATGCTGTCCAGGAATCCCAGAATCGCCTTGAAGGCGGGCCGGGCGGCCAACTTGGCTCCGATCGCGCTCGACAGCTTAAAGCGCTGAATGACAAAAAACAGGATCACGGCGCCGGAAAAAACGATCAGCCCGGCCAGGGCGGAGCCTGAGTAATCGGACAATTTTTGCGAGGCGATCATCATCGCAAAGCCGATGGCGAGAAACCCGACCAGGGCGAAAACGATCAAGGTTTTCGACAGGATCAGCGATGCGATGCCTTCCCGGTAGTCGATACCGTAGCAGCGTTTCAAGAGGATCGCCTTGATCGGCTCGCCGCCGACACTGGCCGCCGGCGTTATCGTGTTGAAGGCTTCGCCGACCAGCCGGACCTGGTAGAAGCGGTATAGCCAGGCAAGCGTGACCGGCGCCGTTGGCGCGGTTAGTTGCCAGGCCAGCGCATCGATCAGGAAGGCGGCAAAATACAACGCCAATATGAGGGCGAAGCCGGCGCCCATGTTGGCGGCCAGCGCGAGGGCGCCCTGGAAATCGGTCTGCCATACCACCACGCCGAAAAGTGCGATGCCCGCGAGGAGGAAGAATGTATTTATTTTGCTCAACCTCACCCCGGTCCGTGGCTAGATTTAAGGATTATACGTGGTGGTCTTCATCGCGGACGGTGGACCCAAGTATCCAATAAACTTGCTCGCCGACCGCCGCCAACGGCAAAAGATACCGCATCCAGTCGAGGAGCGCCAATGCCAGCACGATGGCCCAAAAATCGGCGCGCGCCAGCTCGCGGAAGGCGACGATCAGGACGGTTTTGAAATCTTTATATTCCGCCGCCGCGCCCGCATCCGGGTTAACCATAACGGGTTCAAATTCGCCAAGCCCATCGCGCCATTTCCAATAGAGCGACAGGGCATAGTTGACGGTGCCGCCGGCGGCGGCGGCGAGGCCGAACCAAAGCCAGATAATTTGCCCGGTTTGGGCATGCGCTCCCTGTCCCATCGCCGCAAACAGCGCGGTGTGCACAACCCAATCGACGACGGTTTCAAATTCGTGGCCGAAACGGGACGAGAGGTTCTTGGCGCGGGCGATTTCCCCATCGCAATTGTCGAGCAAATAATTGAGGAACAAGAATACGCCGCCCAAAATTCCGTACCTGTATCCGCCTTCAAAAAAGCAATAGGCAGCGAACAATCCGAATAGCAGCGAAATGAATGTGGCCTGATTGGCGGTAAATGGGGTCTTGAGTAAAAGCATCGTCACCGGGCGCGACAGGTGCCGGATGAGCGGAAACAGGGTCCGGGGCCTGGCCGGTATTTTAAGCCCGGGATCGCTCATGGGCTTCTTCCAACCCGGAAAATACCCATCAATGCCGGCAGCACGGTCAACGTCGAGACCAGGGTCAAGGTGATGGCGATGGTCAACAGGACCCCCATGCTGGCGGTGCCCGGATGGCCCGACAGCGAAATACTGGCGAACGATCCGATCGTGGTCAGGGCGCTGAAAACGACGGCGCGCGGCGTTGAGGTGGCCATGGCGCCACCATCGTGGCCGGCCGATTTTTCGCGCATGACAAGATGGATTGCGCTGGCAATTCCGAGCCCGAACAGCAGCGGCAGAACAATCACATTGGCGAAATTGAACGGCAGATCAGCCAACACGGAAACCGCCATGGTCAGGCTTGCGGCGACAAACAGGGGCGCGAAAATTAAAAGGATCTCCTTGGCGCTCCGGGTGATGGCGATGACCAGGGCGGCGATGCCTAAGAACGCCCAAAGCGCCGCCTGCACGAAAGCCTCGACGACGACGCGCCCGGCCTCCAAAATGGTGACCGGCGATCCGGCGGCCTTGGGCGCGATTTTTCGAACCTCGGCGACGAATTCGGCCAGGGCTTTCCGGTCCGCCATGTCGGCCTTGGGCTTCACCGTCACGATGGCGCGGCCGTCCTTGGCGATTTGGCGGGATTTCAGGGCGCCCGGCAAGGAGCCAAGATCGATTGCCGAGACCTCAAGCGCCTGGCGCAATTCCAATATGCGGTTGACCAGGGTCTGGGTCAGGCGCGCCTCCAGCTGCTGCAAATTTGCCTGTTCCGCTTTGAATTTGGCCGCAAAATCGCCCAGCGCGGCCGACAGGTTTCGAATATCGCTGGAATTTTCGGCCGTGCTCAAAAAGGCGCCAAAATCTTGAAAGGCCGCCAATCTGTCCAGGTGGCTGGATCGGCGCCGTTCCGGCTCAAGACTGAGCGACGGCGCCAGCGTGAAGCTCAATGTCTCGGCAATTTCGAGCTTGATATCTTGTTGTTCAGGAACCAGATCATTGACCGAAACGGCGGATTTTACGGTCGGCAATTTGCGGAGCGAAAGAGCCAATTGGCCGGCCCGCCTTGTATCATCGGCGAGAATTTCGATTTGGTATGGTCCGCCGCCATTGGCCTTCATCAAATCAAACAACGTCGCAACCGATTCCGATTTTCGGTCTTTCAGGTTCAAGGGATCAAAGTCAAAGCGGACCTGGGGGGTCACGACCAGGCCAAGAATTCCAGCGCCGCCGATCAACAGACCCAAAGGCCTGGTCCAGCGATAACCAACCTTGCGGCCGCCCGCCGCCGCCTGGACCGATTGGCCGTTTTTATTGATCATCGGCGCCAGCATCAACAGCGCTGGCAGCAGCGTCAAGTTGGCGGCGAGGGCTATGAACATGCCGCCGCCGGCAATGATGCCGAGCTCGGCGAGCCCGATATAATCGGTGGGAACGAAGGCGAGAAAGCCCATGGCCGCCGCCAAGGCCGACAGGATCAGCGCGCCGCCGACATCGCCGCCGGCCTCGATCAGGGCATCCCGCACCGGTATGCCCGCTTGCGTCGCTTCTTTGTAGCGCAGCGTATAGTGGATGCCGAAATCGACGCTTAGTCCGATGAACAACACCGCAAAGGCAACCGATATCAGGTTCAAGGTGCCCACCGCCAGGGCGGCGTAACCGGCGGTCCAGATCAAGCCGGCCACAAGTGTCACCAATACGGCGCCCGCCAGTTTTAGATTTTTGAGGCCCCATATCAGCAAAAGGACAACCAGGGTGAACGAC
>JAYGEH010000317.1:0-5939 GCA_046582475.1 Rhodospirillales bacterium
GGCCCACGTGTCGGGCGGCCCGATCCCCATGAGCGATCAGGACCTGGACGAGCTGGTCGATCAAACCGCCTTTACCCTCGAGGTGTGTTCGTCCGGCAATTACCGCTCCACCCTGCGGGTTGTGACGCGGCTGGCGGAACAGGGCGGGCTTGGCCGGTTGACCCTTGGCACCGACACGCCGGGCGGCACCGGTGTGATCCCGCGCGGTATGTTGCGCAACATTCTGTTCCTGTCCTCGGTCTGCGGCCTGACCGCCGGCGATGCGGTCGCAATCGCCACCGGCAACACGGCGCGGGCCCATGGTCTCGACGTGGGACTGCTGCGCGAAGGGGCGCCGGCGGACCTGCTGATCGCCGGGCCGGTCGAAGGGTCCGCCGGCAGCACCCTTGCCGATGCCATCGAGCACGGCGATCTGCCCGGCATATCGTTCGCGCTGGTCGACGGCGAGGTGGTGGTGGAAACGCGAAGCCGCCAGACCCCGCCGCCGGCCACCGGCGCCGAGATGGTCATGCACGGTGGCGGGGGCGGCTGCCCGTTCTGCTGAGCCGGCGGCCTTCGCTTGGCGCGTGGCCGCATCTGTGGCACCATCGCTGCCATGAACGGGGCGGTGGGCGATAACAATAAAGACGGGGGCGTGGTGCGCTGGGTACGCCGCGCCATGACCGTGCCGCGGGCCGTCATCGGCGCGCTGATCCTGATTTCCATCGCGCTCAACTTCGCCAACGTGATCGGGCGTTACGTGTTCTTCTCGCCCATCATCTGGGCCGAGGAGGCGATGATCTTCATCATGATCTGGTGCGTCTTCATCGGCGCCGTGCCGGTGTCGTGGGACGGCCGGCATTTGCGCATGGACCTGCTGTCCTCCACCCTCAGCGCGCCGTGGCAGCGGGCGCTGAATTTCTGCGCCACGGCGGTGTTCCTGATCATCTGCGGTTTTATCGTGGTGCAGTCGTGGGGCGTGGTCTCGCTGTTCGCCCGCCTCGGCCAGGAAAGCACCGTCGCCGGCATCCCCATGGTGATCCCCCATTCGGCGCTGCTCATCGGGTTCGGGTTCATGCTGGTCGGCGTCGCCGTGCGGTTCCGCGCCCATGTCACCGGTGCGCTGGAAAGCCAGGTCGACGATCTGATTTCCGATTTCACGGTTGATGATCCGGAAAATTCCGATGACTGATTCAGAGCATTTTCCGCTCACGCGGAATCGCGCCGGATCGGAAAACGTTCCAGAAGGCGCGTCATGGGCTGGGTGATGGCGCTGCTGCCGCTGGCGCTGCTCGCCCTCGGCTTTCCCGTTTTTTTGATTCTGCTCGTCACCTCGACCATCCTGCTGCTGTTCTTCATGGACGTGCCGCTGGTGCAGATGCACATCACCATGTTCGGCAGCGTCGACAAGTTCGGTCTGATGGCGGTGCCGTTCTTCCTGTTCGCCGGCGAGCTGATGGGCCGCGGCGGCATTTCCAAGCGCCTGGTCGCCTGGGTGCTGGCGGCGGTGGGCGGGGTGCGGGGCAGCCTGGGGCTGACCACGGTGGGGGCGTGCACCATCTTCGGCGCGATTTCGGGCTCCAGCCCGGCGACGGTGGTGGCGATCGGGCGCCTGCTTCACACCCCGCTGGTCAAGGCGGGTTACGGCGGCCGGTTCTCGACCGGCGTTCTGACCTCGTCCGGCGCCATCGCCATCGTCATCCCGCCGTCCATCACCATGATCCTGTATGGCGCGGCGGCGGAACAGAACGTCACCCTGCTGTTCATCGCCGGTATCATCCCCGGTCTGCTGATCGCCGTCTTGATGGCGGCATATATTTATTTCTATGCCGTGCACCGCGGCATCCGCGAAGGCGGTAAATTCGACGGCCGGGCGCTTCTCGCCGCGACAAGCGACGGCGGGTGGGCGCTGGGCATGCCGGTGGTCATCCTGGGTGGCATCTATGCGGGCATCTTCGCCCCCACCGAGGCGGCCGGCGTCGCCTGCGTCTACGCCATCGTGGTGACCAGGTTTATCTATCACGAAATTTCCTGGCGCGATCTGTGGGATGTGGCGGTGAGTTCCATGTACCTGACCGCCCAGGTGCTGATCATCGTTGCCGCGGCGGGGGTGTTCTCGTGGTTGCTGACGGTCAGTGGCATCCCCCAGTCCCTGGTCCAGAACATAGAGGCCTTGCGGCTGGAGCCGTGGATGGTGCTGCTGGCGGTCAATTTGTTGTTGCTGGTGGTCGGCTGCCTGCTCGATCCGAACTCGGCGATCCTGGTGCTGACGCCGCTTCTGCTGCCGGTCGTGATGGCGGTCGGCGTGGATCCGATTCATTTCGGTATCATAATGACGGTGAATCTTTCGATTGGCATGTTCACGCCGCCGTTCGGGCTCAACATTTTCATCGCCCAGGCCCTGTTCAAGGTGCCCCTGAAGACCATTTACCCCGGTCTGGTGCCGTTTATTATCATCAACATCATGGCCCTGATGCTGGTCACCTACATCCCCGAAATTTCCCTCTATTTAACCCAGTTCGTGAGATAACCAGACCCAATGAAAGGGCCGGGTAATGCGACCCGGCCCAAATTCGATGCGGGAAATTTTAAGCGGCTATTTGCGGTGCTTGGCAGCCACCTTCAACAACCGTTCATAGACTTTCTTGACCGCGGCATTTTTGGCGACAACGGTGGCGCCTACGGTTTCCATTTTTGCCATTAATTTTTTCTTCTCCGCCGGCGGCAGTTGGATCAGCTCACCGCCGTTTTTAACCCACAGGCCTTGCAGGAATTTGCGTTCCTTCAACGAGAACTCATACATTTCCTTGTCCAGCTTTTTGCCTTCTTCGAGGATAATGTTCTGCAGGTTCGCCGGCAGCTTGTTGAACCACAGCGTAGAGACGAAGGTGGCGGTGGGGATGATGCCTTCCTCGGTTTCGGTCAAAAATTTGGAGATCGTCCAGTATTTGAACGGCACAAAAATAACCAGGGCCGACTTGACGGCGTCAATGGCGCCGCGCTGCAAGGCTGGCAGCACTTCCAAAAGCGGCATCGGCGTTGGCGCCGCGCCCAGCCGTTTCATCGCTTCGACTTCCATGTCGCTGGCCAGCACGCGGATTTTCATGCCCTTGTAATCGGCCACCTTGCGAATCGGCTTGGTGCGCGACACAACCGATATCAAACCCGACGGATAAAGGCTGATGCCCCTGATCCCCTTCTTTTCACCAAGATTGAGGTAGAAATCGCGGAAACTGGGATCGAGAATGGTTTTTTGCGCATGGTCCAGATCTTGAAACAAACCCGGCGCGTCCAGCACTTGGTAACGGGGCTCGATGCCTTTGACGAAGCCGGTCGGCCCGATCCAGGCTTCGATGGTGCCCAATTGCAGACTTTCGAGGGTGCGGGGAATGGTGCCCAATTGGCTGGATGGGAATAATTTGATGGAGATGTCGCTGCCGAAGCGTTTCTCGACCCGCTCCTTAAAGCGCTTCATCCAGATATTCTGGTTGCCCCTGGGCGTCGCGGTGGCGATTTTCATATTGTATTTCGCCGCCAGGACCGGGCCCAACGGCATGGCCAACACGGCCAGCCCGAAAGTCGCAGCCACGCCGATCGCCGCGCCGAAAAGTATTGTTCTCTTTGAGATCATGGTGTCCTCCTTGTTGTATTGGCATTTGGGTAATTCGGTCGTCGTTTTTTATGCCTTTAACATTAGTAGATTCGTCTAAGACCGGTCAATCCGGAACTGAGCGCGCTTGGGGATGTCGAATTCGGGCAGGCCGACCTCCTGCCAGAGATCGAGGGCCTTCATCATGATCTCCTTGGGCGGCAGGGAATATTCGCCGGCATCGATTGTCCTGGTCGCGTCGATGACGACTTTGCTGCCCATATCCTGCATCTGATTATCGATGCGGACCGACGGATCCATCCCCATGGGAAAATAGACGTCGTCGATAATGATGGTGTCGCGAGCCGGATGGTAGTGCGAATTCATGGCCCATTCCATATGCAGCGGGTCCCGGATATCCACATCGTCATCGACCACGGTCACCCGCTTTAACGGCGTCATGTCGGCGACCAGGCGGCCGATTTTTTTGGCGTGGCCTTCGTTCTGCGGAGTCATCGAGACCATGCAATGGGCCAACAGGCCGCCAAAGGTCAGATCGATATGGACATCCTTGACGTTCTTATCGCCCATATCTTCGCGCAGGATTTTGAGGACCAGCGGCCCGTTGGTCAGGCTTTGCAGGACGGTGCTTTCGGATGGCGGCATCTGGCTGGAGTAGCCGTAATAGATGGCGTCCTTTCGGTGCGTGATGGCGGTGATGCGCACCAGCGGCTTTTTCGCCACCGGACCCATGTAACCGGCGAATTCGCCGAACGGTCCTTCGTCGGCAAATTCGCCGGGCAAAACCTCGCCCTCGATGATGATCTCCGACTCCGCCGGCACCATGATATCCGAGGTCTTGCATTTGACGATCTTGACCGGCTCGCCGTTTAAACCACCGGCCACATTAATTTCCTCGGTCCCGAACGCCATGTTGGCAACGGTGGCGAAATGGACCGACGGATCGGTGCCGATCACCCAGGCGATGGGCGCCGGTTTGCCTTGATCGAGATAGGTGCTGGCCTGCATGAATCCATGGCGGCCCGGATTGAGATTGCAGATGACATGGGTGTCGTCTTTCACCATGGTCCGGTAGACGCCCATATTCTGCACCCCGGTTTCGCAATTGTGGGTCACGGTGATGGTGGTGATATAGGGTCCCACGTCCTTGCCCGGCGTCCAGGTCGGGATCGGCAGGTCGCCGAGGCGAATATCATCGCCGGTGCGCACGACTTCCTGGCAGGGCGCGGTGTCGACAATTTGCGGCGGCATCGGGTTCAACAGCGCCTGCATCCATTTTTCGTTGATCTCGTCCCGGGATACGCCGAGGCCGAGGGCGTAGGTGTGCGTCGATGCTCCAAGGGCGCCGGTCACCAGGCGAAAGTCGGAGCCATCCACATGGTCGAACAAAAGCCCGAAGCGGTCGTCATCGGACAACGCCTGAAACGCCCATTTGGCGAGGGCCGCCGGCTGCCACGAGCGGTCGACGGATTTGGTGATGCGGCGTAATCGCCCCTGCTGCTCCGAAATGGCAAGGAATTCGCGAAATGTGCGGTACCCCATTGGCAATATCACTCCCTGAAAAAAGGCCGGTTATACCGTCCGGCGGGAACGGATCCGCCGAACGCATTTTATCCAGGATAATTTCTAATTGTAAAATGGTAAGAAATTTCCGTCCTCACATAATGGCGATGGCTTCGATTTCGATCAAAAAATCCGGATTGGCGAGACCGGCGCAGACGATGAGGGTACTGGCCGGCGGATTGGCTTTGTCCCAATGCCGCGCGCACAGATCGCGGGCCGGTTGGGCGTATTGCTGGCCGACCACATAAGGTGGTGACCTTGACGATGTCGGAAAACGTGGCGCCGCCTTCGGCCAGCACATCGGCAAGGTTTTTCATGACCTGTTCGCCCTGGGCGTCGAAATCGCCGACGCCGACGATGTTGCCGTCCTTGTCGCCGCACACCTGCCCGGCGCTGAAGATCACGCGCTTGGCCGCATCGACGGCGATGCGGTGGACATAGGTGCTGAACGGTGCATGCAGGGTACTGGGACTTAGGGTTTCGCGTTTCATGGTCGGGGCTCCATTTGCAATTGCGTTGATCATCGACCGAAATTAAAACGATATTTTCCGGATAACATCCAGAAAATTCGCTAATACATCCAAATTGGCGCCAAGATTGGTAGGATATTTCAGTCTCATGTCCGCATTGCCCCGAGATATCGGCCGAACAGGTACGCTATTTCGTGACAGTATACTTAATTAATATTATAATGTTTCAATAATTAAGTATACTGTCACGAATTACCGAATGGTTCCTATTTATCTGAAACCGCTCTAGGGTCAGAACTCATTAACCATTAGATGAT
>JAYGEH010000395.1:0-7126 GCA_046582475.1 Rhodospirillales bacterium
CGGCGCGTATCAAGGGCAATATCACCCGCGTGCGCGTCAAAGTCGGCGACCGGGTCAAACGCGGCCAGGTGATCGCCGAGATGGATATTAGCCGCTTGAAATTGGAGGCCGAATTAAAGGCCGCCGATGTGTTGCAGGCGCGCGCCAAATGGAAGTCGGCCCAGGCGCAGGTGGATCTGCTTAATCAGGAGCTGAAGCGCCTCGAACGCCTGCGCCGCTCGGCCGCGTTCAGCCAGGCCCGGTACGACGACAAGCGCCAGGGCGTGGTTAAGGCCAAGTCGTCCGTGGACGAAACCGCCGCGGCGTTGAAACGGGCTCGCGCGTCGCGCGATCTGGCGCATATCGATTTGAAAGACGCGTCCATCCGGGCGCCCTACGCCGGCGTCGTGCTGAACCGGCATGTCTCGCCCGGAGCTTACGTCAGCGCCGGCTCGCGCATCATCACCATGCTCGACGATGAGCATATGGAAATCGAAGCCGATGTGCCATCGGACAAGATTTCTGCCTTGCGGCTGGGCAGCAAAGTTGTTTTGCGCATCGACGCCAAGACCATCCTCAAAGCCACGGTTCGCGCCGTTATCCCCGACGAAAATCCCTTGTCGCGCACCCGGGCCGTGCGCCTGATACCCGATTTTGGCGGCAGCGCACCGAAAATGGTGCCCAACCAAAGCGTCGTCATCGATGTCCCGAGCAGCGTTGAAGGGCGCCAGGTCGTGGCGGTCGTTAAGGATGCCATCGTCAACCAGCAAAGCGGCCGCATTGTTTTTGTGTTCCAGAATGGCCGGGTGCGGCCGGCGCGCGTTGAAATCGGTGAGGCCTTCGCCAACAAGTTCGAAATACTGTCCGGTTTGAGGCCGGGCCAAAAAATCGTCGTGCGCGGCAACGAGTTGTTGCGGCCCGGACAAACGGTGCGTGTCACCGGCGCCGGCAGCGGCCCAGGCGCCGGCCGCCCGTCCGGCGGGCCCCGGGGCCCCGGCGCAAGCCGCGGGCCCGGCGGCGGCGCCCTATCCGCCATACCACCGGAAAAGCGACGCGCCTTCTTCCAAAGCCTGTCGCCGGAGGATCTCCAAAAATTCCGTGCCATGGGTCCGGACGGCAAAAAGAAGTTCATCGCGAGCCGGCTTGGCGCCGGCGGTTAGTGGTAACGGAGTGCAGCCATGCCTTTAATCCAACTTGCGATAAAAAGACCGACGGCGGTCATTTCCGTTGTCCTGATGATCCTGCTTGGCGGGGTCGTCGCGCTGCTCAACATCCCGATCCAACTGACGCCCGACACGCGCAAACCGCTGTTGACGATCTACACATCCTGGCCCGGCGCCTCGACCCTCGAGGTGGAGCGCGAAATCACCAACCGCCAGGAAGACGCCATACGCGGCATCGAAGGCCTGGATCAGGTTGAAAGCGCGTCCCGCGATAGCGGCAATCGACTGCGCCTCGAATTTGACATCAGCACCAACATGGACCGGGCGCTGATGCTGGTCAGCAACCGGCTCAGCAACATAAACGGAATCCCGTCGGATGCGCGCGAGCCGCGCATCCGGACACGCGATGCCGAAGACAATCCCATCGCCTGGTTCTCGGTGACCACAAAACCGGGAAACAAGAACAAGGTCTACGCCTATGGCCGGCTTCTCGAAGACGTTGTCCAGGACCGCCTTGAGCGCATTCGCGGCGTGGGCTTGGTGAATGTCTGGGGCGGCCGGCGAAAGGAGCTGCGGATTATCGTCGATCCGCAACGCATGGCCCGGTTTGGATTGACAATCACCGAGGTTGCGTCTGCGCTTCGCGGCGCCAATGTGTCGATTTCGGCGGGCGATGTCGAGGAAGGCAAACGCCGCTACGTGGTCCGCACCGACAATGAATTATCGAGCCTGGAACGGGTGAACAGCCTGGTTCTCCGCTCGCGGCTCGATCCGGGCACCGGGCGCATCGCGCGGGTCACGGTCGCCGATGTGGCGCGCGTTGAATACAGCCTGGTCGAAACCGATACCCAAATTCGGGCGAATTCCAAAGAATCCATCATCGTCAATGTGATTCGCGATACCGGCGTCAATGTCATCGATGTCATGGAGCGCATCCGGGCAGAGGCGAAATTTCTCAACGAAGGGCCGCTCAATGACGCCGGGCTGGTCCTGACCCAGGTCCACGACGACACCATCTATATCAATTCGGCGATCGGGCTGGTTCAGCAAAACATCATCGTCGGCGGCTTGCTGGCCGCCCTGGTGCTTCTGATATTCCTGCGCTCGTTGCGCGCCACGCTGATCGTTTCCTTGGCGATACCGATTTCGGTGATCGGATCGTTCGTCGCCATGGCGGCGCTCGGCCGCTCGATCAACGTCATCTCGCTGGCCGGAATTGCCTTCGCCGTCGGCATGGTTGTCGATGCCGCCATCGTTGTACTCGAAAATATTTACCGGCACCGGCAAATGGGCGACTCGGCGTTCGTTGCCGCCGCCAAGGGCGCCGGCCAGGTTTGGGGCGCGATCTTTGTTTCGGCGGCAACCACGGTGATGGTGTTCGTGCCGATCCTGATCATGGAGTTGGAGGTGGGCCAGCTGTTCCGGGATATTGCGGTGGCCATTTCGGTCTCGGTCACATTGTCGCTGATCGTTTCGATCACCGTGATTCCGTCCCTCTCCAGCGCCCTCCTTAAGCGCGACGTAAAAGATGCCACATCCGGTTTCCGCATACCGGTTATCGATCACCTGGCCAAATGGTTCGCCCGGTTCGTCCTCGCCTATACGCGCAAAGTCGTCGCATCGAAGGCGCTTTCAGTGCTGGTAGTGGCGTGTATTTGCGGCATCGCGGGAACCTCCACATGGGCGTTCCTTCCCAAACTCGAATACCTGCCCGAAGGCAACCGCAATCTGTTGATCGCGCGCATCATGCCGCCGGCGGGGTACAATTTGAACGCCATTGTCAAAATGGCGAAAAAGGCCGAAAGCAAGATCAGTCCGCTGTTAAAAAATAGTACGGACGGCAAAGCCGGACCCGGGCAGATACCCCGAATCGACCGGTTCTGGTTCATCATCCGGCGCGGGTTCACCATTGCCGCTGTGGCGGCGGCCGATCCGACCCGGATCAAGGAACTGGTGCCGGTTGTCCGGCGCGCCGTACTCGGTGAACCGGGCAGCCGCGGCTTCGTTCACCAGACATCATTGTTTGGCCGCGGTTTTGGCGGCGGGCGCAATATCGATTTGGATATATCCGGTCCCGATCTCAACGACATCGTGAATGTGGCGTCGAGCGCCATGCCCACCATCATCCGCGCTTTTCCCCGGAGCCAGGGTCATCAGTGGCGCGCCTTGCCCGGTCTGAAACTGCTGTCGCCGGAAGTGCGCTTAAAACCCGATCCTCAGCGGCTTGCCGATGTCGGCATGACGGCGCGCGAATTTGGCGAGACAATCGACGCCTTCAACGACGGCATCAAAGTGGCCGAGGTGACCATTGACGGCAGCCTCACCGATCTGATGGTTCGCGGACCCTATAAACATATCGTCCAAACCCAGGATATCGACAACATCCCGGTGGTGACCCGCTCCGGGCTTGTGCTGCCGGCAAGTTCGCTGTCGAAAATCGAAGTGACCGCCAGCCCGGATCAAATTCGCCACCTCGACCGGGAGCGCAATATCACCATCCGCATCAGTCCCAGCCGCGATATGCCGCTGGAATTGGCCATGGAAACGGTTCGCGACAAAATCATCAAGCCGTTGACCGAACAAGGGCTGCCCGCCGGTATCCGCATAAAAATGTCGGGAACCGCGGACGCCTTGACCAAAACATTCGATTCAATGGTGATAAATCTGATCGCCGCGCTCATCATTGTTTACCTGGTCATGGCGATCCTGTTCGAAAGCTTCACCTATCCGTTTATCATCATGTTCTCGGTGCCGTTGGCGACGGCGGGCGGCGTCGGCGGACTGGCATTGCTCAACCAATTCAATTTCCAGGCGCTGGACATGCTGACCCTGCTCGGGTTTGTCATCTTGATCGGCATCGTGGTCAATAATGCCATTCTTTTGGTGCATCAGACATTGGTGCATGTGCGCAACGAGAAGATGGCGCCGACCGACGCTATTTTGGAAGCGACCCGCAACCGGCTGCGGCCCATATTCATGTCCACCCTGACCAGCATATGCGGAATGGCGCCGCTGGTCGTATTCCTGGGCGCCGGCTCGGAACTTTACCGAGGCCTGGGATCGGTGGTGATCGGCGGGCTGGCGCTTTCGGCGGTGCTGACGCTGCTCATCATACCGCCGCTGCTGGGCCTTTTCACCGCGGTCCTCAGGGCCAAACCGAGAACCGAAACCGGCGTGCAGCCGGCCGAGGCGGCAACCGGGTAGCCGCTACCAGGCTGGCCGAGGGAAACTAGAATGTTGTTCCGGCAGTTTTTTGACAGCGTATCTTGCACCTACACCTATTTGCTGGCGCCCGGAGATGGCGGCGAGGCGCTGATCATCGATCCGGTTCTCGAACAGGTTGACCGCTATCTGCAATTGCTCGAAGAGCTGGATCTTAAACTGGCCAAAGCCATCGATACCCATGTCCATGCCGATCACATTTCCGCCATCGGGGCGTTGCGCGACAAGACCAGCTGCGTCACCATGATGGGGCGGCAAAGCAGCGTCGATGTGGTTTCCATGCGCATCGACGATGGCGACAGAATCGAGATCGAGGGGATTGCCCTGGACGCGATCTACACGCCGGGCCATACGGACGATTCCTACTGCTTCGCCATGGCGGACCGGGTGTTCACCGGCGATACGTTGTTAATCCGGGGTACCGGGCGGACCGATTTCCAGCACGGCAGCGCGCTGGCGGGATACGATTCCCTGTTCAACAAGCTGTTGCAAATGCCGGACGAAACCCTGGTCTATCCCGGCCATGATTATAAAGGCGACACGGTCAGCACCATCGGCGAGGAACGCCGGTTCAATCCCAGGCTGCAGGTAAATTCGGCCGAGGCTTATGCCGAAATTATGGACAATCTCGGCCTGCCGGATCCGAAGATGATGGATGTGGTGGTGCCGGCAAACATGAAAATGGGCATGAAACAGGCGGATGCGGAAATCGCCGAGCGCAGCCTGACGCCGGGAGACGCGAAAATCCGGCTGCAAAGCGGCGCCACCATATTGGTCGATCTTCGCGAAAGCGCTGAGCGGCCAAAGACCGGTGTCATTGCCGGTTCGGTTCACGTGCCCTATCAGCAATTGGACGCGTTTATCAAACCCGGCGGCGCCTTGGCGGCGCTGGCCGGCCAAGACGGCAAGCCGATCCTCTTATACTGCGCCTATGGCGAACGCTCGGCGCTAGCTTTGAGAACCATGCGCGGCGCCGGCTTTAAGAATATCCGGCATCTGGCCGGCGGCATTGACGCCTGGATCAATTCCGGAGCCTCGGTCGAGGTGCCAGACCCGCTCTAGTTTTGCCGGACGTAACGGGCAATACCGTCTTCCAGCGTGCGCACCAATCGCCCGTCCAACTCCAGATAGCGAAGATGCGCCAACGTCTCACCGATGGCGAAGTAGGCTTGGTGTGCGTCCAGCTTGCGCGTGAACAATTGTTTGGAAACTTCGAACGCGGTCATCGGCGAGGTACAAATGGCGCCGGTTTTCGCCAATCTGTCCTGGTGGTGGCGGTCGTAGTCGTCCAGGCGCGGGTGCAATCCGGTGAACGGCTGGTGGTGGCTGGGCAGCACCGTGACATCGGCTGGAAGCGCCCGGAATTGCCGGTTGCTGTCCAGAAAATCATGCAGCGGATTGCCGGTCGGCTCGTGGCTTTGCAATATTATGGCCGGCGTGATGCGGGGCAATATCTGGTCGCCGGCGATCAGGATGTCCAACGATTCCGAATAAAGACAGGCCTGCTCGATGGTGTGGCCCAGCCCGACGATAATGCGCCAGTCCGCACCGCCCATATGGACCGTGGATCCGGCGCGCAGGCAGGTGAAGCTGGAAGGCACGGGGCTGTAAATCTGGTAGGTGCTGGAAAACCGCTGGGCGCCGGCGGCGGCGAATTCGGCGCCGCAGCCGTTTTCCAGGAAATGCCGTTGATAGAGGCCGGGATCGTAGGCGCCTTCGAGGCTGAGCAGCCGCCCCATGCCCCATTCACCGCGCGTGGTCACGAATACCGCGTCCCACTCCGCCGCCAGCCAACCGGCCAGGCCCATATGATCCGGGTGGCAGTGGGTGCAGACGATGCGGCTGAGCGGCTTCTTGGCGAACGTGTTGCTGAAAAATTGGCGCCAAATATCCATGACCTGGTCATTTTTGATGCCGCAATCGATCAGCGTCCAGCCGTCGTCGTCTTCGGCCAGCCACAGATTGATATGATCGAGTGCATAGGGCAACGGCATGCGCAGCCAGTAGAGCCGGTCCACCACTTGGGTTAAACAGCCGGCTTCCGGCACCGTTAGGGGGAGGTGCTCGATGGGGTTGCTCACCGGCGCGGCACCCGGGCTTTGGGGCCGCATTTAAGGCGGGCTATGGAGATTAGATAAGGCACCGGCTAACGACTATCACCGGCCCCCGCTGAGGGCAATCGCATTTGGGTTGATTGGTCGATTCACTGTAATGTGTCGCACCATCGGCCCAACCCTCGTATTTACCACTTTTAGCTGCAGCCATAAGCGGCCATTCGAAGGGTTTCGAAAACCCTCAATACGTGATTCTGAGAATGGCAGATTTGTGCCCCTCTTAAATTTTGGCGCAAAGGTTCAAAAACCCTGTGTTTTTTGTACCCCCGCGAATGACCGCTCTTACCTCGGCAGCGGACATTTCGACGAAAATACAATTGAATAATTTTCGGTGGCCGCTGGATGTCCGCCTCCGGGGCCAAAGCGAACGTAAAACTCAACTGCAGGAGAGTCCGGTCTTAGCCAGAAGATGCTATGAGGCTGAAGGATGCGGCCTCGTGCTCCTTCTCCCTTTTAACGGTGATCTGAAGGAGCGATCCGATGATGGTAAATTCTACAGCGACTTCGAACGAGCAGTCTATTTGTGCGGCGCTTGAGCTGAGCAAGAACAGCTGGCTGTTGGCGATCCAGGTTCCAGGCCGTGACAATCCGAGCCTGCATCCGCTCCTGGGTGGCGATGCCGAGGGGCTGATGGCGAAGCTCGATGCG
>JAYGEH010000020.1:0-4686 GCA_046582475.1 Rhodospirillales bacterium
CGCCCACCGAGCCTGCCGGAATTTCCGCCGGCGTCATATGCATGGTGAAGGCCCGCCCGCAGAGCCGGAAGCCGGAGCCCAACGGCTTGATGCCCAGGCATTGCCCATTGATGCCGAGCCGGTCCATTGCGTCACTGACCGAAGACGTGGAAAGGGTGCGCAGTTTGCCGATGATTTCGTCGCTCATAATGTCCTATCCGTTTGGTTTGATTTGGTTGATTTATTTTTTGGCTAACATCTGTTCATAGTCGCCGCCCATGACCTGGCTGACCGGCTTGCCGTCTTCGACGGCGCGGGCCATGGCGGCTTCGCGCGCCGCGATGTCTTCGGCCTTGTCGAGCACCTCGATTTCCGAGGCTTTGGGTATAAAAACGATGCCGGAGCCGTCGGCGATGACCAGATCGCCCGGTTCTACATTGATGCCGCCGATGGCGATGGGAATATCCCAGGCAAGCTCGGCGATGCGGCCCCTGGCGGTGAACGACGTAGCCGATCGGGCGAACACCGGATAACCGATCTCGTGCGCTTCGTCGGCATCGCGGGCCGGGCCGTCGACGATGGTGCCCGACAAGCCCTTGGTTTTGGCGGCCCGCGACAAGATGCCGCCCCAGCCCGCCGCGATCTCGGTGGTCAGGTTTTCGATGACGATGATATCGCCTTCGTTGGCGGCATCGACGGCGGCGCTGCACAAATGGCGCTTGGCGATGTTTTCGTTGGGCGGGCCCAATTTCACCGTCTGCGCGCGCCCGGCGATGCGCCGGCCGGCGGAGATTGCGCCGATGCCCTTGACGGTACCTTTGAGCCCCAGGGCATCAAGGGCGTCGGAGACCGCGCAACTGTCGATTTTCTGAAGCCGTTCGGCGGCGGCGTCGCTCATGGTGCGTTCCTCCCGATTAAAGTTTGAAAATGCGTTCGGCGTTGCGCCCCCGCGCGGCGTCGCGCTGATCGGCGGGCAGGGCATCGACGCGCGCCAGGCAGCCCTGCATGTCGCCGATATTGTGCGGATAGTCGGACCCGAACAGCATGTTGGCGCCGCCGCCCACATTGATGGCCAGCTCCAGCGCTTCGGATTGGAAGGTGACGCTGTCGTAATAGATGCGCTCGGCGTAACTGCTCGGCAATTGGGATATCACTTCGCGGGCGCCGGGCATGTTCTGATGGCAGATATCGAGCCGCCCGAACAGATACGGCAACGCCCCGCCGGCGTGGCAGGCGATGATTTTAAGGTTGGTATAGGTATCGAAAAACCCGTCATAGATCATCCGCGACACGGCCATGGTGGTATCGAACATAAAGCCGATGGAGGCCACCAGATTGAAGCGCTGCATATCCATTTCGCCAACCCCCGGCGGCGCCGACGGATGCACCAGGACGGGCAGGCCGCGCTTATCGATGGCGTCCCACACCGGCTTCAGGTGCGCATCGGTCAGCGACATGCCGGAGATATTGGCGGCAACGAACACGCCGACGGCGCCGTTATCGGCGGTGCGCGCCAGTTCGGCGATGGCGGCGTCCGGGAACTGCCAGGGCAGGCTGGCGAAATAGCGGATGCGGTCGGGATAAAGCTTCTGCTGCGCCGCCATGTCGTCGTTCATGAATTGGGCAAGGGCCGTGCTCACCGCTTCGCCGCCCCAAAAAACGCTGGGGCAGGTCAGCGAGACGATGGCCATATCGACGCCGGCGGCGTCCATGTCTTCGATGCGCTTGGCGTAATCGAACATCGGCTCCATCAGGGTCATGAACGGCGCCCCGTCGGCGCGGATCACCCGCTGGTCTTTGAACTCCGACAATTCATACTTGCCGCCATGGGCGACCAACTGGGCCAGCCAATGCTCGTTCAGCATATGGGTATGAACGTCGATGACGGTGCTCATGGGTCCCCCTGGCGTTGGCGCGGGAATGGTGGAATTTCTAATCTTCGATTTCGGCCCGAAGTATCCGATATCAGGACCCCCTTGCCAACCGCCGCCCGCAGCTTGATCTGATCAGCCGCTTGGGGTTTTATGGCGCCGCAAATCAACACGCCCAAAACCGGTAAACGCCCCATGCGCCTCGCCTATTTCACGCAACCGGTCCACCCGCTTAAGCGGAACTACGCCGAGGTTCTGCAAGAGAACCTGGACGCGGTGATCTTGGCCGACAAGCTCGGCTATGAAGAAGCGTTGTTCGGCGAGCATTTCACCGATCTCGCCGAGCCGATCACGTCCTGCCTGATGTTCATTGCCCGGCTCATGGGCGAGGTAAAACAGATCACGCTGGGCACCGGGGTCACCAATCTGCCGGTCTATCATCCGGTGATGCTGGCCGGCCAGATCGCCATGATCGACACCATGCTGGACGGCAAATTCATCTGGGGCATCGGGCCGGGCGGGCTGCAATCGGATATCGAGGCCTTCGGCAATCTGGATATCGAGCGCAACGAAAAGATGGTCGAGGTGTTCGAGCAAATCCTGGAAATCTGGTGGGGCGAGGCGCCCCTCGATGTCAGCGGCAAGTTCAACAGCTTCACCACGCGGGATACCTTTTACCCCGAGATCGGCCAGGGCATGGCGCCGAAGCCCATCCAGAAACCACATCCAACCGTGGTGGTGACGGCGGTGGCGCCGGCCTCGCACGGCATTACCCTGGCCGCCGAGCGCGGCTGGCAGCCCATATCCTGCCAATATGTGCATCCCCATTGGATCGCCACCCATCTGCCCAAATATCTGGAGGGGCTGCGCAATGCCGGCCAGCCGGAAGACCCCACCGGCTACCGGGTGGCCAAATGCATCTTCGTCGCCGATGACGAGGCAACGGCGGCCCGTTACGCCAAAAGCGAAGACGGGCCGTACGGATTTTATTTCTCGAACCTGATGAAGAAATTGTCGCGGGGCCCCAAATTCCTGGTCTTTTCCGCCTATCCCGACCAGCCCGAAAACGAAATCACCTTGCGCCAATCCCTCGACACCCAGGTTATCGCCGGCACCGTCGACAGCGTCACCGACCAGATATTGGCCTTGCGCGAACAGATCGGGCCGTTCGGGACGCTCTATTACACCGGCATTGATTGGGCCGACGCCACGTTGGGCCGCCGCTCCCTGCAGCTCATGGCCGAACAGGTCTTGCCCAGGGTCAACGCCGCGATTCTGGACGACGAGCGGGCGATCGCGGCGAAGGTGGCGGCCGGGGCCTGACTCAACCCCGCTCCACCGGATCCTCCAACGTGCGCACCGCCCAGATTTTGCCGTCGGCCATGCCCATCAGGTCCTTGGCGCATTGGCGCAGTATCAACGGTCCGACCGTGGCGTGCTGGGCGCCGGCCATCATGTCGCGGATGACGCGCTGCAAGGGGCCTTCGCGCAGCGCGCCGCCGCCGCCATAGGTGAAGGCCAGGGACGCGATGTCGTTGGCGACGCCGGTCACATGGGCCAGCGCCAGGCGGATCAGCGTATAAGCGCGGGTCGGTATCGGCCCGTCCTCGGGTAAAATCGCTTCCATTTCGCGCCAGGATTCGAAGACCAGCGCCCGGGCGGCGCGCAACCGGGCTTCGGCATCGCCATAGAGGGTCTCGAAAACCTCGCCGCCGCCCTGGACGGGGAGCAGCATCGGCCGCCGGTCCTCGGCGCGGGCCACCTCGGCCAATTCGTCGAGCATGCGCCGCGCGGCGCCGAGGGCGAAGCCGGTATGGCCGATGCCGCCCAGCGCCCAGATGCCCAATTTGTAAAGATTGCCGCCCTGGTTGGGGTTACGCTGGCGCTGGATGTGGGTGTAGTCTTCGGCCACGAACACGTCGGTGATGGAATAATCAATGCTGCCGGTGGCGCGCAGGCCCAAGACATTCCAGTTTTCCTTGAGCTCCGCGTCTTCGACCGGAACCAGGAAAATGCGGAATTCCGGGGCGCCGAAATTCGGATCGATGCGCGGCGCGCCGTTTTCATAGACGATGCCGCCGGTGTGAATGTACTGGGCGTGAAGGATGCCGCTGGCATAGGACCAGTTGCCGGAAATGCGGAAACCGCCGGGGACCACATCGGCGCGTCCCAATGGGGCGCCGTGGCCGCAGATGATGGTAAGGCGATCGCCGAACAAGGCGTCGGCGGCCGCCGGCGGCACATAGGCGGCGCCGGTCCCGGTGCTCAATTGCGATGCCATTTGCACCCAGCCGGTGGAGCCGTCGGCATAGCTCAGCGCCTCGATCACCTTCAAGCTTTCGATCGGCCATAATTCGGCGCCGCCATATTGGCGCGGCACCCACATATGCATCAGTCCGGCGTCATGGAGGGCATCGATGGTGGCGTCGGTCAGCCGCGCCCACAAACCGGAAATTGAATACCGGGTAATCGGGCTCGCCACGCCGGATTCAGGAGGGTGTTTTATGGTCCGCAATCAGGTCCTTGTTGCCGTCGACGACGATCCCGTCATTCACAAGCTGATGAATATCGTGGTCGGGCAGCTGGGATTTGAATATCACGGCGCCTTATCGGGCGAAGACTGCCTGCCGATCTTGGAAACCGTCACCCCCAGTATTCTGGTTCTCGATATCGAAATGCCCGGCCTCAGCAGTTTCGAGACCTTTGAGGAAATTAAAAGGTCCCATCCGGGATCGAAATATCCGATCATTTTCCTGTCCGCCAAAAAAGATGCGCTCAGTATCAGGACCGCCGCCAACCTAGGCACCGCCTATTACCTCAAACCCATTCTCATCGA
>JAYGEH010000022.1:0-1919 GCA_046582475.1 Rhodospirillales bacterium
CCTTGCCATAAGACGAGATGAAGATATCGTCGCCGCGGAACTTAAAATCGTTCCAAAAGGTCGAATCCATGGCGAAGTTTTGATATTCCCGCGTCTTTTGCGGCAATTGGCTGAACTGATCCATAACCGACACTCCCTGGAGGACCGCTTGTGTGTAATCCTGGGTGCGGGCAAAGGCAATTGATCTCTATAAAATCGGCAGGACGGGAACCGCTTGCGGTCCTGGCAAATCATCGCCCAAAAAATATGTATCCATTTAAAATAGCCTGTTTCACCATCCAGCCGATGCCGATATAAAGGCTAGGAATTGAAATCAATATTCCTGAACCAGACCGGCCTGTACTGGTCGGTCCGGCACATGCAAAGACGTACTATTTTCTCATTGGCAATCGGCACCGCGCTGGCGGTAACGATTGGTTTCAGCCCTTCGCAGTCCCACGAAACCAAGATCGGCGTCGTCGGCACGAAAACAGGCCGGCTCGCCGCCGCCACGGTGACCCACTGGCCGCCCTACCGGCTTTGGCAAAAAAAAAGAGGTTAACGCCCGCGGCGGCTTTACCACCAAGGGCAAGAAGCCTAAGATGAAGCTGATCGAATATGATGACCGCACCAATCCGGGCGAAAACATCAAGGCGATCAACCACATGTCGAACCAGGACAAAGCCGATCTCATCATGGCGCCCTACGGCACCGGATTTAACCTGGCATCGGCGCCGATATTTGCCAAACTCGGCTATCCGCATTTCGCCATCGTCGCGGTTTCCGACAAGATCGACGACATGATCAAAAATTCCCGACCCTGTATTTCTTCCTTGGCGACACCACCTCCTATGGGGTTTCGGTGGCCGATATCATGGCCAAGATGCGCGACGCGGGTAAAATCAACAGCCGCGTGGCGATGGTCAATGTGGGGAACACCTTCGGCATCGAATTGGCCAACGCGGCGCGCCCGGTGTTCAAGGAGTTCGGTTTCGAGATCGTTTACGACAAATCCTACACGCTGGGAATGCAAGATCTGACGCCGGTTATCAAGGCGACCAAGGCGTCCAAGCCCGATTCGTTCGTCGCCTGGTCCTACCCGCCCGATACCTTCGGTCTCGCCAAACAAGCCAAGATCGAAGGGCTGAACGTAAAGGTCTATTATTCGGCGGTGGCGACCGCTTTCCCATCCTTCAAGAAAGTGTTCGGCAAATCGTCCGAGAATATTCTTGGAGCCGGCGGCATTGCCAACACGGCCGGATTCCAGGATTATCTGAAACGCCTCAAGGCCGGCACCGGGGTCGATGGCGATTACTGGGGCACCGGCGTTTACGGGGCGCTCACCGAGGCTCTCACCGAGTCCATCGAAGCCGTCGGGGCGGATCGGCACGCAATTCTCAAATACATCAAGTCGCGCACATTCGATACATAAATGGGCAAGCTTGATCTCAGGAAACAGAGCGCGCCGGTGTGGTGGACCGTCGGCCAATGGCAGGACGGTGTCTTCGAGGGCGTCAAAGGTACCGGCACCTCCGGAGAAAAAACGGTCCGGATGAAAACCGGCTGGTAGCCAAAATCCTGCCGCCATCAGGTAGTAATATTCCCGGCCAGGCGGTCCTTGCCTGGCCGGGTTTTCTTCTGCCATTGAATTTCATTTTAATTCCATAAGGTAGAATTTAATTATCATTAAAGTGGGTTTCACATTTGGAGTGAAGTCTATATAACCAGTCCGGCATTAGTTTCCGGGCGCTAGAATAACGAGATCCGGTAAAAATCAGCCCAGACCATATGAAAATTGCACCGCAGAGGAGGAAATCATGCAGAAACGAACGTTTTTAACAATTGCGGCTGGCGCCGCGCTGGCCGCCGCCATCGGTATCGGAACCGCATCAGCCCACCACGACATCAAGATCGGTGTGGTCGGCCCGAAAACCGGTCCG
>JAYGEH010000027.1:0-9220 GCA_046582475.1 Rhodospirillales bacterium
CGTTCAAGGGGATTTGCGATCCGACCTTGAGTTCGAAAATTTCGCCGAGTGTCATGGACTGTTGATCCAGAACGGCCGTCAATTCCACATCGGTTTTCCACAATTCTTCGGCCAGGTGGGTTTCCCAAATGGAATCGCGGCCGAACTTTTCGCCCATGAACATTTGCAGCAGCAACTCGCGCACCGGTTCCAACGTCGCGTAGGGAAGCACAAGTTCCAGCCTGCCGCCGCGACCTTCCATATCGATTCGCAGCTTCGCCACAATCGCCGCGTTGGACGGGCGCGATATGGTTGCAAAGCGTGGGTTCGTTTCCAAACGCTCGAAGCGGAATGTCACCGGGCTCAGGGGATCAAACGCCGCCGAGAGATCGGCCAGAACCACATGCACCATACGCTCCACGAGATTGCGTTCGATGGTGGTAAATGGGCGGCCCTCAATGCGCATGGCCGCGGTTCCCCGGCGGCCACCCAACAGGACATCGACGGTCGAATAGATGAGCGAAGAGTCAACCGTCAGAAGACCAAAGTTGTCCCATTCCACGGCCTTGAAAACGCCGAGCATAGCGGGCAGCGGAAGCGAATTCAGGTAATCGCCAAATCGAAGGCTGGCAACATTATCCAACGACACTTCCACATTATCGGATGTGAAATGGCGCAACGACGTTGACATCGTGCGCACCAACCGGTCGAACACCACCTCCAGCATGGGCAGACGTTCATAAGAAACCAGCGCGTTGTTGAGAATGGCCTGGATACCACCCCGATCACCGGTATCTTCCTGCTCATCGTCTGAGCCGAGCAGGCTTTCGATTTCGTCTTGATTGAGGACGCGGGTGGTTTCGCGGCTGGAGGAGCCGGCGCCGTCTGCGTCCGTGCCGCCGGAACCATCGGCGCCGACCATGGCTTCCCATTCCGCGGCAAGATTGTTTTGATCGTCGCCGCCGCCATCGTCGCCGCCGCCGTCACCGGAATCGCCGGCGGCTAGCTCCGATTCAAGCTCGGCAGCCACTTCTTCCTGATCAACTTCTTCATCGCCCGGAGGAACCGTCATTTTTTTCTCGTCCCCACTTTCCACCATTTTTTTGAATATATATCGAGATTGGTTAAGGTTTATTGTACAAGCATCTCCTTAAACAAAACGCCGTTAATTTTGGCCGGATGGGCCGCCGCTCGGACCCGGGTGAGCAATTCTTCGCGCAACCGATACATGCCCGCCGATCCCTTCAGATCGTCGATCCTAAGCTCGCGAAGGTAAACCTGAAAATTGTCTATGATGCGGGGCATTAAAGATTGTATTTTGGCGACATCGGCGCTGCTCTGCAACTCCAAGCTTACCCGTATCTTCAAGAAGACCTGCTTTCGTCCACCGGTGTTGAGCGTAACGATCATTTCCGGCATATCGTGGAACACGGTCGGCCCTCCGCCATCCGCATCCTCGCCACCTTCGCCGCCGGAAGCTTCTCCCCCGCCGGATTGTTCGGCCGTCTCCTCGCCGCCGCCCAAAAGCGGGTCAAGCAAGCCGGTAAAAAATACCGCCGCCCCGGCGCCGATTATAAGAAACACCACCAAGCCGACGATAATGAGCAGTTTCTTACTACCGCCTTTGGATTTTTCGCCGTCGCCTTTACCTTCGCCGTCTTCGTCATCGTCAGCAATATCGTCGTCGTCATCATCAATCTCGTCGTCGGCCATGCTTCAATCCAATTTGACGGTGACATAAATACGAATGCGCCGATTCGTGCGACCCGCAAAAGATAGGTCCGGTTCGTTAATAATCTATTGAGGGAAGCGGAACCCTTGGCGACGGTCCGGCTGCGCTCTGCATTAGCATATCAGAGGCTGGGCCTGGCGGGCAATAAATGCCGGGCGCTTCGGCGAAAAAGTACTCACCGCCGCCCTGCCGGCAAGCCACGACTAAAATAAACCGTTGAATAATAACGATTAAATGTGTTGGCACGGATGCTGCAACTTTCGGCCCAAAGCAAGGTAATTGGAATAATCCTATTGCGAAATGCAAAGGAACGGGAAAATGGAAACCTCAGCGAATATCGCGCTGTCGCGCCAAAGTGCGCTACGACGCGAACTGGATGTTGTCGCCCATAACCTGGCGAACATGAACACCACGGCTTTCAAAGCCTCGAGACTGATGTTCGTGGAGCATGTGGTTCAAAGTGAAGGCGGCCATAGCTTCTCGCCGACAAAATTGTCTTTCGCGCGGGATGTGGCGACTTATTACGACACCTCGGAAGGGCCGATCAAAACCACCGGCAACAAACTTGACTTCGCGATTCGCGGTGACGGGTATTTTGCGGTTGGGCCGAACGAAGCGAACGGCGTGCAAGCGCCCGACGGCGCATCGGAACTTTATACGCGTAACGGCCGGTTTTCCATAAGCGCCGATGGCGAATTGATAACCCAAGTCGGCTTCACGGTGTTGTCCGATGCCGGAACGCCCATATTTTTCGCCCCCGGAGATACGGAAATCAGCGTATCCGCCGACGGTGTAGTTTCCACGGTCAATGGCGTGCTGGCAAAAATGCGCGTGGTCCGGTTCGAAGATCAGCAATTTTTGAAACGGCAGGCCGGCGGAATGTTTACTTCGGAAAACCCGCCCGAAGATGTGGACCGCCCGACGATTATTCAAGGCGCGCTCGAATCTTCGAATATCCAACCGATCCTCGAATTAACCAAAATGATTGAAGTTCAGCGCGCCTATGACTCGGTTCGCTCGTTTATCGATCGCGAAGACCAACGGCAGAAAAAAATGATCCAGCAATTGGCGCCGAGAAGATAGCCGGAAACGCAATAAAATACCCTTGAATTGAAAGGACGGGAACCATGAGATCGCTCAACATCGCTGCAACCGGCATGCTCGCCCAGCAGCAAAACGTCGAAGTGATATCGAACAATATCGCCAATATGAACACCACTGCGTACATGCGGCGGCGGACCGAATTTCACGACTTGATCTACCAGAATTTGCGACGCGTCGGATCGACCTCCTCGGATGCGGGCAACATCGTGCCTTCCGGCGTCCAGCTCGGCCTCGGCGTGAAATTGGCATCGGTTTACCGGATTCATGAGCAAGGCAATCTGACCTCGACCGACAACACCTTTGATATGGCCATCCAAGGCAACGGCTTCTTCCAAATTCAGTTGCCCGATGGATCCACCGCCTATTCCCGCGACGGATCATTTCAATTGAGTCCCACCGGGCAGATCGTCACCCACGACGGCAACCTTCTGGTACCCAACATCACGGTGAATACCAACGCCATCGACGTCACCATCAACTCCACCGGCGAAGTGCTGGTCAAGCTGCAGGGACAGGTGGCGCCGGGGAATGCCGGTCAAATTCAGTTGGCATCGTTTCCCAACGATGCGGGCCTGGAAGCCATTGGCGACAATTTGTATTTGGAAACACCGGCATCGGGAACACCGGCCGCCAGCACACCAGGCAACGCCGGCTACGGAACGCTTTTGCAAGGCTTCCTGGAGACCTCGAACGTCAATGCGGTTTCGGAGGTAACGGAGCTGATTTCCGCCCAGCGCGCATACGAAATGAATTCGAAGGTGATCAAGACATCCGACGAAATGATGGGCACCTTGAACCAGATTAAGTAGGAGGCGGTGATGAAACGTCTTACCCTCGCAGTTTCAATAGTGGCGGCCCTGGCTGGTGCCGGGATTGGCGGCCCGGTGGCCGCGGCCGAGGAAACCATCTTGAAAAACGCCGTCATTGTCGAAGGGCGCTATATAACTCTCGGCGATTTGTTCGAAAATGCCGGGGCGCGCACCAAAACCAATGTTGCCTACGCCCCGTCACCGGGAAAGCGTGCAATATTTGATGCCCGCTGGCTCTATCGGGTGGCGCGCGCCAATGGCCTCAAGTGGCGTCCGTTTAATCTGAAGACGCGCGCTGTCGTGGAACGGGCCGGCCAGGAAATCCGCCGCGCCGAAATTGTTGATGCGCTGATGTCCGAATTCAAAGAGCGTGGATTGGACGACGACATTGAAATCGATTTCGGCGGCAGGTCCATGCGCCTTTACGTGGCCGCCAACCGTGCGGCCACGGTCGGCATCGAAAGCTTGAACCACGATCCCAACACCGGCCGATTCGTGGCGACGATTGCGGTGCCCGCCGGTGATCCGGCGGCGCACAGGCTGCGTATCACAGGCCGCATCTACACCCTCATATCAGTGCCGGTGCTTTCCAAAAAACTGTACCGGGGCGATATAATCCGCAAACATCATCTGGAATGGAAGAAAATCCGCAAGACGAAAATTTTGCGCCAAACCATAACCGAGCCCGAGCAATTGATCGGCATGGCGGCGAAACGCCTGATCGGCGCTGACCGCCCGATCCGGACGGCGCAAATTCGCCGGCCGCTCCTGATCGCCAAGGGCGGGCTGGTCACCATCCGGCTGAACTATGCCAATATGAGCCTGACCGCCCAGGGCCGCTCCCTCGATGAAGGCAGCCTCGGCGACGTGGTTCGCATAACCAATTCGCAAAGCAAGAATATTGTCGAAGCCCGTGTAACGGGTGCGAACAGGGTGCGGGTGCAAAGTCTTAACGCCCGCACTTTAAACTAGGAGATTGAGAATGATCCTCCAATCCACAAGGCCGTTCCGGCGCATGGCGATCGTCGTACTTGCCCTATTCACTTTGTCGGCATGCAACGTCTTGACCCGATTGTCGGAGATCGGCGACGGACCCAATGTTTCGGAAATCGCCAATCCCATCAAGCGCCCCCAATACCGCCCGGTGAGCATGCCGATGCCGGCGCCCCGGGAAATATCCTATAAGGCGAATTCGCTTTGGCGGCCGGGCGCGCGCGCCTTCTTCCGCGATCAGCGCGCCAATGAGGTCGGCGATATCCTAACCGTAAAATTGTCCATCGCGGACAGAGCCGCGCTCGATAACAAGACCACGCGGGAACGCGATGACAAGGAAGACGGCGATCTGACGAAACTGTTTGGGCTCGAAGCCGAATATGCCAAGTTGTTGCCGCAAGCCATCGCGGCGGCGGCCTTGGTCAGCCTCGGCACCAAACATGAAACAACGGGCGACGGCGACATCGAGCGGTCGGAAACCATCACCATATCCTTGGCCGCGATTGTCACGCAGATTTTACCCAATGGAAATCTGGTCGTCTTCGGCCGCCAGGAAGTCAAGGTTAACGCCGAGCTGCGCGAGGTCATGGTGACCGGCGTCATCCGGCCACAGGACATTGATTATACCAACACGATCAGCCACGAGAAAATCGCCGAAATGCGTGTCGCTTACGGCGGACGGGGAGCGCTCTCGGATCTCCAGCAACCGCGCTACGGCACGCAGATCATCGATATTATCTTCCCGTTCTAATTCCAAACCGAATTGGAACAACTCGGGCCGGCGGGACTTCCGCCGGCCCCTTTTTTTTGTGGGCCGCCGGGACCAGGGTTTTCTTAATCGTCGCGGCGCATTTTTTCCGAGCGCTCGTGACGTTCCTGGGCCTCGATGCTCAGGGTTGCTATGGGCCTGGCTTCGAGCCGCCTAAGGCCGATCGGCTCGCTGGTTTCTTCACAAAATCCGTATGATCCGTCCTCGATCCGAATCAGCGCTTCGTCGATCTTGTTGATCAGCTTGCGGGCGCGATCACGGGTGCGCAGCTCCAGCGAACGCTCGGTCTCCATTGACGCCCGATCGGTCAGATCGGCTTCGACCAGGCTGTCTTCTTTTAAATGATGGCGGGCTTCTTCCGAATCGACCAACAGATCCGAGCGCCAGCGCAACAGCTTTTGGCGGAAATATTCTTGCTGAAGCGGATTCATGAACGCCTCATCGTCTTCCGGCTTGTAGTCAGGCGGAAGTGTCGACATGGTTTTTGTACCTCTTCTCCCAAACCCTGTTTGCGGCGGCGAAATATAAATTTGCACGCCGGACGGTCAAGCGATCATTTGTGAAAACCGCAATTTTCTATTCTGCGCGAATGTGGAAAATGGTTTCCGGAGGCCTGCAAACGGCCCCGGCAAAAGGTCCTCCGCAGGCCCTATGAATGGCCGCAGATGGTCAACGCATGGTCAAATAGTGCGCGTCAGCTTGGCCAATTCAACCTCGGCGCGAAGCTCAATTTCGTCGATCAAGGCGATCAATCGAGGGTCATCGACCGATTCGCGCCGTTGGCGCAGGGTCTGGGCAAGGTTTTCCAATCGGTTCTTGGAAACCGCTCCCATGAGAATTTGAACCCGGATTTCATCGAGCCGGTCAAGGATATCGGCGCCGTAATGGACCATGCTGCTGCGGGCATCGCCGGGAGAATCAGCCTCGACTTCTTGAATCGAAAGCATCGATGCGACTGGCGCGGCCGGAGCCGTTTCCGCAACCGCCGGGGCGCCGCCTGGCGCTGGACGAACCTGATTTAAATGTTCGGCAAAACGGGCACCGCCAGCGCTGTCTGACCGTTTCACTTTGCTGGCCGGCTTGGCGGCCGATTTTCGAATTTCCGGGACTTTCATCTGGGCACAGCATAGGCCAATTTCCGAAATTAGAAAACCCGTGATATGGGCATGCGGCGGCGGTGCGCCAGCGCTGCGTAATTGCCGCCCGGACCGCCCGGCAATATTTGCAGCGTGGCCGGCCCTGGGGGTGGATATTCATCGGCAGAATCCATATTCGTAAATTTAATTGTTATTTTTCAATATATTAGAATGACAAATTCTTGGCACCATGCTTGCGTCAACAGGTCTGAAAATTAACCTGTCAATTGACGATTCGGTGGGCCAAAACCATGGCACTGTATGGCGCATTTGCCGCTCCGGCACTGGGAATGCTGACGCAAAGTTCCGCGTTCGGCACGATTTCTCAAAATATCACCAATTTGAATACGGGCGGCTATAAGTCCGCGAGCACCCGTTTCACCACGGTGCTGGCTTCGACGTTTGATGCCAACTCCGATATCGGCGGCGTGCGCGCGTTTCGAAAAGAAAATATCAGCATCCAGGGCCGTCTTTTATCGTCGACCAACAATCTCGATATCGCCATCAACGGCAGCGGGCTATTTACGCTCAATTCGGATGTGACCGGGAGCGGCGATGATCTCTATACTCGCGACGGCGCTTTCCAATTGACGAAAATCGGCACAGACACCGTCACCACGGCCGGCGGCTCCAGCGTAATCGTCGACAAGGCCTACTTGACCGACAAAAACGGCCATTTCGTGCAAGGTTGGACCCCGAATGCGTCCGGTGTTTTTGCAACCAGCAGCACGCCTGGCGCCATCCGTCTGGACCAGAACGCCTTCAACAGCGAAGCGGCGGCGAGCACAAAGGCTTCGCTGGCCATCAATCTTCCGGCTACCGCCAGTCCCGGCGATACCAAGATAACCAAGGCCAGCGCCTACGATTCGGCCGGCACGCGAAGATCCTTTGAGTTGGTTTGGACTCGGGGAACATTGTCGCAGCAATGGGACCTACATGTGCGATCGGCCGCCGACGCCGAACCCGATACGGCGGTGACCTCGGCTAGCACAACGCCCAATCTTTCGACACCAAAATCGCTCACTTTTGATTCAACCGGTCATCTTCCGGCTGGCACCACGGTCGACGTGGCGGTCAATTATGCGACCAATCCCGATCTGTCGTTCACCCTCGATGTTGAGAACGTCACCTCGATAGGTGGCCAATTCCTGTATTTTGACTTCCAGGCTGACGGCCGCGCGGCGGGCACCTTGAAGGACTACAAATTTGACACCGAGGGGCAGATCGTTGGCCAGTTCACCAACGGCACCGAACGGGCGCTTTATAAATTGCCGCTGGCCACGTTTGTTAACCCCGACGGGCTGGAGGTCATACAGGGTAACCTTTATGCCGCCTCCGGCAATTCCGGAACCGTGACCCTGCGCCAGGTTCGCGACCCGCTGGTAACCGTCGACACGACGACCGGCAACAATCAGGAACGGTTCGAGTTCGCGTTTTTCGTTCCGCACGCCAACGAATTGGCGAATACCAATTTGCAGAACGAATTTCACAATATGATCATGACCCAGCAGGCCTACAACTCGGCTGCAACACTGTTCTCCACGGTCGACGAAATGACCCGGACGGCGGCCAATCTGAAGACCTAACGGTGGCGCCCAAGGATCTGGCCGAAAGCCGGATCGATCCCGGTCACCATGGTACCCGGCAATAATTTCCCCGCAATCCGCCAGGCACATTGGCAGGGACCCGGCAATTAACCCGGTTTTTCCATTAAGCCCCTGTTTTTAAATATTTATTTAGCCAACGGCGTTTGGCACGATTTTCGCATTTATCTATCGGAAATAGGCGCAACTGCTTCCTTCGAAGGTCCGCGCAAAGGATGAAAAGTAATGGTGGGACTAATATTTAGAGCCGAAATTAGGCCCGAAATCAAAATGACCGGCACCGGTTTGATCAAGGCCGTTTGCGCCCTGTTTGCGGTGACAATCCTGGCGGCGGCGTTATTGACCGGCACGGCCAGCCCCAGCGGCGCGGCTTCGCGCATCAAAGATGTCACCAATTTCGAAGGCATTCGCGACAACCTTCTGGTCGGTTACGGACTGGTGGTCGGCCTGAACAATACCGGCGACACCCTTTCCGATGGGCATTTCACCAAACAAAGCCTGCTGGCGATGCTGGAGCGGCTTGGCGTCAAAACGACGCAGGACGGTTTAAGCTCAAAAAACGTGGCGGCCGTCATGGTCACCGCCTCGCTGCCGGCTTTCGCCCGGCAAGGCACCCGCTTCGACGTCACCGTCAGCGCCCTCGGCGATTCGTCGAGCCTGCTCGGCGGAACTTTGCTGGTCTCGCCGTTGCTTGGCGCCGACGGCGAAGTCTACGGGGTGGCGCAAGGTCAGGTTGCGGTCGGCGGGTTCTCCACCCAAGGCGACGCCGAAACGGTAACCAAGGGTGTCCCCACCAGCGCCCGTATCGCCAACGGCGCGATCGTCGAACGGGAATTGGATTTCGATCTTGCATCGTTGAAGCGGATCCGTATCAGCCTCCGCAATCCGGATTTGACCACCGCCCGGCGCATTGCCCAGGCCATGAACGCCTTTCTCGGAACCGATGCGGCGCGCTCGAGCGATCCCGGCACCGTCATGCTTCGTGTTCCCCGTGGGTACGAAAACAACGTGGTCGAGCTGCTGACCGATTTGGAGCAATTGCGGGTCGAGCCGGACCAACTGGCGCGCATTATTATCGACGAGCAATCGGGCAC
>JAYGEH010000295.1:0-5019 GCA_046582475.1 Rhodospirillales bacterium
ACGGTCTCAGCCTTTGGGTGGTGGCCGATAATCTGCGCAAGGGCGCGGCCCTGAATAGTGTGCAGATCGCCGAAGTACTGAGCCGAGATTATCTAGACCACGACGTCTAGGTTTCGATAAATACGGTGTCTCCGTCGGGCTTGGCGTCGGTGCGCCGTTCCGGTCCCGCGTAACCGGGATCCCTGCGGCGGCGCCGGTCGGGTCCGAAGTAATCCTTTGATTCGACAAATTGCCGCGGCCGGTCGATCACCGATTTGATGCGCTGATAGAGCTGGGTGGCAGAAACCGGCTTGATCAGAATTTCGTTGATGCCGGCGTCGCGGGCTTCGGTAATGCGCGCTTTTTCCGAATGACCGGTGATCATGATCATCGGAATGAAGCGATCGGGGCTGTCGCCGCCCTTGCGCACCTGCTTTGCAAACTCGATACCGTTGACCGGTTCCATTTCCCAGTCCACCAAGATGATGTCCGGCTGGGTGTCGCGCAACTTGTGGTACCCTTCCGCGCCGTCTTTTGCCTCGGCCAGATCATGGACGCCGAAGGCGCCCAGGAGCATCCTCAATATGGAGCGCATGAACGGATTGTCTTCGGCAATCAGGAACCTGACTTTGCTGATGTCCAATTCGGCCACGGATATTCCTCAAGGCATTACGGCGATCCGGTCACCTTTCCGCCATGGTTACGGGTTCGCTGTCTATTGTTTTTGGCGGCACGGGTAACAATGCGTTTAAATATCAATTCCAGGTAATTACCTGTCAATGCCGGGATATGATTAGGCCGGTAGGAACATGCCAGGCGGAAAACCTCAAAAATAGGAGGCGTCAGGCATGCGGAGCCTGGGACCCCCACATGACGCACCGCGGCGGCGGTACTCCTGACGCCTCTTAGAGCCGGCCAGGCTCTAAATACACGAAAGCGGCGCCGCCTCTGCCGGAACAGCCGCGCGGCACCCCTGGGAAAGAGACCACACAAGCATCCGGCCGGCGGAACCAACATCCTCCGGCCCGAACGGGCACGGCGGACATACTCTCCGCAATGGCGGCCCGGCTCTATTATTAGACGCTGGGGCAACCGGTACTACGCTCCGGAGATTCCTTGGTCAGGCCACCAAAGCAAAACCGGATCGCTCCCGGGGCGAACGCCGCCTGCACGGTATTCACTCCAGGGGGCCGGCTGCCCGCCGCGCCAGGGAGACGAGACGGACCGCCAACGGCGCGCCAAAAACCGGAACTCAGGTGCCGCCCTGGACGGGCGTCCCCGATGCGCAAAGCCACGAAGGCCTCCGCCCGGCTGGCGGCGCAACCGCCGCATTGGACGGCTTCGAAGCCGAAGCCCCTCCCCCGTCCTAAACCGCTTTTCCTGGCCTTGCGGCCGACCCCGAGGGACCCGTCGATGGGGACAGGAATGCACGGTTCAGACGCTTTCGCGTACCCTGGCATTGTGGAAAGCGCTGGTTCGCCGATCAATATAAAAATCGTAAAAAACCGCAGAATTCTGTGCATAAATAATCTTTATTTGCACAAATCGTACACAATTTATCCCCAACACTATTCACATAAAATATGAAACCATTGATTTTGCTTGAGTTTGCGAATCCGCCCTCACGCCCCCGGTGATGCGCCGCAACAGGCCCGGGCGGCCGGCGCGCGTTGACTTGGTTCTACCCAGAGGCTAAACCCATTCAGGTTGGATTTTCGCATACCGATCAATGATTTCACCAAGGTTCACGGCGAGGTTTCGGCGATGGCAACGGGCAACAGACCACTTTCTCCCCATTTGCAGGTGTACCGGCCGCAAATCACCTCGATCCTTTCGATCACCCACCGCGCGACTGGTCTCGGCCTGTCCGTCGGCGCTCTGGGCCTGACATATTGGCTGAACGCGGCGTCTTACGGCGCCGGTGCTTTCGCCCGGGCGCAAGTACTATTTGGCTCGGTGATTGGTCTGCTCCTGCTGATCGGCTTCACCTTTGCCCTCTACTTCCATCTCTGCAACGGCGTCCGTCATCTGTTCTGGGACGCCGGGCGCGGCTTCGAGATGTCGCAATTGCGGGCATCGGGGTGGGCCGTGGTTCTGGTTTCGGTGGCGGCAACCGCCGGTACCTGGATCGTTGTTTGGGCCGGATGAGCGATGATGGATCTTCGTAGCGATCTCGCCCGCGTCCGCGGTCTCGGCACCGCCAAGGAAGGCACCAGCCACTGGTGGGCGCAGCGGGTGACCGCGGTGGCGCTGATTCCCTTGGGGTTGTGGTTCGTTTATTCGGCGGTGTCCTTGAGCGGCGTTGATCTGGCCGGTTACAAGGCCTGGCTGAATGGGCCGGGTAATCTGTTATTGATGGTGCTCTTCGTCGGCACCCTTTTCTACCACATGCAATTGGGCGTTCAGGCCGTGATAGAGGATTATGTGCATGGCGAGGCGGCCAAGATTAGCAGTTTGATGATCAACGTTTTTGCAGCGATATTTCTTGGCGCATCGTCGATTATCGCGTTGTTCAAGGTCGCGTTCGGAGGCTGAAGCCCGATGGCTGATAGTTATGAAATCATCGATCACGTTCATGACGTGCTCGTCGTCGGCGCCGGCGGAGCCGGTCTTCGCGCCACCCTCGGCATGGGCGCCGCCGGCCTCAAAACCGCTTGCATAACCAAGGTGTTTCCGACCCGCAGCCATACCGTCGCGGCGCAGGGCGGCGTCGGCGCCGCGCTCGGCAATATGCAGGAAGACAGTTGGCAATGGCACATGTACGACACCGTCAAGGGCGCCGATTGGCTGGGCGATCAGGACGCCATCGAATATATGTGCCGCGAAGCGGTGCCCGCCGTCTACGAGCTGGAACATTTCGGCGTCCCCTTTTCCCGGACCGAGGACGGCAAGATTTACCAGCGCCCGTTCGGCGGCCATATGCGCAATTACGGCGAGGCGCCGGTCGAGCGGGCCTGTGCCGCCGCCGACCGCACCGGGCACGCCATTCTGCACACCCTTTATCAGCAGTGCCTCAAGCATAACGCCGAGTTTTTTGTCGAATACGTGGTCATCGATCTGATCATGGGTACCGGCGGCGCCTGCCGGGGGGTGATGGCCTGGAACCTGGCCGACGGCACCATCCACCGCTTTTTGGGCCATATGACGGTGCTCGCCACCGGCGGCTACGGGCGCAGTTATTACTCCTGCACATCGGCGCACACCTGCACCGGCGACGGCAACGGCATGGTGGTTCGCGCCGGGTTGCCCCTGCAGGACATGGAATTCGTGCAATTTCATCCCACCGGCGTCTATGGCGCCGGCGTGCTGATCACAGAAGGGGCCAGAGGCGAAGGCGGCTACCTCACCAACTCCGAAGGCGAAGCCTTCATGGAGCGCTATGCGCCCACCGCCAAGGATCTGGCGTCCCGCGATGTGGTCAGCCGTGCCATGACCATCGAAATTCGGGAAGGCAGGGGCGTCGGCGATGGCGCCGATCACATCTTTTTGCATCTGGAACATCTGGGCGCCGAGATCCTGCTCCAGCGCCTTCCGGGGATCACCGAATCGGCGCAAATTTTCGCCGGCGTCGATGCCACCCGCGAGCCGATCCCGGTTTTGCCGACGGTGCATTACAATATGGGCGGCATCCCCACCAATTATCACGGCGAAGTGCTGCGCCCTACGGCCGATGATCCCGACGCCATCTGCGAAGGTCTCATGGCGATCGGCGAATGCGCGTCGGTTTCGGTGCACGGCGCCAATCGCCTGGGCACCAATTCGCTGCTGGATATCATCGTCTTCGGCCGCGCCGCCGCCTTGCGCGCCGCCGAGATCATCAAGACCGGCGCATCCGTCGAGCCGGCGTCCCCGACCACCGGCGACGAAGCCGTTCAGCGCCTGGATGCCTTGCGCCATGCGGGCGGCAGCCGCACCACCGCCGATATCCGTCTCGAAATGCAGCACGTCATGCAAAGCAACGCCGCCGTCTTCCGCACCGATGAGATATTGACCCAAGGCTGCAAATTGATCGAGGAATCGGTGGCCGCCTTGGATGATATCAGCGTCGCCGATAAATCCATGGTCTGGAATTCGGACCTGGTGGAAACCCTGGAGCTGATCAATCTGATGGCTTGTTCGATCACCACCATGTTTGCTGCCGAAGCCAGAAAGGAATCCCGGGGCGCCCACGCCAACGAGGATTTCCCCGACCGCGATGACGCATGGATGAAGCATTCCCTGGCCTGGGTCGATGACGATTGGAACGTGCGTCTGGATTACCGGCCGGTACACGAATACACCCTGACCGACGAGGTCGAATATATCGCGCCGCAAGCGCGGGTTTATTAAAAGGATCAGGCTCGATGGTTGAATTCAACCTTCCCGCAAATTCCAAAGTCAAGAAGGGCAAGACCCACAAGGCCCCGGATGGCGCCACCAATATCCGCCGCTTCAAGGTCTACCGCTATGACGAGACCACCGGCGAAAATCCGCACATTGATATCTATGAAGTGGACATGGACAGTTGCGGCCCCATGGTTCTCGACGCGCTGATCAAGATCAAGGACGAGATCGACCCGACCCTCACCTTCCGGCGCTCCTGCCGGGAAGGCGTCTGCGGCTCCTGCTCCATGAATGTAGACGGCACCAACGAATTGGCCTGCATCAAGTCTTTGAGCGAAATCAAGGGCGACGTGAAGGTTTACCCGCTGCCCCATATGCCGGTGCTCAAGGATCTGGTGCCCGATCTCACCCTCGCCTACGCCCAATACGCATCGATCGAGCCCTGGGTTCAGGCGGATACCCCGGCGCCCGACAAGGAACGTCTGCAAAGCCCGGAAGAGCGGGAAAAGCTGGATGGCTTGTGGGAATGCGTGCTTTGTTTTTGCTGCACCGCCAGCTGCCCCAGCTATTGGTGGAACAGCGACCGCTATCTGGGCCCCGCCACATTGTTGCAGGCCTATCGCTGGATCGTCGATTCCCGGGACGAAAACACCGGCGAGCGGCTCGACAATGAGGTCCTCGCTCTGGTCCACCTGGGACTCCAGTCGCCGCACGTGT
>JAYGEH010000306.1:0-23779 GCA_046582475.1 Rhodospirillales bacterium
TGCTGATGCTGATGCTGATGCTGATGCTGATGCTGATGCTGATGCTGATGCTGATGCTGATGCTGATGCTGATGCTGATGCTGATGCTGATGCCGGTGCCGGTGCCTGGAGGCGTCGTGATCGCCTTGGCCGGCGTGGGAGTGGGCGTGGAAATGCGCCTGGTTTCGATGCCGGTGCCTGTGGAAATGAACCCGGTCCCGGATCATGCGGCGCAGCACATCGGCGCCCAACAGAATCAGCATGACGCCGACCAAGGCTTCCAGAACCGCCGCAATGGGTTCCGCCACGGTAGCGCCCACCACCAGCACAATGCCGCCGACGGCGAAGATTGTCGCTGTGTGCCCGATCCCCCAGGCAAGCCCAAGACGCACCGTCTGGGTGGCCCCCCGGCTGCCCGTCGCCAAGGCCGCAACGGCGGCCAGATGATCGGCCTCCAGGGCATGGCGCGTGCCCATGAGGATACCGGTTACAACAATTGTCAGCATGAATTGGGAATTACTCAGGCGATTTGGACTGGCGGCAATGGAGCAATGGGGCCGGGTGGAATCAAGGCGAAGGTTGGCTATTTCTCCTGGAATACAATCGTCGCGCCAGTCTGGCCGGCAGCCAGGCGGTTTCGGTGGAAATTGACCAGGGGATCGTCGCCGGCCTCGGCGGCGAGACGTTCCAATTCCTCGGCGGCATTCGGGGCTTCGGCCTTGATCAACGCGAACACCGCCAGATAAGCTTCCAGGGCTTCCGCCGACATTCCGCTGACCGGCTCGAAGGCTTCCAGCGGTTGCGATTTTCCCTTTAGCACCAGGGCGCCGACGGGGCGGAACTGGATCGTCTTGCAGGCCTTCGCTGTTTCGCCGGACACACAGAGGCGCGTGCCGAGGTGGGAATTGACGCTTTCCATGCGCGCCGCCGTGTTCACCGTGTCGCCGTGGGCGGTGTAATCGAAAAATGTGTCGCCGCCGAAATTGCCGACCACGGCGAGCCCGGTATGAACGCCGATGCGGGTGCCGCCGAAGGCCACGGAGCGGGCGGCTTCCGATTGTTCGAACTCCCGCGCGTAAGCGTCCATTGCCAGGGCGCAATCGACGGCGCGCTCGGCATGGTCCGGAATCTCCAGCGGGGCGCCGAAAAACACGTGCAAGGCGTCGCCGACGATCTTGTCGATGGTGCCGCCTTTATCGCGGACAATGGTGCACATGCCGTCCAGATACTGGTTCAAGACCGGCAATACCACGGACGGCTCGGCGCTTTCCATCAGGGTGGTGAAGCCGGCGAGGTCGGTGAACACGCAACTGATTTCGAGGCGCTCGCCGCCGAGAGACAGTTTTTCCGGATTGGCGAGCAGCTGATCGACCACGTCGGGGGAAATATAGCGCGAAAAGGCCTGGCGGATAAACCGCTTCTGTTCCCGTTCGCGGTCCTGCCAGGCTTTCTTTTCCAGCCCCGACTTGATGCGCGCCCGCAAAAGGATCGGATTGACCGGTTTCGGCAAATAGTCGTCGGCGCCGGCTTCGATGCAGCGGATGACGCTGTCGGTTTCATCCAGCGCCGACACCATGATCACCGGCACCAGCTTCAAGTCTTCATCCTGCTTCATCGCCGCGAGCACGTCGAAGCCGTTCATGCCTGGCATCATCAAATCCAAGAGCACCAGATCGAAGCTGCCCTCTCTAAGCATAGCCAGCGCCTCGGCGCCGCCGGCGGCCATGGCCACCCGGTGGCCGTCTTTGCGGAGGCGCCGGGACAACAGATCCCGGTTCGGTTCCAGATCGTCCACCACCAGGATATGGCCGGTCTCCTCGGGGAGTAGTTTCGAGGCGGCTACCGGCTTGATGCTTTTCAAAAGCCCGGCGACCATGCTCTCGTCCACCGCCACGGCGAGGCTCGATCCGTTTTGTTCGGCGCCGGCTTGCGAAAAATCGACGATCGAGGTGAGTTGCGCCAGCATATTGGTCACTTCGTTCAGCAATTTCTCGAAATCTTCGCGCAAGTGAGAGCCGCCAAAATCCTCCAAATTTTCGAGCAGCATTTCCCCATAGCCCTTGATGCCGTTGATTGGGGTGCGCAAATCGTGGCGCATTTTCTGCTGCGCCGCTTCCGGGTCAGCCCCGTGAAAAAAATTCTGCGCCGCCTCGCCGGCCAGCAAGCGATCGACCATGGAATAAAGATCGTGCGACGCCTCCAGCACCCGGTCCAGATCAGCCAGCATGTCATCCAATTTGCCGCTCACCGCCTCTTCGTGCAAAAGTTCCGCATAGCCGACGATGGCGCCGGCCGGGGCCAGAAGTTCCTGGCGGATATAGGTGAGGCGGGCCCTTTGGGCGCGCTCTTCATCGAGGGATATTTCGCCGGTCCCGCTCATTTGATTGCCGCTCTTTTGATTGCCGTACATTTGTTTGCACTTGGGGGATCAGTGCGGCGCGATGTCCAGCGCGCGAATTGCGCCATTGATTTCCTGCATCAATTGCTCGATCGGCTGATCGCCCTTCTGGAGGACCTGTTCCACATTGCCCTTCAGGCGGTCATGCTCCTCCTCGGTCAGGGTTTTGGCGGTGACGATGATGACCGGGATGCCGCTCCATTTTTTGTTGGCCCGCAATTCCGCCAAAAATTCAAAGCCATCCACCTCCGGCATCATCAGATCGAGGACAATGACGTCCGGTACGCCTTCTTCCAGCAATTCCAGACCGATGCGGCCATTGGCGGCCTGGGTCACCTGCTGGCCGTTATTTTCCATAATGCGGGCGAGCAGTTCGCGGGTGCTGTCGTCATCTTCGACAATCATCACCCGGCCCGGCTTGCCGTTGCCGACATATTTTTCGATGGTCGCGCGCAGCTCTTGCTGGTCCACCGATTTGGTCAAAAACTCAGACGCGCCCAACGAAAATCCCAGCTTTTTGTCCTCGGTGATCGACACCATGATCACCGGAATGTGGGCCAAGTCGTCGTCCTTTTTGATCTCGTTCAACACCGCCCAGCCATCCATATAGGGCATCAGCACATCCAAGGTGATGACATCGGGCTTGAAGCTCCTGGCGACGTCCACGGCGTCCTTGCCGTTGGACGCGGTTTGCACATTGAAGCCGCCGCGCCCCAAATTGCGGCTCAAAAGATCCCGCACCACCGGATCATCATCGACAACCAGAATGCGGGCGCCGTTGTTCGTGCTTTCGATTTGCTCAAGACCAGTGTCGTCCGGCGCGCCGACGACGGCGTCGATCGGCGTCGCCGGCAAGCGCACCCGGAACGTGGTGCCCACGTTCAGTTTGCTCTCCAGCTCGATGGCGCCGCCGAGCATGGAACAATAATGCTGGCTGATAACCAGGCCGAGGCCGGTGCCGCCATATTTTCACGTGGTCGAGGCGTCGGCTTGCGAAAACGGCTGAAACATTTTCTCGATTTGCTCCGGCGACATGCCGATGCCGGTATCGGTGACCGCCAGATCAATCCATTCGCCGGCGTCCTCTTGCCGGCGCGCCGCGTGGATCGTGATGGTGCCCTTTTCGGGAACTTCGCGGCGTTGCTCAAAAGGTTGAACATGACCTGGCGAACCTTGATCATGTCCGAATGCATGGTGCCGAGCTCGTCCTCGGTTTCCAGCACCAGCTCGTTGCCGTTGGCTTCGATCAGCGGTTGGATGGTGTTCTTGACGTCGGTAATGACGTCGCCCACCAGGAAACTTTCGTAATAGATATCCATCTTGCCGGCTTCGATTTTGGAAAGATCGAGGATATCGTTGATGAGCCCGAGCAAGTGCCTGCCGGCGCTTTGAATTTTCTCCAGATCGGGAATGAATATCTCGCTGGTTTCGCCGCCCATATCCTCGGCTTCTTCATTGAGCATTTCGCTGTAGCCGATGATGGCATTCAACGGCGTCCTGAGCTCGTGGCTCATATTGGCGAGGAAGGTGCTTTTGGTTTCGTTGGCTTCCTCGGCCTGGCGTTTGGCTTCGCGAATTTCAAACTCGGCGTGCTTGCGCTCGGTGATATCGCCCATTGACCCGGCCATCCGGTAGACCTGGCCATCCTCATCGCGCAAACCGAGGCCGCGGTGATGCACCCAGCGAACGTCGCCGTTGCCGTCCAGGATGCGAAACTCGGTCGAATAGAATTCTGTCTCACCCTTCAAATGGGCGCGCATGCCAGCCAGGAAGATATCCCGGTCCTCTTCGACAATATGCGATTGCCATTGCTCGGCGGTGATGGTCGTCTGGCCCGGCTTGAACCCCAAAAAATCGGCGAGCCTTTCCGAATTGTAGATTTCGTTGTTGCCCACGTCCCAATCCCACATGCCTTCGTTGGCGGCGTTCATGGCCAGGGAATGGCGCTCTTCGCTTTCGCGCAACTGCTCGACGGCGATTTCAAGCGCATTGCTTTTCTGCCAGCGGTCGATCGCCAAACCCATGTGGGTCGAGAAGACTTGCGCGACTTTTACATCTTCCTCGGAGAAGCCTTTCTCCGAAGAGGTCGCGAACATCATGGCGCCAAGGGTTTTATTGTAAGCGGTCAACGGCAATCCCAGGATGCAGCGCGTCGGCGCGGCTAATTCTTCATCGGAAAATTCCCGGGCCAGCTGTTAGGGATCGGAAACCAGTTGTATGCGCCCCGTCGCGATAACGCTGCCGGCCATGCCATCACCGATGGGCACGGCATCTTTATCGGTTTTGGGCATGCCGCGCCGGGTCTCGAGAATGGTCCGGAACTGATAGCTCTCGCCGCCCTCGTTGATGAGGGCGTAGTTCAAACGTTCGAAAACAAATACCCATTTTAGCTTGTTCACGGCGCCTTTAAGCAAACGGTCCAAATCGGGCGTCCGGGCGATCAGCAGAATGACCTCGGACATTAGCGCATTGCGCGCCGCTTGCACTTGCCAGGCTTCTTGCCCGCTGGGCTCCCCCGATGCAGTTTGCTTCACATTGTCGTCAGCCATGGGCCCTCATCGGCGCCGAATTCAAGAGGCCAGCGCCTGCGCAATGAAATCATCGACCGGCAGTTTTAGCGAATCGGCGATGGTGTCCAGGTAATTTCAGAGCGCCGCCAAGGCGATGATCTCGACCATTTCCTCGTCGCTGACGCCCTGGTTGCGCACCTCTTCGTAATCGGCGTCGGTCAGGCTCTGGCGGTCCATGGCGCATTTCTCGGCAAAACGAACAATCGTTTAAACGCGCACCGGCGACAGGGCGCTCAAATTATTTCCCAAGGCTTCCAGCGTGTGTCCTCTTCAATACCCGACGAGACGCAATTGACCTTGTGGATGGAACCGCAATATTCGCATTTGTTGGCGGCCGCGACCTTATAGAGGATCATCATCGCCAACGACATGGGCAGCGAGGTCTGCAGAAATACGCTTTTGGTTACCTCCCATGTACCGCGCAAGGCATTCGGCGAATTGGCAAGGGCTTTATCGATATTCGGCACAAACGGTATGCCCATGTCGCGCTGGATATCGCCGTAGAGATCGGCAACCTCGCCGGCTGCATCGACTTGTTCAATCAACGGCACTTGGGTCATCGTATTCCTCCAATTTTAAGATGTGGTAATTCGGCCTAGGAGCCGCTGTTCAGCAGCGTGTCGATCTTGCCCAGCAGGCGGGGCAATTCCACCGGTTTGGTGTCGTAATCATCGCAACCGGCCGCCAGGGCTTTTTCCCGGTCGGTTGCCATGGCATGGGCGGTCAGCGCGATAATCGGTATCGCGGCGCAGGCGTCGTTTGCCTTGATGCGGCGGGTGGCTTCCCAGCCGTCGATCACGGGCAGGCTCATATCCGTCAAAATCAGCTCCGGCTTATCGGCGAGGGCCATATCGACGCCTTGCTGGCCGTCGATGGCGATGCTGACGTCGTGGCCTTTACGGGCCAGCCGCCGTGACAGCATGTCGCGGTTCATTTCATTATCTTCGACAAGCAGAATCTTTGCCATAACCGCATGTGCCCCCTTGTTATTGCAATTCCCCCGGACATGGCATCGCAAACGGTAAGCCTCTGCCTACCATAAGATGCGAATATCGTGAAAAAAGCGCCAACCCTCCCCACTCGCGGAGAATTGAACGCACCCGCGAAATTAGAATCACACCTGGCGGTTTACTCCGCGTCACGATCCTTGACGAAAGATTTGAAATCCAGATCGGCATCGATGATGTCGTCGGTCAGGAAAAACTTCAGAGCCGATTTCAGTTTTTCGCCGGCCAGCGGATTTTCGTCGGCCATCGCCGCCAGTTCCAAAATCGTTTCCATCTTGTGATCCAGGTTTTGGTGGTGCTCGGCGTGTTTTGCCACGTCCGGATAACCGACTTTGGTCAGCAACGCCTCTTCCCGGGTAAAATGCTGCTTGGCGAATTTGATCATTTCCGGCGCCAGTTTGGCGCATTCCTCGTCGCCTTCGCCGTCTACGACGGCGACGATTTTATTGATTTGCTGAAGCAATATCTGATGGTCGCGATCCAGAATATCGCATTCCAGTTCGAACGATTTCGATAGCTCGGCCATGTCGCTTTAACTCCCCCCAATCTGGCGGAGCTGGGATAAAACCTAGGAACTATTCTGCCGCCTCGGCCCGCTTCCGGTCCTTATCCGCAATCTCCATGCCTGTCGATAATAGCGTTTTCAGCTCCGAATTCAAAATATTAAGATCATCGGCCATCGGCTCGCCCGCCGGCGTCCCGTCGTAGGCAAATACAAAACTTTGCTCCGGATCGATACGGGCGGTAATCCGGCCTTCCAATTCGGGTAGAAATTCCTTGTGCACGCGGACAAAAAACTCCTGTCCGCCCTCCATATCCCGGGCCAGCTTGAGGCGGGCGACGCTGAAATGGCCCAAGAGATGGGTCGAGTTCACTTCGACGGCAACGCCGCCGGCATCTTCGCCGCCGGCGGCGAGCAAAATCCCCTCTGGGCGAATCAGCACCTGCGCCGGCTGGCCGTCATCGAAGCCGTTGGCCGGGGCCGCGCCGAATGGGGTTTGAACCATGGCATCCCGCACAACGCCCTTGATGGTATTCATAAAGCCGAATAGCCGGGCCACGAATTCGTCGTTCGGATGATAATAGATTTCGTGGGGGTTTCCCGATTGCAATATTTTTCCGCCGCGGCTGAGGATTTTGATCCGGTCGGCCATAAACATGGCTTCTTCAGGATCGTGGGTCACCATCAAGGTGGCCACGCCGCTGTCTTTGAGGACATTCAACGTCATCTCGCGAATGGAAGCGCGCATATTGGTGTCGAGGCCCGAAAACGGCTCATCCAACAACAATAATTTGGGTTCCGGCGCCAACGCCCGGGCCAGCGCCACCCGTTGCTGCATGCCGCCCGACAGCATATGGGGAAACGCTTGCGCCAGATCGGCCAAGCCGACCTGGTCCAGGCGCTCGGCGGCAATGCCCCGCGCTTTGCGCTTAGCGACGCCCAACAGCCCGAAGCTCACATTGTCGATCACATTCAAATGGGGAAACAGGGCGTAATCCTGGAACATCAGTCCGATACGCCTTTGTTCCGGCGGCACGTGCACCTCCTTGGTCGCCACGGTCACATCGTCGATGACGATGGTTCCTTCCTGCAGAATTTCCAAACCGGCGGCAAGGCGCAGCAGTGTGGATTTTCCGCAACCCGACGGGCCCAGCAGGCACACCAGCTCGCCGCCGGGAACAACCATGGAAATTTCGCTTAAGACCTGGTTGTTTCCGTAGGCGTGGGCGGCGCCATGAATATGCAGTCCCTCCACCGAACCCTATCCCTCTGGATGACCCGGCCGCGAGCGCCGGATGGCAATGCTTAACAGGATTACCGGCAGAATACCAAATGCGACAATCGCCAGCGCCGCCGGCGCCGCCTCGCCGATCTGTTCGTCGGAGGCAAACTGGTGAACGATGGTGGCCATGGTATGAAAATCAAATGGCCGCAGGATCACCGTCAGCGGCAACTCCTTCATGGCATCGACGAACACCAAAATGACGGCGGTCAGCAAGCCGCCCTTGATCATCGGTATATGGACCCGCCGCAAAGTGCTGAGCGGGCCGTGACCGAGGCTTTTGGCGGCGCCGTCCATGTTCGGAGTGATTTTGGTGAGGCTGGCTTCGACGCTGCCGAACGATAGCGCCAGAAAGCGCACCAGATAGCCATAGGTCACCGCGACGATGGTGCCGCTCAGCAGCAATCCCGTGGAAATGCCAAAGATCCGGCGCATGGAGCCGTCGATACTATTGTCGAGGGCGCCGAGGGTCACCAGCACGCCCACCGCCAGCACCGATCCCGGCACCGCATATCCGAGGCTGGCGATGCGCACGATCGTCTTTAGCAGCTTTTCGTTCCTGAGCCGCACACCGTAGGCCATGAAGGTGCCGATCAAGACCGCAAGGCCGGCGGCCAGGGTCGACAGCAAAATGCTGTTGCCGGCAAAACGCGCCATATCATTGCTGGCAAAAACCTCCAGATGCGACGAGGCGTAAACCGCCAGGACGGCCACCGGCAATACAAAGCCCAAAAGAACCGGCAGCGCACAGACCGCGACCGCAAGCCACATACTGGCGCCCTGCAGCTGGTAGCTGGGCAGCGGCTGGTATTTGGCGAAACTGACATAATAACGCTTTTTTTGCCGGGCAAAACGTTCGGCCAGGACCAGCACGATCACGAATATCAACAGCGCCAATGCTAGTTGCGCGGCGCCGGTCACGTTGTTCATGTTCAGCCATACGTCATAAATGCCGAGGGTAAAGGTGCTTACGCCAAAGAAATCGACGGTGCCGAAATCGTTCAAGGTCTCCATCATCACCAGCGAAACGCCGATCACCACGGCCGGGCGGGCCAGCGGAAAGGCTACCGAAAAGAAGCTTCGCCACGGCCCCCGGCCAAGCACGCGGCTGGCTTCCAGGACGCCCACCGACTGCTCCATGAAGGCGGCGCGGCTCAGCAGATAGACGTAGGGGTAGAGGACCAGGGTCATCATCGAGATGGCGCCGCCGAGGGAGCGGATTTCCGGAAACCAGTAATCCCGCTTCGAGGTCCATCCGAACAGATCCCGGAGCGCCGCCTGCACAGGCCCGGCAAATTCGAAGATATCGGTGTAAACATAGGCGATCACGTAGGCCGGCATGGCGAGTGGCAGCAGCATCGCCCATTCGAACATTTTTTGCAGGGGAAACCGGCAGGTGCTTACCAGCCAGGCCGAAGCAACGCCGATGGCGATGGTGCCGGCGCCGACGCCCAGCATCAGTACCAGCGTATTGAATATATAGGACGGCAGAACCGTGGACGCCAAATGCGACCAAATGCCGTCGCCCGGCGCCAGCGCTAAATAAACGATGGCGGCGATGGGCAATATCGCCAGCCCGGCGATCAGCGCGGTGCCCAGGGTCCAGGGATTAACCCAGCCCCAGGACACTTTTTGCGCCGATAAGGCTATTGGGGCGGTGGCGGTATTTGGCGGCATTTTCAATCCCAGATAAGTCAAAACGCGAGCCGGCGTTCAATCGTTAAAGTGCACCCGATCCATGATCTTCGCGGCCAGAGCCCGAAGCTCGGCGATTTTCGAAAGATGGGCTTCGTCGGCCTTGAATGTTCCCCAGGACGCCACCATCGGGTGCAGGGCGATGCCGTCCTTGACTGGATATTCAAAATTGCCCTTGGCGTAAATTTTCTGGCCGGCGGCGCCCGACAGGAATTCGATCAACTTCATGGCGCCCGCCTTGTTCTTGGCATGCTTGGTGATGCCGGCGCCGGAGATGTTAACGTGGGCGCCGCGGCCGTCCTGGTTGGGAAATATCAGATTGGCCGAAGCGGCCCATTTTTTCTGCACCGGCGTTTTTTCGTTGGTCGCCATCTTGCCCATATAGTAGGTGTTGGCGAGCACCACATCGCATTCGCCGTGATAGACCGCCTTGACCTGCGCCCGGTCGTTGCCTTGCGGGCGGCGCGCCAGGTTGGCCTTCACGCCCCTGGCCCATCGGGTGGCCGCCGCCTCGCCCTCGGCGGCGATGATCGAGGCGAGCAGCGAGATATTGTACATATGCTTGCCCGAGCGGAGGCAAACCCGGCCCTTCATATGGGGCTTGGCCAGATCGGCGTAGGACGTCACCTCGCCCGGCCTGACCCGGTCTTTATGGGCGAAGATGACCCGGGCGCGCAACGTCAGCCCGTACCAGAGGCCATCGGGATGCCGGTATTTGGGCGCGATATTCGCATTCAGTATGGGCGAAAAGGATTTTTGCAGAAGCCCGGCCCGGGCATGGTTATGGAGATTGCCGATATCGGCGGTCAGGATCAAATCGGCGGGCGTATTGGCGCCTTCGGCCTTGAGCCGCTCAACCATGCCTTTTTTAAGATATACCATGCGGACCTTGATCCCGGTTTCCTTGGTAAAGGCTTGCAGCAGCGGTTTCATCAAAAACGGCTGGCGCTCGGAATACAAATTCACTTCGGCGGCCATGGCCGGGCCGGCCACGGTGGCCAGAATGGCAACGAATCCTAATCCAAAAATGAGGGTTTTCTGCGCTTTCTTATTATTATTTACAGGCACTTTACGGTTTCCTCTGGTAGATGATTTTTAATGATTGGTATCAAATCACGCAATTCCAGCCAATTGATAACGAGAACCATTATCAACAACTTGTGGATAAGTAAACCAATATAACCCCAAGTCAAGTAAGTTTATGATGATTTTCCGGCGCGAGCGAAAGACTAGGCGAAGACGCCTGGGACGCCGTGGCCGAAGTTGTTTCCACGGGGGCGCCACCGAGCCTTCCGAAATCGCGTCGGTGATTTTGTTTCTGGCCTCGGACCTATCGAGCCATATGACTGGCCAGACATTGGTGATCGACGGCGGCTTCACCGGCCACCTGGCACTGCCGAAACGTTGGTAAGCCTCTGCGCGGCCTAACGGCCCTCGAGGATGGCGATCATGGCGCCATAGCCTTTGCCCTGGCATGGGCCAAAGGCGTGGCACCTTGACGGTCGGCGATAGCCCGGTTCGCGCCGGCTTTGATCAAGGCGGCTACGATCCGGGTATGCCGGGGCCCCCCGTCGCCCAGGATCACCGCTTCGATGAGTGCCGTCCAACCCAGGTTATTGACATGATCGAGGGGCGCGCCGGCGGCGATCAATTCCAGGACCACATCCACATGCCCAAGATGGGCCGCCGCGATCAGGGCGGTTCCGTCATAGGGGCTGGTGATGTTCTGAGGATTGCCGCGATGGCTAAGCGCCAGGCGCAGCATCTCCAGATCGCCCGCAACGGCGGCAATTGTGACCACGTCGTAGGCATCGCCTTCGAGGGCGTTCATATCGGCGCCCGCCAGGGCGAGCATTCTGACGATAAGCTCATGGGATTTGAACGCCGCCACATGCAAGGGCGTCCGCCCTGCCCGGTCCCGGGCCTCCAGCTTGGCCCCGAAGGTTAGCAGCCAGCGAACTTCGCCCCATCGCCTTTCGCGGCGGCCGCGTGCAGGCCTTTATAAGCCGCCTCCTCGGCCGGCGACGGCGCGGTCTGCGCCATGGCCTGCCTTATGACCATCACCATCATTGCCGCGATGATGCTCAACCGCCGGGCCATGCCTCAGTCCTTGGGGATTATGGGCAGCAGCAAATAGGGCTGCATGGCGGCGCCGAAATGCAAGGTCACGTCGCCGTCGAATATCTCCTTCGGGCGGTCGACGGGATCGTCGTGGAGAAACGGGCCGACGCCGGTAAATTTGTCTTTCATGTTCGACAAGCCGGCATCGGCTTCGCCGGGATATTCGTAATCGCGGCCGCGCACGCTGAGGGCGATGCGGTGGCCCTCAGGCACGACGATACTGGTCGGCCAAATTTCCACATCCAATTGCACCGGCTCACCCGGTGTCAGCGGTTGTTTTTCGTCGTGGCTGTGAAAGGGCCGGTATTCCAGGCTGCGCGCCTCATCCAGCTTGCGGTGCGATGCCCGGAGCCAGCCTTGCGCAATCGGCGTATGCGGATCCAGGGCACCCTGGAAGGTCACTTCCTTGAAGCTGGGATCGAACACCCGGAACACCAAAAACATATCCGCATCCTCGGTCGATGAGGAAACCCATAGTTTGGCGGCCAGTGGGCCGGTGATCTCGGTGTCCGCCTCGAGGGGCGCCGAAACAAAGGTGACGCCTTCCGAGAATCCCCGGTAGCTTATCAAGGCCGCTTCATCGCTGGCGGCCCCGGCCAGCCCGTGGCCATCGGCCTGCAAATAAAATTTGGTCCATTGGGTCCTCGGGATCGGCCAATCGTCTTCGAAGCGCTCGACGAATTTATCAATATGGCGGACCTGCAACTGCACCCGCCGCCGGTCCCGCCAGCCGTTGTCGATGCCCTTCAGGAAATGGTCGAAAAACGCCAATTGCATTTCCCGGCCATAGTCGGTGTAAAATTCGCTCCAATGTTCGCGGCCATGGACTTCCAGCCACTTATGTTTGCTGGCGGACTGGGTGAAACCCTCGAAATTGCCGCGCGGATGCAGGCCTTGGCCGCCCCAATTGGCCGCCGACAGGATGGGCACCGTGATCTTGGAAAAATCGGCGGTGCGCGACATCCAATAATCATCGTCCATCGCATGGTCGCGGGCGGATTTTCCCAAATCCTCCCGGTTGGCGCCCAATTCCTCCGCCGTGAGTTCAAGCGGGCCGGAGACCCATTCGCCGTTCATGGCCGAGCGCCGGCCCTTTGATCCCAGCCCATGCTGCACGGAAGAGACCTGCATGTCGTACCAATTGGTCATGAAGGTGCAGAGGATGCCGCCGTGGTGGGACAATTCCCGGTACATGTCCGCGGCGCCTTCCCAGGTGCAGATGGCTTTTAAGGCAGGCGGGCCAAGACTGGCGACCTGCCAGGCGTTCATGGCGTAATAGCTGACCCCGCTCATGCCGATATTGCCGTCCGACCAGTCCTGCCCGGCAGACCATTCGATACAGGCGCAGAGGTCCTTGGCTTCGCGCGGCGACCAAACCTCCACAAAGCCGGGCGAGCGTCCGCAGCCGCGGGAATCGACGCGCACGCAGACATAGCCGTTCGGCACCCACTTTTCGGGATCGGCCACTTCCCAGCTCTGATATTCGTTGCTGGACCCGGCGGCGACATCCGGATGGTTGGTGATCATCCGGTCCCACGCGGTCTTGTATCCATCTTCGAAGAGCAAATATTTGCCATACGGTCCATAAGACAGGATCACCGGGTAGCGGCCAGGCTCCATGGGGCGGTAGACATCGCACCTGAGTTGGATGCCATCGTCCATTTCGATCGGGACATCCCAATCGATGGCCATGGCGCGCCGAATTTCGGTTTTATATGCTTTGGCATCTTCCGTTGAATTTTGATCCATAATTACCTTGATCCCGCTGGCGGGTAACCAGGCGGCACCTCCCCTCCTCCGGCTCGAACCACTATCCCTGGTTTTTTAGCCTGCCGCCTATCTGCCGTCCAGTGCAGGCAAAAACAAATTAAACCGGCCTGCCCAAGGTCTTACGTATATTGGGCAGGCCGGCTTTCGAGGAAGGGTTCGGCTATGCGGCCGCTTGTTCAGGCTCGGACGTTTCGGCGGATTCACCGTCACCCCGCACCTGGGTCAGGAACCTGCTGACTTCTAGGCGCAAGGATTCGCATTGCCTCGAGAGATCGGAGGAGGCTTCCAGAACCTGATTGGCGCCCTCGCCGGTTTCGGCGGCGAGCCGGGTCGCCGATATCACCCAGAACATTGGCCAGGTTAATCATAATGTCTCGCAGGTCAGCGAGATATCCGCCGAAGGGCTCAACGCCGCCAACAATCTGGCGGAGCAGGCCGAACATCTGGAAAATGTGCTGAACGCTTAAATCGCTTGGCCGGCGGCCGCAAATACGGCCGCCGCCGGGATATCCCGAATTGAACTTACCGGTCACTCATGGGACCGGTTTTTCTGTGCCCGGAATTTGTTGGACCAAACGTTTAGGCCAAATTGGCCTGGGCGCCGTTTTTCGCCTGGTGCTCGGCCCAGATATCTTCGCACCAGAACATCGACAATATGGCGGCGCTTTTGGTCTTGTGGCTGGAAACGCAATTGTCGCCGGCATGGCTGTCGACGACACACCAAAGCCCAAGCTTTTCGTCCTTCTGGTATTGAAACCGGATGGCATCTTCCTGGTCTGGTAACGGAGATCTTCGTCTCCATATTCGATGATCACAATAATGCCGGATAAGCGTTGAAATCCGATTAACCGTCCATGGATTATGGCGATGGCGATGGTACCAAGGTCGCGGGGCGGCGGAGTTGAATAATATCCAATTCGCGATCCGGCACCGATTCGACAGCCGCCAGCGCCCTGAATATACTGAACCCGGGTCAACCGTTGAGTATCATGTGCCGGGGAGGCACTCATGCGAACTCAGTTGAAATTTTCCCTGCTCCTTATGCCGTTTGCGATTTTGGCCGGCTGCCAGACCGGCACGGTTTCGCTCGAAGAAGCCAAGCAAATCACCACCAAATTTTAGGGATCGTCGTTTACACCGCCGCCGAAATCGGTCACCGACATTACCCAGCTTCTCGACAGCCAGCCCTTGGCCGATCCAAAAAAAGCGGCGCGGAATTTAAAAGAGGCATCGCGGCATCCGGATAAGGATCTCTCCAAAAGCGGCCTTGCCGATTTCTATTGGCAGCGCGGGCTCGCCGCCGGTGGGGTCGGCAAGATGGCCCAGCTACTTGCGGATTTAAAGACCGCCAACCGCTTCGCCAAGGATAATTCCAGCACCGACACGCGGATGCGAATCCTTTGGGATCTCAGCATCGCAGAGGGCTTCGGCGGCAATTTTGCAGACGGTATCAAGCACCGCGAAGAATCTCTGGACTTGATGACCTACGGCAGCGGCGTGCACATATCCCGCACCGGCATCATGGCGCTGATTTACGCCGCGGTCGGCGATATAGAGAAGGGCGACAAAGCCATCGATGAAGCCGAAAGCCTCTTGAACCAAGCCTCTTCGAGCAATGCATATTTCCGGTTTGGCGTTACCTGGGAAAGATCCGTGCTGAGAGGCAAGGCAAATGTCCTCCATTACAAAGGTCAATATGAAGCCGCGGAACCGGTATTTCGCTAGGCAATTTCGGCGGCGCAAACGGCTGTCGATCAGCGCATTAACGAAAAGTTCGATGCGTTGAACCTGGAGCTCTTGCTGAAGGAGCATGCCAGGAATTTGGTCGCGCAAGGGCGCAACGTAGAAGCGGAAATCGAAGCGCGCAAAGCTTTAAGCTTGACCCTGGCGCGGCTCGGAAAAAACTCGCAAGATACGGCACACAGATTGCGGGGCTTGGCCGAGATCGTTGCCCAAGACCGAAATGGCGATGCCGAAAAGCTTATTCGCGCATCTCTGGACATCTACCGCCAGTCCGGCGTCCCGGACAGTTCTCTTATTGTCGCTATTGCCCGTGGAATTCTGGCGAAAAGCCTGACCGCACAGGGGAAATTCGCCGAGGCCATCGCCACCTACGACAAAATCGAGAAAGATTTAAAAACCGTGCCGGTAATGTTCGATCAGTTTTTCGCCGGCAGTCTGGATCGCTCGGTCGCCCTGGCGGCCGCGGGGCGCGCCGATGAAGCCCGGCCGGTTGCGGAAAAGGCCTTGCAACAGGCGGTAAAAACTGTCGGCAACAAACATTATAAAACCGCCGAGGCGCGCGGCGTCACCGCCATGATCATGGTCAAAAATGGCCGCAACGCACCAGCGCTAATTGCCTTCCAGGGTGCGCAGCCCATATTGCTTTCGCGCTCGCGGCAATCGGATACCGCAAGTTCGTCGCGGGCGGGCCGTGACCGCCGGCTGGGCTTGATCCTGGAATCCTATATCGGCCTGCTGGCGGACATCAGGGGAACGCCGCTGGAACGCAGCGCCGGGCTGGATGCGGCCGCCGAAGCCTTCCGCATCGCCGATATCGCACGCTCCCGTTCGGTGCAGGGAGCGCTGGCCGCATCCGGCGCCCGGGCCGCCGCCGGCAACAAGGATCTGGCCGATCTCATCCGCCGGGAACAGGATGCCCGCCAGAAGATATCGGCCCTGTTTGGGCTGTTCGCCAATGTCCTCGCGGCGCCGGCCGGCCAGCAAAACCCGGCTGCCATCAAATCCTTGCGCACCCGCATCGATAATCTGCGCCAGGCCCGGGCCGCCCTGGCCGAAGAGATCGAGCGGCGCTTTCCCCAATATGCCGATCTGATCAATCCCAAACCGGCAACCATCGCAAAGGTTCAAGCAACATTGCACCCCGGCGAGGCCCTCCTCGCCACCTATGTGACCAAGGACAAGACCCGTGTCTGGGCGGTGCCCAAATCCGGCCGGGTTGCGTTTTCGGTCTCTAATCTGGGCGCGGCGCGCATCGCCGCCGTGGTCAAGGATTTGCGCAAATCTCTCGATCCGCAGGCGGCCACATTGGGCGATATCCTGGAATTTAATGTGCGGCTTTCAAACCGGCTTTACGGTAGGCTGCTCGCTCCGGTCAAGGCCGGCTGGGCCGGCGCAAAATCCTTGCTGGTGGTCTCCCACGGCGCCCTTGGCCAGCTGCCGTTCTCGACCCTGGTAACGAAGCGCACGTCGCTTGCAGAAGAACAGGGCGCCCTGTTTAGCAATTACAAGAAAATCCCGTGGCTGGCCCGCACCCATGCGGTGACCGTTCTGCCGAGCGTGACATCGCTGGCGTCACTGCGCGCTTTGCCGCCGCCCAACTCGGCGCGCCGGCCATTTGCCGGTTTCGGCGATCCCTATTTCAATGCAAAACAGGCGGCCGACGCCGCCAAACCGAGGCCGATTGAAACCGCGGCCCTGCAACAGAGGGGCGTCTTCAATGTGCGCGGCCTGCCGCTCTCGTTGCGCGCCGCGCCGAAGACGAACAAATTGGCGAGCGCAGATCTTGGCCGATTGCCGCGCCTTTCCGATACTTTCGATGAGGTCCGCTCCATCGCCCTCGCCCTCAACGCCGACCTGACCAAAGACGTCTTTACCGGCGCCCGGGCCAGCGAAGGGTCGGTGAAAACCGCCAATCTTTCGGGCTATAAGGTGATCGCCTTCGCCACCCACGGCCTGGTGCCGGGCGACTTGAACGGGTTGCACCAGCCGGCCCTAGCCTTGTCTTCGCCCAAGGTGAGCGGCAATTTGGACGAGGACGGCTTGCTGACCATGGGCGAGATATTGTCCCTGCGCCTGGACGCCGACTGGGTCGTATTGTCGGCCTGCAACACCGGCGCCGGTGACGGCGCCGGGGCGGAAGCCTTTACCGGATTGGGCAAGGCATTTTTCTATGCCGGGACGCGCGCCGTCTTGCTCTCGAACTGGCCGGTGGAGACCACATCGGCCAGGCTTTTGACCACCGATATATTCAAGCGCCAAGCGGACGATCCCACCCTCACCCGGGCCGAAGCCATGCGCCGCGCCATGATGGGTCTCGGCGATGGCGGCGGCTTCAAGGATCCGGCCAGCGGCAAAATCGTCTTCTCCTACGCCCACCCCATTTTCTGGGCGCCGTTCAGCCTGGTCGGCGACGGCGGCGGCGGCAAGCCGGCCGGATGAGGCGTTGAAAATTCGGAATATCGGAACAATGGCAAAGACAGTATTGGCAAGCGCGGTTTTACTCCTGGTGGCCTCGGGCGCGGCCCAAGCCGGCAAGCCGGTTGCCATCGTCGAGGAGGTTGCGGGCACCGTCAAAGGCGTCGCCATGTTCGATTATCTGGACCAGGGCCAAAAGAAAAGCTTGGCGCCTGGCGCGCGCATTGTCATTGGCTATTTGCAGTCCTGCCAGCGCGAAGTTATCACCGGCGGCCAGATTACCGTCGGCGTAGAGCAAAGCCAGGTTACCGACGGCAAGGTGGCGCGCGAGCGGATGGAATGCGACGGCGGCGCCCTCAAACTGACCAAGGAGCAGGCGGGGAAAAGCGCCGTTACGGTGTTCCGGGCGCCAGCCCGTTCCGCTTCGGGTAAAGGGCGGGTACCAAAGCCCCAATTGACCATCTATGGCGCCAGCCCGGTCATCAATCTCACAAAAGCGGCGGGCGAAGTGCTTGTCGAACGGCTCGACAAAAAAGCGGCGGCGATCAAAATACCGGTGCGCGAAGCCTTCGAGGATTTTGCCAAAAGCAATCAAGCGCTGGCACCGGGCGGCGTGTACCGCCTCTCCGCCGGCGGCCGCAGCATCATTGTCAAGGTTGACCCCTTTGCCGAACAAGGCGCCGCCCCCCATCATGCGGCTCGTCCGGTTCTAAAAATGCGCCTCAGAGACGCGATCATAGCCGCCGGCGTTGCTGTAACGGTGGCGGTGATTTTCACGGTTCCGGCCCTCGACAGGCTGGACGGATTATCTCTCGATAGCCTGTTCTGGCTTCGGCACAAAGCCTTTGGGCCGATGCATGCACCTAAGGATTCGCCGGTCGTTGTCATTGCCATCGACGAAGAAACCTACCGCCGCCCGCCGTTTCGCGATATCCCCAAGGTCATGTGGACCGGCCAGTTTGCCAGCGTCATCGACGCCGTTATCCAGGGCGGCGCCCGGGTTATCATGTTCGATTTTATCCTGCCCACATCGGTGGAAAGATACATCAGGGGGTTTGACCGGGATTTTCTTATCGCGCTTCGGCGTGGTGCTGCCCAAGGAAAACTGGTGCTCGGCAAGGTGCAGCACCAAACCAAGCCGATCAGCCCGCACCGGGCGCAAAGCTTTGCCGTCGGCCATCAAAAAAATATTCGCTCGGTCAATGTGTTCGAGGACGATGATGGAATCATCCGGGGCGTAACCCTGATCTTCGAGGCCGAAGATTTGCGCACCGGAACTCGGGCCGAAACCTCCATGGCGCTGGAACTGGCGGCACGGGCCGCCGACGTTTCACGGCCGCTGGTCAAGGGGGGGCGTGTTGTGCTCGGAGACTATGTGGTTCCGGCGTCCGAAAACATGCGCATGGGGCTCAACTTCGATGGCGGGCCGGGCGCCATTCCCACCTATTCCTTCGCCGATCTGTTTGCCTGCACCGAGAAAGGCGCGGCCGATTATTTTCGCAATGCCTTCGCCGGCAAGGTGGTCCTGGTCGGCTCCGTGCTCGATATCGAAGACCGGAAGATCACCTCGAAACGGTTCATCAGCGGCCCCCAGGGCGTCGGATTGCCGGAACGGTGCGCGGTGCCGGTGATGGACGGGCTCTACCGCCAGGACCTTGCCCGGGACACAATTCCGGGCGTCTATGTGCATGCCACCGCGGTTTCCAATTTGCTTCTGGGCGAGGCGTTGAAGGATCTCGGCCGCGGCGCCGACGGGGCATTGACCCTTGCCTTCGCAGCTCTGGCCGCGTTCGCCGCCATGGTCTTTAGCCAGGTGCGCGCCGCTATGGCATTGGCCGGACTGGCCATCGCCTGGATGATTGCGGCCACCGTGGTTTTCCGCACCGGTGCCGTGCTGCCGCTCTATGACCCGATCGCCGGCGGCGTCATCGCCTTCGCCATCATGCTGGGTTTCCGGCTGGCTTTCACCGACAAGGACAAGCGTTATATCCGCAAGGTGTTTTCCTATTATCTGCCCGAATCGGTGATCGAACGGATGGTCGACGGGGACAAATTGCCGACCCTCGGCGGCGAAGCCAGGGAAGTCACTATTCATTTTTCCGATATCGCCGCTTTCACCACACTGTCGGAAAAACTGAGCGCCAGCCAGATCACCGATTTCCTCAATTCGTACCTCACCGCCATGTCCGATATCATCGAGAACCGGGGCGGGTTTATCGAAAATTCGTCGCCGACGAAATCACCGGCGTTTTCGGCGCGCCGGTGTTCGATGCGGATCATGCCGCCAATGGGGTGATTGCGGCGATGGAGTGCAACAACCGGCTGCACGACGCCTCCGATAATTTCGGTCTTTCAGGGCAACAACGGATAGCGGCGCGCTTTGGCATCAATACCGGCGAAATGCTGGTCGGCAATATCGGCTCCAAGCGGCGCTTCAACTACGCGGCCATGGGCGACGCCGCCAATCTGGGATCGCGGCTGGAAGGCGCCAACAAATTCTATGGCACCACCATCTTAGTGGGCGAACGCTCGGTGGAGTTATGCGGCGGCAAGATCGAATTCCGCGAAATTGACCTTGTGCAGGTGGTCGGCCGCGCCAACCCGGTTGCGATTTTCGAGCCGCTGGCCGAGGCCGGCGCGCTGGGGGACGATCAGCGCCGCCTGCGCGACGGCTTTGCGGCCGCCCTTGCCCTGTACCGGGCGGCCAATTTCCGGGATGCCGCCGCCGCCTTCGAGGCGCTTGCCGGCGAAGACACGGTTTCGGAGAAATTCGCCAGGCGCTCCCATGCGTTCGCCGAAAACCCACCGCCGGACGATTGGGGCGGCGTCTATATTCTTGAATCGAAATAGGGCTTGAAACCGGGCCGCCAGGCCGATTGCCGGTCACTGGAACGTGATTTGTGCGGCGCAATCATTGAACTTACGGTATCGGTAAATTCAGCACAGCCGAGATGCCTTGATGATAAAGTTTCGATCCGTTCCGCTGACCATTGCCTTGGGATTGGCCTTGGCGGCATTCATGGCGGCGCCGGTGTCCGCCGATCCGGCCCCGCAAACGACGCCGAAACCCATTAGTGCGCCGGGCGGCCCGGGGGACGCGGTTTTACCGGACGTCTGACCCCTTGGCTGATGCCGTCCGTGCGACGGTGCATTTTTTAAAAAAATGATTGGTTCGATTGATCTGGTGATGCCGGACTTTTGAGCGACTTTAAAGCCGGACGTCCTTTAGCTGGAAAACATCGGCGGCACTCAAATCCAGGCTCAACAAGACAAACGCGGCAAGGGCCGATACGACGATCACGGCAACCACGCTGTAGGTAAAAGCTTTCACTTTTCTATCTCCTGATACGTCCGCGCAAGGCATCCGTCAGTTGGCGGTTGGGAATGCTGTCAAAGTTTCCCGGCAATGTGCGGCCGCTTGATCCATGCCGGAACTGGGCGATGCGTTTGCCGGTCTCTGCGTCGATCACGATGGTATTGATCTGGAACGCGGTGTTGAAGTTGCCGCCGTTGTACATGATCCTAACGTAAAAGACCACGCGCTCGGTATCGATGCCGGGCGTGATCTTGATGACCTTTACATCGTAATCGTTTTCGACGGCGGCGCGCACCTGGGCCTCGCTCATTAACGCCCAGGACGGGCGCGGCGCGACGCTTAAACCCAAGCCGGCAAGCAGCCCGGCAAATAACCATATTCTGAGCAGCGACATGGGCCGGTTACTCATGCGCCGGCTTGCTCGGCTGATCATCCCGCACGATCACCAGAGGTTCCGGTTCCGGCTCACCCTTCAATTCGGCGACCCAGGCCGAATGGTGTTCCCGCGCCCAGTTTTCATCAACCTCGCCGGACCACATGGCGCTGACGGCGCCTTGCATGCCGAGGGTGCCGATATAAATATGGGCAATGATCAAGGCGGTCATGAGCAAGGCCAATATGGCGTGCCAGGCCTGCATGAACTGCATTTCCTCGATCGGCTCCAGGGTTGCCGGCAAATCGAAGCCGATCGTATTCAACAGCTGGAAGGTCGGTGCGAAGGGGGCAAACTCAAACGGGAACAACAAGGCGATACCGCTGTAGGATAACGAGCCGCCGGCCAGAACCACGGCCCAGAACAGGACTTTCTGGCCGGTATTGAATTTCCTGGCAGGCGGGTGGACATCGTCGCTGAACATGCCGCCGCCGGTTTGGATCCATCCGGCGTCGTATTTGTCCCAGATATTATGCCGGAGCCAGATCACGATCATCAGCAAGATACCGAGGATAAAGGCGAAGGCCGTATAGTTGTGGAGAATTTTGCCCCACACGGTGATAACCGAGAATGCATCTTTGCCGATCAACGGGATCAGCAGCGTTCGGCCATACATGAGATTGAGGCCGGTCAGCGCCAGGATAACAAACGGCACCGCCGTCAGCCAATGGGCAAAGCGTTCCAAGGTGCTGAAGCGCATGATCGTGCGGCCCGACCAGCCGGCACTGATGCGGATACGGCCGCGCTGGAAATAGAATATCGCCAGGACAACGACCACCGCCAAAAGCAGCCAGCCGCCGAAGCTGGCCATCGGACCGGTACGAAAGGTACGCCATTTCCAGCCCCGAGTTTGCACCAGCACCGCGGAATTTTTATCGGGGATCGTTACAATTCCCTGTGCGCCATGACGAATTTGTCCCCAGACGGTCGGATCGCTGAGCTGCGGCACCACGTTTTCAGGAAGCGTCGCCGGCTCGCCCCATTTTTGCGATGCCGGAGGCCGCACGCTGGAACCCGGCGCGCGCGGCGCGATGCCGGTGGCAAAGCCCGGCGGCACGGACAATTCCTTTATTTGGGCGGCGTCCTGGGCGTGGGCTGGACTGCCGGCGAATAAGATTCCGCCAATTGCCACGGCCAAGCCCAACAAAAGAGCCAGACCAACAGCCGCAAATGTTCTTTTTGTGGTGGACAACATTTCCGTCATCGCTTCCCTTTCGGCGAACGGAGCCGCAGAGTTGCGCCCCCCAGTCACATCCAATCTGAGCGCACTGCCTACGGCCGATAGATTTCCCGCAACGTTGCAAGCGAACGCTGCGGGTCCTCTATTCTAACGCGCCATGCCGGGCGAAATCCCCGGACGGAAATCTATCGCCTGGGTTGGCCCTTTCTTTGATAGGCCGTTCCCCAACCCCAAGCGCCCGATCCAAAGCCGCGGGCCACGACACGCTCCCGGTAGATATCGGAAACCTTGTTGCCGTCGCCGGCCAACAGAGCCTTGGTCGCGCACATTTCCGCACACAGTGGCAGTTTGCCCTCGGCAAGACGATTGCGGCCATACTTCTGGAATTCCGCCGCCGAATGGTCTTCTTCGGGTCCGCCGTTGCAGAACGTGCATTTGTCCATTTTGCCGCGGCTGCCGAAATTGCCGGCCTGGGGATATTGCGGTGCGCCAAACGGGCAGGCGTAGAGGCAATATCCGCACCCGATGCACAGATCCTTAGAATGCAGAACCACACCGTCATCGGTCTGGTAGAAGCAGTCCACCGGACAGACGGCCATGCATGGCGCGTCGGAGCAATGCATGCAGGCCACCGAGATCGACCGCTCGCCGGGCTTGCCGTCGTTCAGCGTCACCACCCGGCGCCGGTTGACACCCCAAGGCACCTCGTTTTCGTTCTTACACGCTACGACACATGCATTGCATTCAATACAGCGTTCGGCGTCACTAAGAAATTTCATTCTAGCCATTGTTCATCTCCTCACGCTGCTTCGATCCGACACAGGGAGGCTTTCGTCTCCTGCATCTGGGTGACCGAGTCATAACCGTAGGTCAACACGGTGTTGGCCGCCTCACCAAGGACGTACGGGTCGGCACCCGGTGGATACTTGTCACGCAAATCCTTGCCTTGGAATTGCCCGGCGAAATGGAATGGCAGGAAGGCCACTCCGGACGCCACGCGGGTGGTGATCATGGCCTTCACTTTGATCTTTGCACCTTCCGGGCCGTGTACCCAAACGAAGGAGCCATCGCGGATGCCGATATTGTTTGCATCCGTGACATTGATCTCCACGAACATCTCCTGCTGCAACTCGGCCAGCCAGGGGTTGGACCGGGTTTCGGCGCCGCCGCCTTGATATTCCACCAAGCGCCCCGAGGTAAGAACGATCGGGAAATCCTTGGAGAAATCCTTCTTCTGGATACTCGCGTACAAGGTCGGCAGGCGGTAGTTCTTGGTATCCTTGTAGGTGGGATAGTCGGCCACCAAATCGCGCCGTGGCGTGTACAACGGTTCACGGTGGATGGGCACAGGATCCGGGAAGGTCCAGA
>JAYGEH010000356.1:0-16389 GCA_046582475.1 Rhodospirillales bacterium
TGGCGCGCGTCATAGCGGTTGGCAAGCAAGCCTGGAGCATGGCGCTTTTGCGCAAGAAGAAAAAGATCGTCGCCGGCCCGTTGGTGCTGTCATGGGTGGAAGGCCAGAACTCGGCCCTCGATTCCCGGAATATCGCCCGCGGCCGCGAAGTGGGCAACGTGATCGTGCAAAAGAAAACCGACAAGGGTCTGGTCGATGAGGTTTATGATGTCACCTTCGCCTTTGTATTCAATGCATTCCGGCCGGAAGGAACGCTGCATCACATCAATTGATTTGGATGACATCGGTTGTTTTAAAACCGGGGCGGATATAGAATTTTCGCCCTGGTTTTTGTTTGCCTGATATAACCAGTTTTTGATCAAAGCGTCTCCCGTCCGAAAAGGAGGCGCCCGATAAACGAGTTGAGGAGTCGGCCGAGATGGCACGTGGCAAGTTGCCTGCAAAAGCGTCGAGCGACCAAATTCAGGATTTCCTGCGCAAGGTCGCAGTGACGCCCGTGCGCAAATCCTCTGATGAACGCGGCCGCCTGATATTCGCCCTTGATGCGACCGCCAGCCGCGAGCCCACATGGGACCGCGCCAGCCACCTTCAGGCCGAGATGTTCCAGGAAACCGCGGCCCTCGGCGGTTTGGAAATCCAGTTGGCGTTCTACCGGGGTTTTGGCGAGTTCAAGGCGACCAAATGGGCGGCCGATCAGGATACGCTGCTGCGCCAGATGACCGGTGTTTATTGTCTGGCCGGTGAAACCCAAATTCGCAAAGTGCTGCGCCACGCGGTTGCCGAAACCAAGAAGCACAAAGTCGATGCGCTGATCTTCATCGGCGATTGTGTCGAGGAGGATGTGGACAAGCTCGGCGCCGTCGCCGGCGAGCTTGGGCTTCTGGGCACCCCGGCGTTTCTGTTTCAAGAAGGCCGTGACCCGATCGCCGAATTCGCCTTCCGCCAAATCGCCAAGCTGACCAACGGCGCCTATTGCCCGTTCGATTCGGTCAGCGCCCAGACCCTTCGCGAATTGCTGCGCGCCGTGGCCGTTTTTGCCGCCGGCGGCCGCAAGGCATTGGAAAACCTCGCCAGCAACGAAGGCGGCGCCATCCGCCAAATCTCCCACCAGGTCAAACGTGGTTAAATTCTGATGCAGTATCTCGTCTTAGGCGTTGCAGTTTTAATCGGAACCCTGCTGGCGTCGCGCTGGTATGTGAATGCCCAGCCATCAACGCTGATCAAGGGCTTGAAATGGACGCTTATCAGCATCGTCGTTCTGGTTGCCGTGGCGCTGATCGTCACCGGGCGCATCGGCTGGGGGTTGCTCGCGATTCCCGCCTTGCTGCCATTGCTGATGCGCGCCCGCTCGGCGGCACGGGCGGCCAAGAATTATTCGCGCATGGCCAGCGCCGGTGCGTCGGCGGGCACGACTTCCGGCAGTTCGTCGGAAATCGAAACCGACTATGTACATATGATCCTGGACCATAACAACGGCGAGATGAACGGCGATGTCATCTCGGGCCGGTTTTCGGGGCGGACCCTCCGCTCCATGGAGCTGGGTGAAATTCTGCAATTGCTTGGCGAAGCGTCCGGTGATGAGCAAAGCGTGCAGGTCTTGAGCGCCTACCTGGACCGTTACCACGGCGATGAATGCCGCGATCAGGCGCGCGCCGGCGCCGGGGCTGGCGGCGCAGGAGGGCAGAGCGCCAGCGGCCAGGGCGGTATGACGCTGGAGGAAGCGTATGATATCCTCGGCCTCGAAGCGGGAGCCAGCGACGAAGACATCAAAACAGCCCATCATGAATTGATGGGTAAAATCCATCCCGATAAGGGTGGTTCCACCTATCTTGCGACCAAGATCAATCAAGCCAAGGATTTCCTGCTTGGGACCTGAACGCGGCTGTAATTTGTAATTCTGACACCCGGGGGTGAAGATGACACAGGCCACTAGGGCGGCGATCCTAATAATTTCCTTGTCGGCGGCCGGTGTTATTGCACCTGTCGGCACCGGCCCGGCCGCCGCGGCGGCCTGTTCGTCGGCGGAAATCGTCACCGGATATGCCCAAGCTTTGGCGCTCATCAAGGCAAAGAATCACAGCCGTGCATTGCCGGCCATGAAGCGGCTCGCCGATGCCGGTCATGGCCCGGCGCAAAGGCATCTGGCGATTATGCTGCAGGACGGTAACGGGATTTCAAAGTCTAAATCGGGCGCCGCTATGTGGTCGGAACTTGCCTTTCGCTCGGGCGACAAAACGGGCAAATCCATGACCCGGAAATTACGCGCCGGCCTCGATGAAATCTCGCGCGCGGTGTTGGACGAGCGCTTGAAAGCCTGGCGCGCGGCGCGGCTGTCGTGCAACGGCGGCAAGCTCTCGGCCCTGCCGGTGAAGGCGGGCGATACCGGTAAGGACCTGATCCAGGATTTAGCGCTCGGCCGGCTGGTTGATGACCGCGGAGCCGAGATTGCGCGCCGGCGGTTTCCGGAAATCATCCAGGCGGCGCTCAGCCAGGATCCCATGGCGCGCATCTATTTGGACACCGTCGACGGTTACGAGCTTTATACCGGCGGGCGCTATCACCGCTATGCGGGCTGGAAGAAAGGCAGGAAAAAAAATATTATGCGCGTTCCGACCAATGCCTTTAACGACAAATCCTTGAAATTTTTTGCGCGCATGGTGACCCTGACGGCAAAGCGCAGATTGTATGCGCAAACCACTGACGCGGAATTCGACGATCCTCTGGTGCGCATCATCGGCGGCATAAAGGTATACGGCTCGGTGTATCCGGATATTCGCAATGGCCGTTTCTTTCAGGCTATGCGCCAGGCCTTCGTCCTCGCCAGGCAATTGCGGCCGCCGGTCACCAAATATATCAAAATCATCGACGAAATTCACTACAATCCGATTTCCAAGCACTTCAATCGCTCCGGCGCCGCCGATGCGGCGGCCGCCTATTACAACAAAATCCTCAGCTTTAACGGCCAGCGCATGATGTTTGTGCGCCGCAATGTGCTCTATGGATCGCCATTGTTTTTTATGCAGACCTTCGTTCACGAAGGCACCCACGCGGTCCAGGATAAACGGGCGCAACGCTACAATCGGGAAGTTCCGAAATTGAAGAGACGGCTCTCGAAATTGCAGCAGCGCGGCCAAGGCGCGACGCCCCGGGCGGTGCGCGTCAAAAAAGATATCGACACCAAATTCGACTATGTATCGCGCTGGTATCGGGGCGTTGTGTCGAATGGCCGCCGCATCGCCGACATGGCGTTCGAATGCGAGGCCACCGAAAAAGAGATTTTGGCGGTCAAGGCGGTCGGCGGGCCGCCCAGCGTTATGAAGGCATCGGGTTATCTGAAGCTCTGCCCGGAAGCGCAGCGCAGGCTGGTTCAATGGCAAGACGAGCTGCCCAGGGGAAAACGCCGGTAACAGCCGTGGAAAGGCAGCTTGCCTCTGACTTGCGGTGGCAGCCGCCCTATGGCACAAAGCCGACGCAAATGGGGCGTAATGCCTTGGCCAAATTGCTTTATTATTGATCGAACCCAATGGTTAAACCCGTCCGAAAAGCCGTATTTCCCGTTGCCGGGCAGGGCACCCGATTCCTGCCCGCCACCAAAGCCATGCCCAAGGAAATGCTAACCATTGTCGACCGCCCGCTGATCCAATATGCGGTCGATGAAGCGCGCGAAGCCGGCATCGAAGAGTTCATCTTCGTAACCGGGCGCGCGAAATCGGCGATCAAGGATCATTTCGACCACTCCGCCGAATTGGAACGCTCGCTGGAAGAAAGCGGCAAGCAAGACGCCTTGGCGGCGATCTCGGAATGGGTTCCGGAACCGGGGCAGATTTCCTACACGCGCCAGCAAAAACCCCTCGGTCTGGGGCATGCGGTTTGGTGCGCCCGCTATCACATCCATGACGAGCCGTTTGCCGTATTGCTGGCCGATGATTTGATTTTGGCGCGGCCCGGCTGCCTGAAACAGATGCTGGAAATCTACGACGATGTGGGCGGCAACGTTGTCGCCGTCGAGGATGTCCCGAAAGAGCATACCGACCGCTATGGAATTCTGGACGTGGTCGAGGACGATGGCAGGTTGGCACGGGCCAAGGGGCTGGTCGAAAAACCCGACCCCGATGCGGCCCCCTCCACATTGTCGATCATCGGGCGCTATATCCTGCAGCCCGAGGTCTTCCAGCAACTGGACAGGCAGGAAAAGGGCGCCGGCGGTGAAATACAGCTGACCGATGCCATGGCGCGCACCATCGGAGACGTCCCTTTTCATGGCTTCCGGTTCGACGGCAAGCGCTACGATTGCGGCAACAAGCTTGGCTTTATCGAGGCCAATATCGCCTATGCATTGGACCGCGACGAAATGAAGGACGAAATGGCGGAAATTCTGTCGCGGTTAGCTTGAAACGAGGTCCTTACCGATGAAGATAGCAATGATTGGCACCGGCTATGTGGGCCTGGTTTCGGGCGCATGTTTTGCCGAATTCGGGGCCGAAGTGGTCTGCGTCGACAAGGATGCGGATAAAATTGACTGCCTCAACCGGGGCGAGATTCCCATTTACGAGCCGGAACTGGACACCAACGTCGAAAAGGGCGTTCGCGGCGGGCGCCTGTCGTTCACCACCGATCTGGCCGCCGCGGTCAGCGCCGCCGACGCCGTTTTCATTGCCGTCGGAACGCCGTCCCGGCGCGGCGATGGACATGCCGACCTCAGTTACGTCTACGCCGCTGCCGAGGAGGTAGCCGCCGCGTTGAGCGGCTATACGGTTGTCGTCAGCAAATCGACGGTGCCGGTGGGCACCGGCGATGAAGTGGAAGCGGTGATCAAGCGCCATCGGCCTGATGCGGATTTTGATGTGGTGTCGAATCCGGAATTTTTGCGCGAAGGCGCGGCGGTCCGGGATTTCATGCGCCCCGACCGGGTGGTGATCGGCGCCCATGGCGAACGCGCGCGGGACGTCATGCGGGAATTGTACCGGCCCCTGTTCCTGATCGAAACGCCGATCATATTCACCGCCCGGCGGACGGCGGAGTTGATCAAATACGCGGCAAATACGTTCCTCGCCACCAAGATCACCTTCATCAACGAGATCGCCGATTTATGCGAACGCGTCGGCGCCGACGTCCAGGACGTCGCCAAGGGCATCGGCCTGGATGGGCGCATCGGCGGCAAATTCCTGCACGCCGGGCCGGGATTTGGCGGCTCCTGCTTCCCCAAGGATACCCTAGCCCTGGTGCGGACGGCGCAATCGGCTGGCAGCCCCATTCGAATCGTCGAGGCCGTGGTCGCGGTGAACGAAGCGCGCAAGAAAAACATGGCGGCGAAGATCATCGCCGCGTGCGGCGGCAATGTGGACGGCAAGACGGTGGCCGTGCTGGGGCTGACCTTCAAGCCCGATACCGATGATATGCGCGATGCCCCCAGCCTCGATATCGTGCCGGCGCTGATCGCCGGCGGCGCCGAGCTTAGGGCCTATGATCCAAAAGGCATGGACGAAGCGCGCCATCTATTGGACGGTGTTGTCTGGTGCGAGGATGCCTATGATGCCGCCGAGGGCACCGACGTGCTGGCCATCTTGACCGAATGGAACGAATTCAGGGGCTTGGATTTGGGCCGCCTCAAATCGACCATGGCAGCGCCGGTGCTGGTCGATCTCCGCAATATTTATAATCCCGATGACATGCGGGAAGCCGGGTTCGAATATTCCTGCATCGGCCGCGCCGGCGTGCCGGCGGAATCCAAGACCGAGGCAGCCGAGTAAATGCCGGGTGCGCACACCCTGCATCCAACCATCCTTCGTGAATATGATATTCGCGGCCTGGTCGGCGAGACCTTGAGCGCGCCCGACGCCCATGCGGTCGGCCGGGCTTTCGCGTCGCTCGCCGTTAAAAAATTCGGCGGCGCGCCAAAAATATGCGTCGCCTATGATGGCCGCTTAAGCTCGCCGGAATTGGAGGCGGCGCTGGTTGACGGCCTGACCAAGGCCGGCGCCAATGTGGTCCGTATCGGGCGCGGCCCGACGCCGCTGCTCTACTACGCCGCCCACATATTGAATGCCGATGGCGGCGTCATGATTACCGGCTCGCACAATCCGCCGGAATATAACGGCATCAAACTGGTGCTCGGCGGCGATGCATTTTCTGGCGAGGATATCCAGGCCTTGGGCGCGCGGGTTGCCGCCGAAGACTATGCCAGCGGTGAAGGCCGCATCGAAGATCAGGACCTGATGGACCGGTATGTGGAACGGATTGCCGCCGGTCATCCGGCTGAAAGCAGGATGCGCGTCGCCTGGGACCCGGGCAACGGGGCCACCGGAGAGGCATTGCAGAAACTGGTCGCCAAACTGCCGGGCGAGCATTTTGTGATCAACGCCGAGATCGACGGCACCTTTCCCAACCATCATCCCGACCCCACGGTTGAAAAAAACCTGGCCCAGCTCAAGGCCCTGGTCGCCGAAAACAAATGCGATATCGGCATCGGCTTCGACGGCGACGGCGACCGGGTCGGCGTGATTGATGCGCAAGGGCGGGTGCTTTGGGGCGATCAGATCCTGCTGATCATGGCGCGCGAAATATTGGCCCGCAACGCCGGCGCGCCGATCATTGCCAACGTCAAGGCCAGCCAGGTGTTTTTCGATGAAGTGGAACGCGCCGGCGGCGAGCCCATTTTGTGGAAGGCCGGCCATTCCCTCATCCGCACCAAAATGAAGGAAATCGGAGCGCCTTTGGCCGGCGAGATGAGCGGTCACATTTTCTTCGCCGATGGCTATTACGGCTTCGACGACGCCTTGTACGCGGCGGTGCGCCTGCTCGCCATTCTTTCTTCCGGCGGAGAAAGCTTGGCCGAGATGCGGGATGCCTTGCCGGTGATGTTCAATACCCCCGAAGTGCGCTTCGATTGCGCCGAAGAAAAGAAGTTCGCGGTGATCGAGGAAATTAAGGCGCGGCTCAAGGGCGAGACCGGCGTCAGCGTCCGCGATATCGACGGTGTTCGCGTCGAAACCCCGGATGGCTGGTGGCTGCTTCGGGCTTCCAACACCCAGGCGGTTCTGGTGGCCCGCTGTGAATCGGCCAGCGAGGGCGGCCTGATGCGTCTCAAGGCCATCGTATCGGAACAGTTGCGCCAAAGCGGGCTGCAACCGCCGGATTTCGGCTGAACCGCCCAGATGGCCGGCGGCCGCGGCACCTATTTTTTTTACGGAACGCTGATGGACCGGGACGTTCTGAATATAGTCTCCGGGCTCAACCTCGCCCCGGCGCGGCTGCGCCCGGCGCGGTTGCCGGGTTATCGGCGGGTGCGGGTTCAAGATGTGCAATATCCGGCGGTGTTGCGGTTCGAAGGTTACTCGGTCGAGGGCTGCGTCGTGCACGGGATAACGGCGGCGGCGGCGGCGCGAATCGGATTGTTCGAAAACGATGGCTATGATCTGGCGGTTGAGCGGGTTCTGCTGGGCAACCAGCGAAGCGCCCGGGCGGCCCTGTTCGCCGCCTCGCCGCGCATGCGGCTCAGCGATGAAGACTGGTCCTTCGAGGATTGGCGGCGCCAGCACCGGAGCCGCTTCCTTGGGCGCGTAAAGGCTTGGGCGTTAAAGCTGGACCGCAAGCAGTGATCAGCGCGACGCTAGCTCAATCGGCGCCGGGATTTTCAGTTCCATGCAATCGCGCTGATGGCTTTCCAGAACGCGGCAGGCGCGGTAGGCGCCGGCCTTGCCTAGCCCCAGGATGCGCGCCCGGTAAAGCACCCGGTTGCGGCGCTTGGCGAGCGGCACGATCGCGACCCGGCCGCCTTGCAGATATTTGGCATATTTTTTCATGACCTTGGCGGCGAGCTTGGCGGCCGGTCCCCTGGTATAAAAGGCGCCGACCTGGATTCCCCAGATGCCCTTGGCGTTTCGCCGCGCCGTTTGCCGCCTTGTCCTGGGTTTCGATGTTTTGCGCTCGCCGGTTTTACCATCGGCGCGCGCCAGGGTGATAGCCGCCGACGCCGCGAAGCCTTTATCCAGCAGCCGCTTCATGAGCCGGTTGCGCGACCGCGAGGTTTTGCCGCCGAAGATGACGCCGATCAGGCGATGTTTGCCGCGCCGTGCCGACGTCACAAGGTTGTAACCGGAAGCCCGGATATAACCGGTTTTCATGCCATCGGCGCCCGGGTAACTGGTCAGGACCTTGTTATGGGTTTTGTAGGTGTCGCCGTTGAAACGGAAGGCGGACAGGGAAAAGAAATAATAATAGCGGGGAAAGCGCTTGATGATGGCTTGTGATAATTTGGCAATGTCGTGGGCGGTCGATAGCTGGCCCCGGTGCGGCAATCCCGAGGCGTTGCGAAAGGTGGTCCGGGACATGCCCAGCTGGCGCGCCTTGGCGGTCATCATAAGCGCGAAGCGGCGCTCGGTGCGGCCCAGCGCCTCGGCGACAACCGATGCCACATCGTTGGCCGATTTGATAACCAGGGCCTGAATGGCGGTGCGCACCTTGATCGATTGTCCGGCGCGAAGGCCGAGGCGCGAGGCCGGTTGCCGGGCGGCGCGTTTGGATACCGTGAGGCGGGTGTCGAAGGTCAGCTTTTTGGCATCGAGGGCCTCGAACAAAAGATAAAGGGTCATCAGTTTGGTCAAGGATGCCGGATAGTTCCTGGTGTTGATATTGACCGCGTGACGCACCTGGCCGGTTTCGGCATCGATGACCATGGCCGCATAACGGGCATCCGCGGGCGCTGTTCCGGCGGCCAGCAATATAACAACGGCGCCGCCTGCCAGGCGAAGGCGCCGTTTGAAACATCTCTTGGCCGCACCCAACAAATTAAAATCCTCAACCCAGACTGCCGCGGATTTCCAAGGAGAGGCCGCAGCTGATACAAACGAAACAACTCTACACGAAACCACCGATGACAATGCCGGTTTCTTTATAATGGTGGTAAAGTCCATGATATAACAGTGAATTGACAGTGTCGGTTGGCAATTAATAAATGGTAAATCTGCAGCGAGTTCAATTCATTTTTTCGAATATTCCCCTATTCCGTTTCGCCATCCTAATCTCAGGGTGTTTGATCCTCGGCGCCTGCGCCAGCTTGGGCGAAGACCACCCTATAACCCGAAAATTCAACTGGTTCGCCCATTTGGGCGGCGAGGATATTCGCCGGGCCTGCCAGGCCGGTGCGCCTGACCGCTACCGGTTTGTCTATAACGGCATCTATGTCGAGCAGGTGCGCTCCTACGATATATTGGCGACCAACGCGCCGGCCTATCACCGGCTCAAAGTCGCCGTCGCCGAAAAGGCGGACATTAGCGAGATCATTACCGAATTGGCGCGGCCGGATATATTCCAGCCCTGGCGGCCGAGAATCGGCAGCCGCATCTTGAGCGCCGATACGGTCCGAAATATTAAAACCGTCCTCGATGGGGATAAATTTTTTACATCGGCGCCGCCCGAGAGGGGCATATCGTCGATCGAATTTTATTGGGGCGTGTCCGCCTGTCTGGCTGGCGAGTTTCGTTATAACGCCTATGTATGGCCGTCCGAGCGTTTCCGGAAATTGGCCTTTCCGGCGCTTCTAAAGTCTTGGGATAAAACACAAATTTCCATCAATCCGCCGCGAAATGCCTCGGAATTCGATGTCTACGGAACCTATCAGCAAGAGGAATTCCGCAACCATTTTACCTTGCACTTCGATAATCAGGGCCTGGCCAGATAGCCTTCGAGCCCGCCAGCGATCAAATTTTGGAAATCGGCTGGAAATTGCCGTTTTACGGCTTATTTAGTAATGGTAAAGTCTTGGCGTGGTATGAAGGAATTGCCGTTTTGGTTGCCGAGTTGCAATTCGCTCGCATGGCGGCCAAAATTAGGATAGGCAAGGACGGTCAATGATTGGAAATATCGGGGAATGAAGCGGGACGACGATAAACAGAATGGCGGCGATGGCGATGGCGGCGATATCGACCATGGCGTCGCGGTTAAAAGCCGGACAAAAACCAAAAAGCCATCGATGTACAAGGTGTTGATGCTGAACGACGATTATACGCCGATGGAGTTCGTCGTGCATGTGTTGGAGCAGTATTTCGCCAAGAGCCATGAGGAGGCGACCCGCGTTATGCTGCACGTGCATCAAAAAGGTGTTGGCATATGCGGTGTCTACACCTACGAAATTGCCGAAACCAAGGTCAATCAGACCATGGATCTTGCGCAGCAGCATCAGCATCCGCTGCAGTGCACAATAGAGAAAGATTGAGAATTATGCGTTGTTGAGTGTTAGTATCCAAAATATCACAAGCCGTTGGAGTTCACATGCTTTCGCGTAACCTGGAACAAAGTCTACATCGGGCGCTGTCGCTCGCCACCGAGCGCAGTCACGAATACGCCACGCTGGAACATCTCTTGCTGGCCCTGGCCGACGATCAGGACAGCATATCGGTATTGCGTGCCTGCGGTGTCGATGTGGAGCAGTTGAAACAGGACCTGACCGAGTTCATCGACGCCGAACTGGGCAATCTGGTATCGCCGAAGCTGGCCGAGCCGAAACCGACCGCAAGTTTCCAGCGGGTCGTGCAGCGCGCCGCCATCCATGTGCAGTCGTCGGGGCGCGAAGAAGTGACCGGCGCCAATGTACTGGTGGCCATATTCTCCGAGCGCGAAGCCCACGCCGTCTATTTCCTGCAAATTCATGACATGACCCGCCTGGACGCGGTGAATTACATTTCCCACGGCATCGCCAAGGTTCCCGGATTTTCGCAATCGAAAGCCGCCGATGGCGCCGACGAGGAAGCGGGCGAGGAAAAGGTGGTGCGCAAGGGCTCCGAAGCGCTGGACGCCTATTGCGTGAACCTCAACCAAAAGGCCGCCGACGGCAAAATCGATCCGCTGATCGGCCGCGAAGCCGAGATCGAGCGCACCATCCAGGTTTTGTGCCGGCGCACCAAAAATAACCCGCTTTATGTGGGCGAACCGGGCGTCGGCAAAACCGCTATCGCCGAGGGCCTGGCTCTGCGCATCGTCAAGGAGGAAGTACCCGAAGTGTTGATCGGGCACACCATATTCGCCCTCGATATGGGTGCGCTGCTTGCCGGCACCCGCTACCGGGGTGATTTCGAGGAACGCTTGAAGGCGGTGCTGAACGAGCTCGAGGAAACCGAAGATTCGATCCTGTTCATCGATGAAATCCACACCGTGATCGGCGCCGGCGCCACCTCGGGCGGCTCGCTGGATGCGTCCAACCTTCTCAAACCGTCCCTGCAGGGCGGGGCGCTGCGCTGCATGGGTTCGACCACCTATAAGGAATACCGCAGCCATTTCGAAAAAGACCGGGCGCTGGTACGGCGCTTTCAGAAAATCGATGTCTACGAGCCGTCGATCGAGGATGCGGTCAAAATTCTGCGCGGCCTGAAACCCTATTACGAAGAACATCATAATGTTCGCTATACCGCCGAAGCCATACGCCAGTCGGTGGAGCTTTCGGCGCGCTATATCCATGACCGCAATCTGCCCGACAAGGCCATCGACGTTCTCGACGAGGTCGGCGCTTCGCGCATGCTGTTGCCGGAAAACAAGCGGCGCAAGACGATCACCGTCAAGGATGTGGAGACCGTCATCGCCAGGATGGCGCGCATTCCGCCCAAAACGGTATCCCGGGACGACAAAAAAACCCTTGAGAATCTGGATCGCGACCTCAAAACCATGGTGTTCGGCCAAAACAAGGCCATCGATGCCTTGTCGAGCGCCATCAAGCTTTCGCGCGCCGGCTTGCGGGAACCGGAAAAACCCATCGGAAGCTACCTGTTTTCCGGGCCCACCGGGGTCGGCAAGACCGAGGTCGCCCGCCAGTTGGCGCGCTCGATGGGCATCGACCTGGTGCGGTTCGATATGTCCGAATATATGGAGCGGCACACGGTATCGCGGCTGCTCGGCGCGCCTCCGGGCTATGTGGGGTTTGATCAGGGCGGGCTATTGACCGACGCAATCGATCAGCAGCCGCACTCGGTTTTGCTGCTCGACGAGATCGAGAAGGCGCATCCGGATCTGTTCAACATCCTGTTGCAGGTGATGGACCACGGAAAATTGACCGACCACAACGGCAAAAAAATCGATTTCCGCAACGTGGTGCTGATCATGACCACCAACGCCGGCGCCTCGGAGATGGCCAAGAATACCATCGGCTTCGAGCGCGGCGAACGCACCGGCGATGACGAGGAAGCCATCGAGCGCATGTTCTCGCCGGAGTTCCGCAATCGCCTGGATGCGGTTGTCAGCTTCTCCAGCCTGTCGCCGGAAGTGATGAGCCGCGTCGTCGATAAATTCATCATGGAGCTGGAAGCCCAGTTGAGCGACCGCGACGTGACCATCGAATTGACCGACGACGCGCGCGAATGGCTGGCCAAAAAGGGCTACGACACGCGCTTCGGCGCCCGCCCATTGGCCCGCATTATCCAGGAGCATATCAAAAAGCCTTTGTCCGAGGAATTGTTGTTCGGCGATCTGGTCAAGGGCGGCAACGTCAAGGTTTCCGCCAAGGACGGCAAGATGGCGTTTGCATATGAGAAAGCGGCGTCGCTGCCCAAGATCAAAAAGAAACCGCCATCGCCGGCCGCCAAGGACGACGATGGCGATAGCGGCCGCGGCAAGGACGAAACGCCGACCGAACTGGTTGAGTAGCCAGCATTCCAGATTAATTTTGGGGCCGGTCTCTAGACTGCCCACCGTGCGCCCTCAGCGGCGATGCAATCTTATTAAGATAGTTTGCGGCGGTGTCTCATTCTGCCTATTTCAATTGTTGATGAACTGCTATCATAGGTTTTTGGTTGATTAGTGCCGTTTAGGCTGAAATTCATTGGAATCGTTCAATGGAAGCTCGCATAGAAATTAAGGGTCGTAATATCCATTGCCGCGCCGGAACGGCGTCTGGCGGCAATTTTCGTATACCCATGGAAGATGCGCTTCTGGAACGCATGCAAGGCTGGGCCAGCCGCTATGACGGTGCTGTGCAGACCAAGGACGTGGGCGCCTCGCACGCCGTCGGCGCTGAAATCTACGCATGGCTTAACGGAAACGGCTGGGCCGACGATTGGGTGTCTAGGACCGGTAAGCGGTCCCTTGAGATTGCCGTCGGCACCAAATCGACCAAGTGGACCGAGGCGCTGCTTGACCTGCCATGGGAAATTCTTGCGCGCGGCGGCGAATATTTGGCCGCCGACGCCACCCAGACATTCATCGTCTATCGCAGCATCGGGATAAATGCAGACGACGAGCCGAAGGCACCCGAGCACAGCAATATGGCGGTAATGTGGTTGGCTGGGACGGCTCGGTCTATGATGTCGATGCCACCCATTTTGCGCACAGATTTTATGCCGAGTTGGCGGCCCATAATTCCGTGCCCTACGCTGCCGGAGTGGCGCGCGGCGAGGTTTTGCGGGAGCATTTGAGAGATCCGGCAACTGGCCGTCATTGGCATCTGGCGCGAGTCTATGCGGGGCCCGGCGGTGGCGGGCCGGTCTGCGCCGCCGGCGCATCCGTTCGCGCCATTCAGAAGGATGTGGGTTACGCCGCCTTCCTCGATAAGGAGCGCCAGCAGGTGCCGGTGGCATCGGCGCGGGAATTTGTCGGCCGCCGCCGCCAGGCGCAAGACATCCTCCGGGCTTACCGGGACGGGCGCACCGGTGTGCTGGTCCACGGCATGTGCAATCTGGGTAAGTCCAGCCTGGCTGCCCGGGTTGCCAACCGCATGCCGTCCCACCAGGCGGTCGTCATTTTCGGGGATTACGATCCGGTGTCGGTGTTCGAGCGCCTGGTTGCGGCGGTCCCGCCGGCGGATCGCGACAATTGGCGCGGGCAGTGGGGCGAAGCCATAGCCGCCAAGGGGGCGGCACTTGCCGATGCGCTGGAGGCGATGCTGGCGGGACCGTTTGGGGGATCCCCGATCCTGCTGATCGTCGACGATCTGGAAAAGATTCTTGAGGAACCGGCGCCGGGCACCGATGCGCCGCAGCCGGTGGCGCTGACATGTGGTGGCACTTCTGAATGGCGCGAAACGTTGACTGCCATTCTTCAGGCATTCAAGACCCAAGGCGGAGCATCCCGCCTCCTGCTGACCAGCCGCTACCGCTTCACACTGCCGGACGGGCCGAACGATGATCTCGCCGATACGCTTTTGGATGTTCCGCTGCGACCCATGGGAGACACGGAAAGCGACAAGCAGTGGTGTGCCGCCAGCGCGGCGGCCGGGCAATCTGGCCGGGAACTGGATGACGAGGACAGGGCGTTGAACCGACGGGTGATTGCGGCCGCTCGCGGAAATCCCAGGCTTCAACAAACTCTTTGCCGCCCGATCCTCAACGGTGAGACGATAGCGGCCGAAGATGCCGTCGCGAAGGTTGAGCATTTCCTCGAAACCGGTGAGGTTCCAACAGACGAAAGCGCGGCGCAGGAATTTTTTCAGCGCATGTCGTTCGAAACCTACGCAAATGCCCTAACCGAGCCCCAAAAAACGCAGCTCCGCGCCGCCACCTTGTTTTCGCCGGACGTACCGATCCCCGTCGCCGCGCTGGCCGCCGCCGGCGCGGCCGCCGGCGTCGGCGACGCGGGAGCGGCGCTCAACCGGCTTTCGGGCCTGGGGCTCCTGACCGGCTGGGGGGAGATCGGCGGCGTCGACCACGCCGCGGTCGATCCCTTGGCGCGCCCGTTGGTTCCTGGCGAACTGTCCGAAGACGGTGCACAAACCCTCGCGTCGGCGGCGATATTGCCGCTCGCCAAAGCCTGGCGCGACGAGGACGGCGATTTTCCGGTAGACCCCCGCAGCTTGGAGGCGGCGCGAATTTGTCTCCTTGGCGATGTGCCAGCGGACATACTCGATTCGGCAGCAGTGGCGGCTGGCGACTATTTATTCCGTCGGCAAGACGATGCGCGGGCGGCGCTGGACCTGATGAAATTCGCCCTTGGAGCGATCGACCGGCAAGAGGTCGAACCGAGCCCGAATTTCATTCTTATGGCTTCCAACTGTGCGCAGCGTGTCGGTGAAACGGATGTGCAAATCAAATTGTTGGAGCGGGGATTGGCGCTCCAAACCAGTGAGGAAATCACCATCGCCCCGATCCTGGCGGCCCATGCCGAAGCAACCTTCGCCAAAGATCCGGACGCATCGTTCGCCGCCTTGGACCGCGCCACCAAGTTATTTTCGGATGTTGGCGACGAGCGCGCGTTGGCGATGACGAAGGGCCGGATCGCGGACATCTTGGCCGGGCGCGGCGAGACGGAGGAGGCGCTGCGCATTCGCCGCAAAGAGGAAATGCCGGTCTATAAGCGTCTGGGCGACGTGCGCTCGATTGCGGTGACGATGGGGAAAATCGCGGACATCCTAAGCAGGCGTGGCGAGACGGACGAGGCGCTGCGCATCCGGCGTGAGGAGGAACTTCCGGTTTACGAGCGACTGGGTGACGTACGCGAGCAGGCGGTAGCGATGGGGAAGATCGCGAACATACTGACCGGGCGCGGCGAGACCGAGGAAGCGCTGCGCATCTTTTGCGAGGAGACAGTTCCAGTCTTTGAGCGTCTGGGCGATGTGCGCTCGTTGGCCGTGACGATGGGTCAGATCGCAGACATCCTAACCGGGCGCGGTGAGACGGAGGAGGCGCTGCGCATCCGCCGCGAGGAAGAACTGCCGGTCTACGAACGTCTGGGGGATGTGCGCTCGTTTGCGGTGGCGATGGGTAATATTGCGGATATCCTGAGCGGGCGCGGCGAGACAGACGAGGCGCTGCGCATCCGCCGCGTGGAAGTGCTTCCGGTCTTTGAGCGTTTGGGCGACGTGCGCTCGGTGGTGGTGGCAATGGGTAGGATTGCCGACATTCTGTCCAGGCGCGGCGAGACGGACGAGGCGTTGCGCATTCGCCGCGAGGAGGAACTGCCGGTCTACGAGCGTCTGGGCGACGTCCGGGAGCAATCGGTGGCGATGGGGAAGATTGCGGACATCCTGGCCGGGCGTGGGGAAACAGACGAGGCGCTGCGCATCCAAATAGAAAATATTTTGCCGGTCGTCGAAGCGATGCAAGATATCGACGGTATCGCAAATGTGCGCTTCAAGTGCGCGCAAATTCGTCTTCGACGTGGTGGCCATGAAAGCGGCGAAGCCCAAACCATCGCCGACGAGTTGAGCGAAAGCTTTGAAATTACCCTAAAGCTACAACGTGCCGATGGAATCGCCGCTTCCGGGATTCTCCTCGGCCAAGTGCTGGCCGGGGGCGGATTGACCGAACAGGCATTGGAGGTATTGGATGTATCCGCCGTCGCCTTCGAAAAACTCGAAATGCAGGACGAGTTGGATGAAGTGCGCCAACTTCAAGAGCAGATACGGGCCGATGCCGCGGATGACACGGACGGGGAGGACAAGAATTGACAATTGAAATTCGCCTGTCCGGAGCC
>JAYGEH010000379.1:0-11172 GCA_046582475.1 Rhodospirillales bacterium
AGGTACGCCTGGACAACGGCGCCGGCAGCAATCGGATCGCCGACTATGCCGCCTGTCAGTCGTTGCCAAATTTCCGAACGGAAAATGTTATCCTCGCTTAAAGGTTGACCCAGTCCATTCAGACCGACGACGACGATAAACGCATCGGTGGCCGACGGCACCACCGGTTCGTGGGCAGCCGGTGCTTTTAAAGGCCGGCGGGCAGATCCATCGGCTTCAACCAGGATCCGACCGAATGTTCCGTCACGTGCCAATTCGTCGATGATGGCGGGATCAAAACCTTGGAGACGGCTCGTGCCGGCTAATTCGTGGTGATAGGCGATGATCGGCGAAGCAGCCGCGTCGGCCAAACGCAGAATGTCCGCCGCAGAATCGGCGCCGAAACTGGGCCACGGGCCCACCGCCTCGGAGGTGGCAATTTTGGTGGTGGTGGTCACTAATACCCGCTCACCGACAGCGGCAAATTCTCGTGCCAGTGCGAACATCAAGTTGGTCTTGCCGCCGGCCCCAACTAAGGAAATCAAACGCGCCGAAACCAGTCCCAGCGCGTCAATCAAGCTGGCCATAATTCCCCGGATGATTGAATAGCCTCATCACAGCTTCCAGCACGGAGCCGGATGTTGTGCATATCGCCGGCAATTTCGGCGATTTCGAGTACAGTGGGGCCTGCCACGTGCTCATCGACTTGTTTTAGGATCGGATGACCAATTTTTGAAATTTCACAGACGGCCATTCTGCCTCCCCGAATGCGGTTAATTCGATGGCTATTCTAGATGAAGATGGGGGGGTGGCAATCTTTCCAGCAAAAACCGCTAACGCCGCTTCGGGTCAACTCCGGTCATTCAGCGTATTTGGAGGGAATGTCCGGTATTGGGGGCGGAGCGGACATCCCCTATTCCGAAAACACTGGGTTTCGGAACCCCCAAAATACAAAATAAGAAGGGCGTAAATCTGCCGCTTTTTCCGTTTCAGAGTTAGGGGTTTTATGAACCCCTGAGCGCCCTCGGCACCGTTACCCGTACCTGCACAGCTGCAGAAATGTTTCAATAACGCTCTGGATTTCTCCCCTGTGGCATCCTTGCAACGCCGCCCAGGATAGCGCCGTCCGCCCCTTGCACCTGGCCTCGGGCAGGATAAATAACACCCAAAGGCTCCCACTTAGGGGGAGCCGTGCTCTTGGACATTGTGCATAAGAAAATCCGGCAACACCCGCCCAACGGCGCTTAGGCGACGGGTTCGTCTGCCAATGGACCCTCGTTTACCCCCACGAATCCACATGAATCCCCATAAACCCCCATGGCCGTTTTCGGCGAAATATGTCGCATTTGCCATGCACGGAACGTTGGGTTTTCGCCTGGAAACGGCGGCGCAATGTCCCAGGATGTGCAAAAATGTCCATTAATGACAAGGATGTCTATACCAAACGCGTGTCGCATGTCGCATTTGTCATGCGCCATATGCATGGGGCGCCAAAAGATCGGCGGGACCGGGGGCCGGCCGGTACTGATGTGCCGGACGCGGTCAGAAATTGACGGAGATGCCGCCGACCACCGCGAAACCTTTATTGTTGTTGGAATCGTTGGTCAACTCGTCTTGCCAATCCACGTAGGCGATGGTGCCCAATAACTCGACCCCGGCGCTCAGATCGTAGCTGGCGCCGAGCAGGAACTTGGTAACCTTGTCGTCGCCGGGAACGGCGCTGGTCAGAGGTTTTTCCGAGCCCAACGCGGTCAAACCGATCGTCCAGCCAGAGCCGGCATAGGTGACGCCGATGTCCCAGATGTCCTGATTGTTTGAGTTTGCAGTGCCCGATACGCCGGAATCCGTATCCTTGATTTCCCGGTAGCCGCCGCCGATGGTAAAGCGTCCAGCGTTGATGCTGGCGCCGCCGCGCAGCGCCCGGAACGACGCCGTGGCAACGCCCATCACCTTTTGATATTGGATATCGGCGCTGATATCGGCTTTGCCCAACTTGGCCGAATAGGCAATGCCGACATCATAGGTCTGGGTTTCGGTGCCGGCGTTGCCGCCAACCGCCGGCATCAATTCCGACGTCCCCGAGTCGGGCTCGTAGGAGCCGCCGAGGGTAAACCCGGCGATGGTCGGCGAGACATCTACGATTTTCATGACATTGCCGTCGCTGATATCCGAGGCCGGCGTACCGAGGCTGGAGGATGCGGGCATCAGGACCCAATTGTCGGTATCGGCGTTGTCATGCCCAAGTGCGCCGACAATCGGCGCGGTGTTGGCGATATCGTGTGAACCCGGTGCCGTTGAGCCCAGTCTGATCTGCCCGAAATTGCCGTCGATCGCCAGATAACTTTCATCGATGCCGTTGTCGTCGCCGGCGCCGTTCGCCGTCGCCTGATCGGCCTCGAATTCGACCACCATGGAAACGGTCATTCCGTTATCAAGCCTGACGCTGCCGCTAACGTGAATTTCGGCGCCGTTGAGCGTGTTGAAGGCAGCATAGTGGGTGGTGCCGGCAACGTCGGCGACGCTTGTTTTTTCGAACGATTCTTTCTACGTCGCAAAACCAAGCAGGCTGAGGAAGCCCCCCGAAAGGGACAGTTTCATCTTGGCCGGTTTGCCTTGCGCCATGGCCGCATGGCCGCCGAACAAAACCACGCCGGTGAGCGCGGTTGCCGCCAACAGGTTCGTCTTGCTGAATTTCTCAAACATTGCGCCGTTCCCTAAATTTTTCTTTTTTACGCCCACGGGCCGGCTCACGTCCGCCACCCATTGATCAATTAAACAAAAGTGAAAACTATTTGAGCATAATTGTAAATGCCTTGTTATTGATCAAATATTAGGCATATTCCATTTTTGCTATATGTAGAGTTAATAATGATGAATTTGACAATATATTGAGAATGTGAGCCATGTCGAGTCAATTAACCGGCGCGATTGCGCCTAATTTATCATATATTTTGCGGGGCGGATGGTGGTTACCGCGAATCAGAACGTGACGGCGATGCCGGTGACCACGGCAAAGCCGGAATTGTTGTTCGAATCAGCAGTCAATTCATCTTGCCAAACCACATGGGCAATGGACCCCAACAGGTCGACGCCGGTGCTGATATTATAAGACACGCCGAGCACATACTTGGTGACCGAATCGCCGCCTGGAACCGCATTGGAGAGCGGCCTGTTCGCGGTGGCCATGGCCAATCCGGCGCTCCAGCCGGAACCGGCATAGGTAAAGCCGATTTCCCATGCGTCCCCATCGGAGCTGGCGGCGGTGCCGGAAACGCCGCTGGCGGTATCGCGGAGCCGCCGGTAGAGAACCGCCGAGGGCGAGCCTGCCAAGCCGCAGGTTGGCGCCGCCGCGCCAGGATTCGACACTAACCGCCGCGCCGCCCTGCACCCGATAATACTGAACATCGGCGCTGAACGCGGCTTGGCCAAACATGCCCGCATAGGCAATGCCGATATCGTAGGTCTGGGCGTCGGCGCCGGAATTGCCGCCGATGGCCGGCATGGTTTCTGTCGTGGCCGCCGTCGGCTGGTACGATGCGCCGAGGGTGAAGCCGCCGATTTCCTGCGAAACATAGGCAATCCGGGTGATGTCGCCAGCACCGATATCGGTGTCCGGACCGCCGACGACGGAGTTCCCCGGTTGCAGGATCCAATCGTCGGTGTCGCCGCCGTCATGGCTCAAAGCGCCCACATTGGGCGCGGTATTGACCAGATCATGGGAGCCGGCGTTGGTCGATCCGATGCGGATCTGCCCGAAGGATCCGGCCACGGCCAGATAGCTTTTGTCGATGGCATTATCGCTGCCGGTGCCGTTATGGGTGAACTGATCGCCTTCAAATTCGACCACCACGGATACGGTCAATCCGTTCTCCAGCCGGGTACTGCCGGTGACGTGAATCTCGGAACTGGACAGGATATTGAACGCGCCGTAATGGGTTGTGCCGTCCACATCCGCGTCACTTGATTTTTCGAACGATTGCCGTTGCGCCGCATAACCGCCGAGGACCTCGAACTTTCCCGACAGCAACAGTTTAATCGGCACCGGCTTGCCGTCCGCCAGCGCGCCGGAGCCGGCCAAAGCCAAGGCGCCGTCAGGGCGCTCATGGCCAGGAGTTTGCGCTTGTACATAGTTATTTTCGCCAACAAGCCATCCCGGCTCAAGATACATACGGGCCGAATATATAGTCGAGCGAAACCGGAAACACCCGGTTCGGCCTACCGTTGATCTGATATACGCGCCAGGGCGTCTTCAAGCTTGCCCAGCAATCGGGAAGTTTCATCCCGGCGTTCGCGCTGTTCATTGATGACCGCCTCGGGCGCCTTGGCGAGGAAACTTTCGTTGCCGAGCTTAGCGTCGAACTTGTTTAATTCGGCCTCGAGTTTGCCGGCTTCCTTGGAGAGACGCGCCCGCTCCTGGCCGAAATCGATGACCCCGGCGAGGGGCAGGATCAGCGACGTCTCGCCGAGCGCGTCCTGGACCGAGCCTTCCGGCACGTCGCCGGACAGGGTTGCCAACTCCGAAAGCCGCGCCAAGCGTTTGATCATGGCGCCGTGCCCGGCGATGCAGCGCTCCGCCAGCGCCTCGGCATTGCCGAGATAGAGCGGTATTTCGGCGCGGGCCGGCACGTTCATTTCGGCGCGCACCGAGCGGATTTGCGACACCGCGCGCACCACCCAATCGATTTCCGCCTCGGCGTCCGGATCGCCAAGGCCGCTATATTTTGGCCAGGGCGAATTGATTAGGGAATGATCGCGGGCAGCGGCCATTTCGGCCCACAATTCTTCGGTGATAAACGGCATAAAGGGGTGCAAAAGGAGCAAAATCTGGTCCAGCGCCCAGCCGGCGGTGGCCCGGGTTTCGGCAATGGCGGCTTGGTCATCGCCCTGCAGGACTGGCTTGGTAAACTCGATATACCAATCGCAGAAGGTGCCCCAGGTGAACCGATAGATGGCGCCCGCCGCTTCATTGAAGCGGTAGGTTTCGATGCCGGCGGCGACCGCGTCGGCGGTCTCGGCGATCTTGCCGATGATCCACCGGTTGACCGCGGCCGCGGGGGATTCGGGATCGAACGCCGGGTCCGGCCGGCATTCATTCATTTCGCAAAAGCGGGCCGCGTTCCAGAGCTTGGTGGCGAAATTGCGGTACCCTTCGACCCGGTTTTCCGACAGCTTGATATCGCGCCCCTGGGCAGCAAGGGCGGCCAGCGTCATGCGCAACGCATCGGTGCCGAACTTATCGATCAGGTCCAGGGGATCAATGATATTGCCCTTGGACTTGGACATCTTCTGGCCCTTTTCGTCGCGCACCAGGGCATGGATATAGACCGTGTGGAACGGCACCTCGTCCATCAAGTGAAGCCCCATCATCATCATGCGCGCGACCCAGAAGAAGATAATGTCGAAGCCGGTGACCAGCACATCGGTGGGATAGTATTTTTCCAGCTCCGGCGTCTGTTGGGGCCAGCCGAGGGTGGAAAACGGCCACAGCGCCGACGAGAACCAGGTGTCCAAGACATCGTCGTCGCGCCTTAGCTCCACCGCCTTGCCGTAGTGATTTTCGGCCGCCGTCAGGGCTTCGCTTTCGGTCATCTCGACGAAGATTTCGCCGTCCGGGCCGTACCAGGCTGGTATCTGATGGCCCCACCAGATTTGCCGAGAGATGCACCAGGGCTGGATATTGCGCATCCATTCGAAATAGGTGTTTTGCCAATGGGCGGGCACGAATTTGGTGCGCCCGCTGGTCACCGCCTCGATCGCCGGGCCGGCCAGCTTGGCGGCGTCGGCAAACCATTGATCGGTGAGCCAGGGCTCGATCACCACGCCCGAGCGGTCGCCGTAGGGCACCGTCATGTGGTTGTCCTCAACCTTTTCCAAGAGGCCCAGGCCTTGCATCTCGGCAACGATTTTTTTTCTGGCTTCGAACCGGTCCAGCCCCTGGTAGGCTTTTGGTGCGTTTTCGTTCAGCGCCGCGTCGGCGTCGAAGATATTGATGCGCTCCAATTGATGGCGCTGGCCGACTTCGAAATCATTAAAATCGTGGGCCGGCGTGATCTTGACGGCGCCGGAGCCTTTTTCCGGATCGGAATATGCATCGCCGACGATGGGGATCGGCCGGCCGGCAATCGGCAGGATACAGTTCCTGCCGATCAGGTCTTTATAACGCGCGTCCTCGGGATGCACGGCGACGGCGGTATCGCCGAGCATGGTTTCGGGCCGGCTGGTGGCGACGGTGATAAAGCCCCCCGCGTCATCTTCCAGCGGGTAATTAAAATACCAGAGACTGCCGGTGGTTTCGCGCTGTTCCACCTCCAGGTCCGAAATCGCGGTGTGCAGTTTGGGGTCCCAGTTGACCAGGCGCTTGTCGCGGTAGATCAGGCCTTCTTTATAAAGCCGGACAAAGACGGTACGCACCGCATCGGACAACCCTTCGTCCATGGTGAAGCGCTCCCGGCTCCAATCGGCCGACGCGCCCAGGCGGCGCAGTTGTTCGCCGATCGTGCCGCCCGATTCGGCCTTCCACTTCCACACCGCATCGATGAATTTTTCGCGGCCGAGATCGTGGCGGGTCTTGCCGTCGGCCTCCAGGCGCCGCTCGACCACCATTTGCGTGGCGATGCCGGCGTGGTCCATGCCCGGCTGCCATAAGGCATCGCGGCCCCCCATGCGCCGGTAGCGGATCAAGATATCCTGCAGCGTGTTGTTGAGGGCATGGCCCATATGCAGGCTGCCGGTCACGTTGGGCGGTGGAATGACGATGGTATAGGGCTCGGCATTGGACGCCACATCGCAGGCAAAATCGCCGGCCGCTTCCCAGGCGGCGTAATGGCGGCGCTCTACCGCGTCGGGTATGAAGGATTTATCCAACATGGGGGGTCATCGCCAATTCGGAAAAGCCAATTCGGAAATCCAGTTGTGAGCGACAAGTGCGCCCCGAAAGGGGGCGCACCATATCACGCAATCGCGGTGTGTAAATTACATTTAAAGATCGAGCCGTTCGGCCTTGTTGACCATATGGTCGATCTCTTTTTTGACCAGGCGCTCGATCAGATAAGGCAGGTTTTGATCCAGCCATTCGCGCAGGATCGGACGCAGAATTTCGCGGATCAGACCTTCCAGGGTCAAATCGCGGGTGCCGATGGCGATATCGCGCTTCGAGAGGAGGGCGCGCGCCAGTTCCTGCAGGGCGTCGGTCGAGGTTTGATGGGCCGTCGGTGATATGATCGGCGTGCCGGCGCCCGGATCGGACATCGGCTGCGCGATCATGCGTTCGGTTAGTTCCAATATATCTTCGACCGAATCCATGGGCGGCGACGCCACGGGCGGCGGCGCGGGCGGCGGCGGCGCAGGCTCGGGGACGGGCTCCTCGGCGATATCCTCAAGCTCGATTTCCGCTTCCGGTTCGGGGGCAGCCATTTCGTCCATGGCCGCCGCCATATCCATCTCTTCCTCCTCTTCTTCTTCCGGTTCCGGTTCCGGTTCCGGTTCGGGTTCCGGTTCGGGTTCCGGTTCAGGCTCGGGCTCCGGTTCAGGCACGGCTTCGGCTTCCGCTTCGCCACCGCCTTCCTCTTCTTCGTCTTCGGACAAAATGCGCCGGATCGACGCCAGGATGTCTTCCATTGAGGGCTCTTGCCCGGATTGTTCTTCTTCAGCCATTATCGATTATCCGATCACTCACAAACACCAGATTTTGTCCATTCCCGGACCGGAAATTTGACCGCTTCCGAGATTCATTTTATGACACAACCCTGCCGTTTCAGCCGCCTGAGACTGAATAAATTGCTCTTCAATTTTTACCGCCCGGCATATCGCCGCCGAACAATTTCATCCGCACCCTATTATAATAGGCCGTCGGATCATAAATCGTTACCGGTAATTGCAATTGCCTGGCGGTCAAAATGCCGACCGATTCCTTCAATTCGAACGCGGCGACCACTTCGTCGCGCTGAGCGCGCACCAGGGACACCTTGGCGTCGAGCAATTCCTGTTCGGCGTCGAGCACGTCGAGCACCGTCCTGGAGCCGACCGTGGCTTCCCGCTGGACGCCTTCGAGGGCAATCTCGGCGGCCTTGATCTGGGCGTTAAAGGATTGGATGCGGGCCTTGGCCGCCTCCAGGGTCTCCCAGGCATTGGTGGCCGCCCGGATCTGGTCGCGGCGGGCATCGTCCAGGGTCAGCCGGCTTTTGCCGGCATCGATCTTGGCTTCGCGCAGACGCGAATAGACCGAGCCTTTCTGATAGATCGGTACCGAGAGATCCAGCTTGACCGAACCGGTGGTCAATTGGCTGTCGTTGGTGGCCGATTCCCAGGCCCTTGAGAGGGTGCCGATCACGTTCAATGTGGGCAGCAATTCGCCGCGCACCGATTTGATATTGTCGTTGGCGGAGCGCACGTCGAAATCCGCCGAGACCACGTCCGGGTGCTGGCTGCGCGCCGCCGCCACCGCCGCATCAAGGCTTTCGGGTAAATCCGTCGGTGCCGGAGGTTGGATGAGGCTTTGCGGCGCCTCGCCAATTACGTTCCGGAATTCGGCGCGCGCTGTATCCAGATTGCCCTCGGCGGCGATGCGGTCGGCGGTTGCGCCGGCCAGACGCGCTTCGGCCTGGCTGACATCGGTGCGCGTGATTTCGCCCACCCGGAAGCGGTCCTGCGCGGCTTCCAATTGGCGCCGCAAAACCTGTTCGTTGTTGATGTTCAAATTGAGGACCGCCTGATCGCGGACCACGCCCACATAAGCCGACGCCGCCGCCAGAAGCACATCCTGTTCCTTGGCGATCACCTTGGCGCGCTGCGACAGGACATCGTTTTCCGCCTCGCCGACGCCGGCCACCGTGCGCAAGCCGCGGAACAATGGCTGCGTGACGACAAAATCGGTGGAGCGCGGTGAGCGGATTTGGTCGCGGTCGGCGGTCCGCGTATTCAGATGGGTGTAGGCACGGGCCAGGTCCCCGGACAACGTCACGTTGGGCCGCCAGTTGGCCAGAGCTTGCGGAACGCCTTCATCGACGGCGCGCTGCTCGGCCCGCTGGGCCAGCAATTCGGGATTGTTGGTATAGGCTGCGGCCAACGCATCTTGCAGAGATTGGGCGGCGGCCGGAACAGCGGCGGCGGCAAGGCCATAGGCCAACGCCGCAACCATGACACCACCGGGAACCAACTTATTTAAACGCATACAGTTATAACTCCCTACGGCGGCAAGCAGGCCACCGCCTACGGGAATTCGGGAGAAATTGCCGCACGCGAAACGAACGCCCATAACACCCCGAATAACCCAATTCGACCCTATGTAAAAAGTCTTACCAAATGGTTTGCGAATTCGCCCGCTCCCTGATGGTCCCACAAAGTATAGGGGATCATTAAAGCTTGGACACTATATAAAGTAAAAATTAGCGGAATTTGCGCCGTTCAGCCTTGAATTTATCGTACCCGGCGCACAAATTTTAAAAACTGAAGGCGGGACGCCGCTCAAAACCGGGCAATATGGGCGATCCGGCGTCGAATATGTGCCTGCGGCTGATCGATTCGCCGTATTTACCGATCAAAAATCCGCGCCCAAGTCCATCTTCCGAGGCTTCGATAAATACCAGCCGGCCGCCATCCGCCAATTGCCCGATAATGACTTCGGGCACTTCGGCGACGGCGCCGGAAATGACGATGGCGTTGTAGGGCGCCTGCCCGGCGTGACCGGCCGTCAACGCGCCTTCCATGACGGCCACGTTATCGATCTTCAATTCAGCCAACAGTTCGGTGGCGCGGGCGGCAAAACCGGTGTCCTCTTCCAGGGCGACGACGGTCCCGGCGAAGCGCGCCAGCACCGCCGACGAATAGCCGGTGGCGCAGCCGATATCGAGGACCACATCGTCGCCGCCAATCTCCGCCGCCTGCAGCAACATGGCGAAGGCCATGGGTTCCATCAGATAGCGGCCGCCGCCGAGGGTCAGGGCTTCGTCCACATAGGCGATAGCCGCCCGGTCTTCGCCGACGAATAGTTCCCGGGGGATTTCCCCCAAAGCGGCAACGATACGCTCGTCGGTCACCCGGTTGGTGCGTATCTGACTTTCGACCATATTGCGGCGCGCGGCGGCAAAATCCATGTCCTGTCCCCAAACCTCTCATAACGATATGGGAATTCCTTACCACCAAACAAGCCAAGGATCACCCCATTCCATTGCCAGGAACAAAAAATATCGGCCGGCGGCCAATAAACGAATTGCCGGTGGCCGGGCCGCAAAGGGTTCTTGACCGCTTCGGGCGCAGCGTATAATTTTTGCAGCCTTCGAGCAGCACCAGTCAGGAGGCGGCCTGGAGCGGCGCGGTGGCGGAGTGGCTACGCAGCGGCCTGCAAAGCCGTGAACACCGGTTCGATTCCGGTCCGCGCCTCCAACAGTTTATTCCGGCGTAGCTCAATGGCAGAGCGAGCGGCTGTTAACCGCTAGGTTGTAAGTTCGAGTCTTACCGCCGGAGCCATTAAAATCAGGGGGTTAGCCAGATGAGAGCTGGCCCCCTGATCGCATTAAGTCACCAATAAGTCACCTATGGAACACGTTTCGTTGTGCTTTCCCCGATCTGGGTCTCACGTTCACGCTCGACCGCGACGATTTGTACCTGCACTTGAGCCAACCTCTCGATCTCCCGTGTAATCTCCCGGCCGAGACGCTCCGGCAAAGGGCCGCCCATCTCCTGTGACCAGTTCCGATGGCTATACCGCGAATGCCCTGACCAAACAGCAGACCCTTGATCCGGTTGGTGTGGGCTGTCCGCTCACGGATCAATCGATCCCGTTCCCTGTGACAGCGGCGAAGATCCTCTTCCTCGACGCTCGGGATCACCACCATGGAGCAGACATGACGCTCACCACGGTTCCAGGCAACCAGAGTATGAAGGATGTTCTCCACATCGATACGGTCGGTCTTCACCCGCCGCGCCCGCCGGTTGACCCGCAGGCTGGCCGGTTCCATCACCTGACACGCGATACCTCGCTGTTCAAGGAACCGCACCAACCAAAAACCGTCATAACCGGCCTCGTAGCACAGCATTACCGCCGGCGGCTGCCCGGTAGCCTTGGCCACCCGATCCCGTGCCGCATCGAGCTTCGCCATCAGCCCCTCGGCATCGCCACCCAGGAGCGGATGCAGGCTCGGATTGTCACGGCCTGGAACCTGGATCGCCAACAGCCAGCTGTTCTTGCTCAGCTCA
>JAYGEH010000387.1:0-9164 GCA_046582475.1 Rhodospirillales bacterium
TTTCCAGTATATTATACATATATAGCCTGTTCCGGCCAGGGCGCAAGGGAGGCAACGAAAAAAGGTATGTATTGCTGGTATTACTGAGAATTTTAGCCCATATTAACCGCCATTTCTACCCAATTCCGACGGCAACTTGTGACGAAAATAGAATATAATAATAAATTCCTTGACTTTATAGTGTAATTAGATTATAATAATTCCATTATTAATTTTAACCGAGCCAGGAAATGTCGATAATCACTTATTTCGAAAATCACAATCCGCTCCGCCGGCCGCTCAACCAACCCCGCCGCCGGCCGCCCAACCAGCCCCGCCGCCGGTCCGGCCGCCAGGATCGCAAGAACGGCGCGGTCGATCTCCGCCATCTAGACGGCGTGCTCCAGGATTTGGGCTTCGCGCCCAAACCCCATCCGACCATATTTACCGAGAACGAACCCGACACGGTCTTCGACGGGCTGGAAAAGTTCCAGAAGGCGAACCGGCTCACGGTCGATGGCGCGGTCAAAAACAAGGACAGCGAAACCGGCATCGCCCTCAACAAGGCAATGGCGGAATTTTATAATCCCAGCGCCCGCATTCGTCCACACGGCGAGGCGGAGAACGCGCTGAATGCATATATCAAGAAGTTCGGCATCGACCCGAAACGCGCCCAAGAAAATGAAAAGGGAGAATCTGATGACGATATTCGAGATCAAATAGAGGAGCTGGAAAAGGAAGCACATTATCTGGGACGTGTGGCGCAAATGATGGCCGAACGGCTCGCGAACGAGACAGACCCCGACGCACGCGATAAAATCGAAATGGAACTCGAAAAAATCAAGGGCGAAATTGACGATATAGAGGACAAAATCCAAATTCTAAGGCAGCGTCTTGCCCCGAGCCGAGAGGCATAGGGACTGCGCCACCTCCGGCCAATTCAATCAGGTCGCAAACACGCGTAGCATGCTATTTCCTGGACCCTAGAGCACTTTCCGACCCAAATCCGGTCCATTTGATGTGGCAGCCAGGTTTTTCGGGTAGGCGCGGAGCGTGGCGCAATGCCTTCGCATCGGGCAAGCGCCGCAACGCCCCCGAAAGGCCCGGATGCCACACCGGAGGCCGGGAACATTTACGCCGTGGCATCGTTGCGCATCTTTGCCGATGCACCGCATCGCCATGCGAAGCGCGCCTAGCCACGACGCAAATTCACCCGGTCAAATTGATCGGATTTGGTCGGAAAATGCTCTAGGTCATGAACTCATAAATGACGGCGAGCTGTGATCGGCAAATAGCTTGTTTCGGTAGGAGGGGGCGCGAAAGCGGGGCCTTTGCCCCGGTGAGGACCTCCGACGCACCGAAACGGGCTATTTGCCGACCCCCTTTGGGGCATGGTTCTTTTGCTAAACGGACGGCGTTGCGTCGTCGGTCATGATGCTTTGGCATTACTCTCCTAACGCCTTGCCAGTGAACAAAATAACGCACGTCACATTCGTCGCCATTTATGAGTTCATGACCTAAGCCAGATTTATTTCCGGAAATAGGTTTCGGCCTGGTCCAGGTAGGCCAGAATATCGGGCTGAAATTTCGCATCTCCGGCGACCCGCCGGGCGCGCGCGGTTGCCTCCAACGCTACCGCACGGGGGCCGCGCACATTCATTCGACGGACCAGCAATTCTGCTTCTCCATGACCGAAGGCCGTGGCCAAAAGGAACCAGCTCAGGGCCTTAGACTTCCCGTCCGGGCCGGGCAATCCGCCGCTTCGATACAAGGTCCTGAGAAGGTGCATGGTATGGGCGTTTGGGCTGGTGGCTGCCATTTCGTACCATTTCACCGCCGCTCCGGGATCGCGCGGCCCGCCCAATCCGTTGAGATTCATTTCGGCCAACTGGATGGTATACTGGATGGTGTAAGGACCCACGCCTGCGGCGCGCCGAAAAAATTCCCGCGCCTTGGCGAAATCCCGCGGCCGGCCTTTGCCCCGGTAATAAATTTCTCCGATCCGGCCCCAGGCGTCCTCTAGCCCGGCTTCCGCGACCAGACGGTAATAGAATTCCGCCTTTTCAAAGTCGGGCGCGCCGCCTTTTCCCTCGTTATACATATTTGCGAGATAGAGATAGGCGGTGAGGCTCTTTTGCGCGGCGGCCCGATGCAGCCATTTGCGCGCAAGTTGAAATTCTTTGGCTCGGCGAAACGCAAAACCGGCAGACAACGCTTCTACCGGATGCTGGGCGGCGGCGCGGTCGAACCATTTCTCCGCCGCCTCTAAATCTTGCGGCACGGAATTTCCCTTGACCAATTGCTTTGCAAGTTTCACTTGCGCGTCCACTTCGCCCGCCTCCGCCCGCTTCAAGAGCGCAGGATCGATGCCGGCTTTGGCCTCCTGGGCCAGGGCGAACTGGCCACCCGGACCCGGCCACCCAACCGCCATGGCGACAAGGAATATGGAAAGAGGCAAGCGCATGAAAATTCCGCAACGGGTTCGTGTAATTAACTGATTTTATTGCACTTTACGAAATTATCATAGGGAAATGTCAATGATCAGCTATTTCGAAACCCACAAGCCCCGCCGCCGGGGCGGCAAGAACGGCGCGGTCGATCTCCGCCATCTAGACGGCGTGCTCCAGGATTTGGGCTTCGCGCCCAAACCCCATCCGACCATATTTACCGAGAACCAACCCGACACGGTCTTCGGCGGGCTGGAAAAGTTCCAGAAGGCGAACCGGCTCACGGTCGATGGCGCGGTCAAGAACAAGGACAGCGAAACCGGGCGAGCGCTCAACAGGGCGATGGCGGAGTTTTATCTTCCGAGCGGGCGGAGAAAGGCGGGCGGCGGTTCTTAATCAAACAGGGCGTCCAGTTCGGCCTGGAACAGGCCGGCGTCTTCTTCGCCTTCGACCGCTATCGCCGCGTCCGGCGCCTCGCCCGTAGCCGGGCTGGACGGATATTTGCGCCGTTCCGGGGCGTCCCAATTTTTGTTCACGCGGCGGCGGTCGGGACCGAAATAGGTGCGCGTTTTAACAAATTCTCGAGGCTGGGCATGAAAGAAGGTGGCGGGTGGTTTTCGGCGTCCTTTTTCGGGACCGCAGGTACGGTACGTTGGCCGAAATTTTAAAGGAGGAATTTCAGGCGGCATTCAAGAGATCAAGTGGCACCGTTTGACGTCGCGCTCGGCAATCATATCGCCCGTCAGTTCGGCGAATTTCTTAAAATGCGGTGTTTCCCGGTGGCTGTCGAGGGCGGCGGCGTTGGTATAGACTTCGTAAAAGACAAAAGTCTCCGGATCGTCTTCATAATTCAGAACGTCGAACCTGTGGCAGTCCGCCTCATCACGGAGCGACGCCGCCGCGTTTTCCAGAATGATGCCGCGAAATTTGTCCGCCTCGCCGGGTTTGACCCTGATCGTGACGACGATGGAAAATTGAGCCATTAGGCCCCCCTCCTTGTTGTTGGTGCTGCATGCAACCGGCGGCCATATTATCATCCGCCGGGGCGATTGACGAGCACCGGAAATTCATTTCCTTCGGTCCTGTCGCCAGGCCCGGGCGGATGATATCTTGCAAATTCAATGACACAGGCCACTAGCAGGAGACGGATGTTATGGCACATAGGGATCTCAGGGAATTCACCGATGCGCTGCAATCGGGCGGCGATCTGGTGACCATCGACGACGAGGTGGATTGGGATCAGGAACTTGCCGGCATCGGGCGCCTCAGTTGCGAGCGCGATGGTCCCGCCTTTATGTTCAACAACGTCAAGGATTATGCGGGCTGGCGGGTTCTGGCCAACCCGGTGACCGGCTGGCGGCGCTACGCGGTGGCCCTCGGCCTGCCCGCCGGCACGCCGATCCGCGAGCTCTATAAGATTTATGCGCAGCGCGAGCAAAACCCGATCCAGCCGATATTGGTCAACTCCTCGCCGTGCAAGGAAGTCATAATCCCGAAAAGCGACATCGATCTGTTCGATCTGCCAGTGCCGATGGTGCATGACGGCGATGGCGGGCGCTATCTCGGCACCTGGGACCTGGTGATCTCCAAGGACCGGGACACCGGCTGGGTCAACTGGGGCATGTACCGCTTCATGGTGCACGACGAACACCATTTGACCGGCTATCCACGGCCCAACAGCCATTTGGGCAAGATGCTGCTGGACGGCTACGCGCCGGCCGGCGAGCCGATGCCCATCGCCATCGTCATCGGCGCCGACCAGCCCAGCCATCTCAGCGCCACCGCCACCTTCCGCATGGGCGGCGACGAGGTGGAACTGGCCGGCGGGTTGGGCGAGCGTGCGGTGGAATTGATCAAGTGCGAAACCTCGGACCTGTTTGTGCCCGCGTCGGCCGAAATCGTTGTCGAGGCGGAGATATATCCCGACAAGATCGCCCAGGAAGGGCCCTACGGCGAGTATCCCGGCTATCGCAGCGGCGAGATGGGCAATTCGGTCTGCGCCCGGGTGACCGCCATCACCCACCGGCGCGATCCGATCTTCACCATCGACACCACCGGTTTCATGGATTCCAGCGCCGTCACCACCTCGATCTCCGGCGCCATCGCCATCCGCCGGCGCCTGGAACGCTATGACGTTCCGGTGGCCGAGGTCTATATTCCGCCCGAAAGCGGCGTCCATATGGCCATCGTGTCGGTCACCAGGGGCGGGCCCGATGTGGCCCGCCAGGTGGTCGAGATTCTGACCGCGCGGCGCGCCCTGATGTCCAAGGTGATCGTCGTCGACGATGATGTGGATGTCTTCAACATGTCCGCCGTGATCCATGCGTTCTCCACCAAATGCCATCCCGACCGGGGCACCTATATTCATCGCTACGAGGGCCGCGCCAACGCCCTGACCCCGGCCTACAGCCAGGAGGAACGGGTGAACCAGCTTGGCGCCAGCGTCGCCTTCGACGCCACCTGGCCGCCGGACTGGCCGGCCGGCACCACACCGATTCGCGCCACCCTGGATTCCATGTATACCAAAGATGTGCAGGACCGGGTCAACGCGCGCTGGAAGAAACTGGGTCTTTAGATCATGGCCGAAGAATATGAAGCTTTCGTCCGCGACCGCGATCATGCCGTGTCCGGCAACCAGGTGGTGCTCACCTTGCGCGATCTGACCCCCGGCCGGCACAAATATAAGGGCATCAATGTGCGCGCCGTGATTTCCGAGGCGCCGGTTGCCGGCGAGCCGTTGTTGTGGTTGCGCTCGGTGGTCGGCACCCGCGACGCCGCCCCTTGCAGCGTACGCATTACCGAGCACCTGGCGCCGGTATTCGATGCACCGCCCTACACCGACTACTTCAAAGTGATGGAGGCCCTGGAATAAGGCTGAGGAGAAGGGTTGATGGAGACCATAGCAGAGGCGGTTACACGGCACCGGGCTCAGCGCCCGGATGCCCCGGCCCTCGTCGACGACCGCTTCCGGCTGTCCTGGGGAGAGGCCGCCGACTGGATGGACGCCACCGCCGGATGGCTGACCGCCAAGGGCTTCCAGCGTGGCCGGCCGGTCCTCGCCTGGCTGCCCAATTGCGCCGAATGGAACCTCCTGCGCTTTGCCTGCGAGCGCGCCGGGCTGCCTTTCATTCCGGTGCCGGCCAGCCAGGGCCGGCGCGAATTGAAGTCGATCCTGGAAAGCATCGGGGCGGCGCTGCTGATTTCCAAAGGCAAATTTCGAAAGCGCGATTTCGAAGCCGAATGCGCCGAAATCTGCGGCCAGTTTGGCGAGCCGCCGGAACGCCTGACGCTGCCCGATGACGCGCTGCTCGACTTGGAGGGACCCAAATCGACGGCGCCGCCGCTTGGATTGGACGATGTGGTGCACGCCTTGGCCACATCGGGCTCCGAGGGTATTCCAAAAATCGCCCATTACACCGGCGCGGCAGCCGGCCGACGCGCCCTGGGGCAGATCGAGATACTGGAATTGCGCGCCGATGATATATTTCTGGTCCTCTCCCATGGCACCGGCCCGGCGCGCCCGGCCTGGCTGGCGGCGCCGATGATTGGCGCCAGTATCGTCACCATGCCCATTTTTTCGGCGGCGCCAGCGCTCCGCTTGATCGAGGCCGAACGGCCGAGCCTGGTCTGCGCCACGCCGGCGCAACTGGCGATGATCGCCCCCGGCCTTGGCGGCATCGATGCCGGCAGCGTCCGCATCTGGTACACCTCCGGCGCCGTGATGCCGGCCTCCTTGGCCGAGGAGTTGGAAAGCGTCACCGGCGCCGCCGTGGTCTCCACCTATGGCGGCGCCGATTTCGGCGGCTGGGCCTGTCCGGCGCCGGGTGATGCGCCCGATGTGCGCCGCCATACCGTGGGCAAACCCCGGGGCGGCACCGAGTTCCGGCTGGTCGATACGAATGGCACCGACGTGGCGCCGGGCGAGATCGGCCATTTGATCGGCCGCGGCCCCTGCTGCGCCGGCGGCTATCTGGGCGAGGCCGGGCCCGGCAGTTGGATCGACGGCTGGTTTCAGACCGGCGATCTGGCGCGCCGGGACGATCGCGGCAACTATTCGATCATCGGGCGCATGAACGCCGTCATCGTGCGCGGCGGCGACAAGGTGATCCCCGCCGAGATCGAAACCTTGCTGCGCACCCACACCGATATCGACCAGGTGGCGGTGGTACCGGTTCCGGACCCGATCCTGGGCGAGCGGGTCTGCGCCTGCGTGGTGGCGGTGGTTGGAAAACCGGTGGCGCTGGAGCCGCTTCGCCAATTTCTCCAAGAAAGGGGCGTCGCCTATTACAAAATCCCGGAGCGATTGGTCGTTATGGACGCCCTGCCCCTGGTCGGCGACAAAATCGATCAGCGCAAACTCAGCGAAATCGCCGCCGCCGCCGCCGGCAATGGCGAGGGATGACTTTTTTCGTTGTGCGCCTTATTGTAGCGGAGAAAAATTGCGGGAGTACGGGCCATGGCCAGATTTGACGATTACCAGCCGGCGGGCGTGATCCCGGCCACGTTGCTGGCATTCAACGACGATCTTTCCATCGATGCGGCGGCGACCATCAGCCATCTCAGGGACGTCGCCGGCATCGATGGTATCAGCGCCATCACCGTCAACGGCCACGCTTCGGAGATTCATGCCTGCTCCTTCGACGAACAGCGCCGCATATTGGACCTGACCCTGGACACCGTCGGCGATGCGCTGCCGATCATCAACGGCATCTATGCGGACGGCAGCCTCGAAGCGGCGCGCATCGCGCGCATGTCGGAAGCGGCGGGCGCATCGTGCCTGCTGGTTTTCCCGCCCCACTCCATCGGCTTCGGCAACGGCGTATCCCGCCCGGAAATGATCCTGTCCCATTTCCGCAACATCGCCGAGGCCACCGATCTGCCGTTCATCGCCTTTCAGTATCCGGTGGCCATGAACTATGCCTACCCGATCGATACCCTGGTCCGCATGGCCGAGGAAATTCCCAGCTTCCGCGCGATCAAGGATTGGTGCAATGATGCCATGCGCCACGAATTGCATATCCGCACCCTGCAGGGCCTTGCCCGCCCGGTGAACGTGCTCTCCACCCATTCGTCGTGGTTGCTGGCGTCCCTGAGCCTGGGCTGCGCCGGGCTCCTGTCCGGTTCCGGCAGCGTCATCGCCGATTTGCAGGTGGCCCTCTTTAAGGCCGTACAAGCGGGCGATTTGGCCCAGGCACGGGCCGTCAACGAGCGTATCCTGCCCACCGCCCAGTGTTTCTACGCCGATCCGTTCTGCGACATGCACAACCGCATGAAAGAGGCCCTGGTCATGCTCGGCCGGCTGCCGCGCGCCACCGTGCGCCCGCCCCTGGCCAAGCTCACGGACGCCGAGATTGCCGGCATCGCCAAGGCCATCGAGGCCGCCGGCCTGACCCGGGACGGCGCCGTATTGGTGGCCGCCGAGTAATTCCGCCCATCCGCATCCTGACCTGGAACTTCGAACGCCGCCCGCCGCATGCGTGGCAGGCGCGGCAATTGCTGGCACGGGCGCGCCAAGCGGCACCGGATATCATCTGCCTGACCGAAGCCCATGCAGACAGTCTGGGTGAATGGGGTGGCCACGCCATTGCCGCCGCCGGCCGGGTCTGGTCGAAGACCGGTGACGCCGAGCGCAAGGTGCTCCTATGGAGCGGCGCCGAATGGACCGGCGTGGTTCATGGCAGCGCCGAAACCGGCACCGAGGCCCTGGTTTCGGGCATCACCGAGACCAAGCTCGGCCGCATCCGCTTCGTCGGTGTCTGCATCCCCTACCATATGGCCGCGCCGGTTGCCGCCAAGCCAAGGCCCAAGCCCTGGTCCATACATTTGGCCTATCTGAATGGCTTGAAAGATTTTCTGGCCGGGCTGGACCGAAATATGGCAACCGTCATCGCCGGCGATTTCAACCAACGCATTCCGAGAATTTGGACCCCGCATGCTGTCCATGACGCGCTGATGGAAACCATCGACGGCTACCAAGTGGCCACCCGGGGCGCCATTCCCGGCATGTTTGAAGCCACCATCGACCACATCGCCCACAGCCCGGATCTGGCCTCGGACGCTGTGTTCGGTATCAGCAATATAGCGGAAGACGGCAAGCGGCTCAGCGATCATTTCGGCGTCAGCGCCGATCTGTATCGCCAATAGAAACCTTGGTATCCCCAGGGGGAGTCGAACCCCCGTTTTCGGCGTGAGAGGCCTCCGGTAAATCACAGTTTACTGCGGAATTTGCAACGGCACCGCCTTACTGCAATTCGCGACGTTTCACGACTAAACGAATTTCACAAAATCAACACCGCCAGTGATAGCGGCGCTTCAAATGTCGAAGTCTGTGGCGACAGCCCTTCGACTAGCTCAGCCCATTGCTCACAATATCTCTATCGGCTGGATTCTGATGTGTCGCCCACGGTTTGCCGGTTTCCCGTGATAAAGCCGGATATGCGCATGGGGGTTAACCCGCCCCTGGGGTCACGCTGCAATGGGCGTCCCCGATATATAGCCTTATTCGCCCAACATAATAGACAGGCCCGTCAAGAGGTCATGCTTACTGCATGAGGGAAAACGGGCTGGTCCCCCGGAGAAATAGGACGGCTGGTAAACATGCGCTGAAAACATTGCCTTTGCTCTCGTAAATACGGGGGGAAAGTAACGGGTAGGGTAATTGTGCCTAAAATCTGGGAGCATCAATTTGGTCGCTGCTAATACAGGAAGAAAACAACGCGGGAAGCCGTTTCAACCCGG